>NZ_CP015118.1:5179411-5484082 GCF_002116905.1 Piscinibacter gummiphilus
CGTTGCCGAGCGCGAGCCGCTGCGACGGCGGCACGAGGCCCTGCAGCTCGGGCAGGAAGCCGCGGCTGGAAGCGACCCACAGCGACAGTCCCGGCACGGCCGCGAGCGCACGCGCCCACTTGAGCAGGTGCGGGCTCTCGCCGTCGCCGAACAGCACGTAGCGCATCAGCACGCCTCCCCGCGGCCCGCCCAGGCCTCGTAGTGCGGTCGCCAGGCCGGGTGCCGTTCGAGCAGCACCGCGTCGCCGTCGCGGGTGTCGCCCACCACCGTCGCGGGGGCACCGCCGATCACCGCGAAGTCGGGAAAGTCGCCCCGCACGCGGCTGTGCGACAGCACGAGGCAGCCCTTCCCGAGCGTGGTGTTCGGCTCGATCACGCTGTGCGGGCCGATGAAGCTGAACCCGCCGATGTGCACGGGCCCCGCGACGAAGCCCGGCCGGCCGCCCTCGGGCACCTCGCCGTACGCGTCCCCCATCAGGCGCAGGCTGCGGTGCGAGCTGTGGCTCACGATGCTGACGTAGTTGGTGATCTGCACGCCGGCGTCGATGCGCACGCCGTGGCTCGCCTCGATGAAGTTGAAGTGGCCGATGAACACGTTGTCGGCGAGCTGCAGTTGGTCCTCGTGTTCGATGCACGTGGTGGGCGAGAGGCGCGTGAGCGGCAGCAGCCGGCCGTCGGCCGCGCGCTCGCCGAACACGATGCGGAAGAAGAGCCGGTGCCACAGCCACCGGCGCGCGCGGTTGGTCCAGGCCCTAAGCGGCAGCAGCGCCATGCGGCACCTCCTTCCACGTCGCGAGGCACCAGAAGTAGGCCCCGAAGTACAGCGTCATGCCGGCCGACACGGCCCAGGCG
This sequence comes from Piscinibacter gummiphilus, assembly GCF_002116905.1. Lineage (NCBI taxonomy): Bacteria > Pseudomonadati > Pseudomonadota > Betaproteobacteria > Burkholderiales > Sphaerotilaceae > Rhizobacter > Rhizobacter gummiphilus. The sequence goes on from NZ_CP015118.1 coordinate 5,180,263, forward strand.
CCGCCCAGCAGGCCGCCGAAGTGCAGTCCCGCGGCGAGCGCGGCCAGGAACACCGCCTGGCCCACGAGCGAGAAGCGCAGCGCCCAGCCCTGGGCGCGCCACGCGAGGGTCACGACGGCCAGCGGGGCGGCGACGAAGTGCGCGCCGATGTACGGGGCCAGCGCCCGCGCCAGCTCGCCGGCGGGCCGCCAGCGTTCGCCGAACAGCCACGCGAACAGCGACGGCCCCGTGATCACCAGCACCAGCACCAGCGGCACGGCGATCGCCGCGAGCATGCCCATCACCTGCCGCACCGCGCGGCGGGCGTCGTCGGGGGCCGCGTGCGCGAGCTTCGGGTACAGCGCCTGCGACACCGCGCTGCCCACGAGCGTGGCCGGCGCCTTCAGGTAACGCAGCGCGAGGCCCCAGAAGCCGGCGGCGGCCTCACCGGTCCAGGCCACGAGCAGCACCACGGCGAGCGTGTCCTGCAGCGCGCCCGCGAAGGCATGGGGCGTGTTGAGCAGCGGGAATTCGCGGTGCCGGCGCGCCACCGCGGCCAGCGCGGCGCGCGGCGTGTGCAGCAGCGCACGCCAGCCGCCCTTCGGCACGGGGCCGGTGAACCAGGCGCAGGCCGCGAGGGCCGCCACCACCGGCCCGCCCACGAGGCCCGCCGGGCCCAGGTGGGCGACACCCCCGGCCACCTGCAGCACCGCGGCCCCGCCATACTGCGTGACCCGGCTGCCCGACACCCGGCGGAAGTGCTGCGCGCGCGTGGCCCACAGCGTGAGGCACTGCACCAGGCCGGCCGCGGCCACCGCCACGGGCAGCCAGGCCCACAACGCGAGCCCGAACACCTCGCCCGCGATCCACGCGAGCGGCACGCAGCACAACGTGACGGCGGCGAGGACCCGCAGGCACAGCGCCATCAGGTCGCGGGCCTCGTCCTCGTCGCGGGCGAGCGGCAGCGCGAAGTCGTAGCGCGCGCAGGCGATCACCGCGACGTTGGCCGCCAGCGCCGCGAACGCGGTGTAGTGCCCGAACTCGTCCGGGGTATAGAGCCGCGTGAGCCACGGCCCGAGCAGCAGCGGGATGGCCTGGGCCACGGCGCCGCCGGCCAGCAGGGTCAGCGTCGCCTTCAGCAGACCATCGGGCCGGCTGTGCATGGGGTCAGGCGAGCGACCGCCGCAGGGCCTCGACGACCCGGTCCTGCTGGGCCTCGGTGAGGTCCGCGCTCATCGGCAGGCTCATCACCCGTTCGCTCGCGGCATCGCTCACGGGGAAGGCGGCGTCGCCCGCGTGCGCGGCATACGCCGGCTGCCGGTGCAGCGGCTTCGGGTAGTGCACGGCGGTGGGAATGCCGGCGGCCTGCAGGTGCGCCTGGACCTCGGCGCGCCGCTCAACGAACACGGTGTACTGCCCCCACACGCACTCGCGGTCGGGGCGCACCGTCAACAACTGCACGCCGCTGCCGTCGAGCAGTTGCGAGTACCGCGCACCGATCTCGCGGCGGCGCTGCAGCTCCCACTCGAAGCGCTCGAGCTTGGCGAGCACGATGGCGCACTGCAGCGTGTCCATGCGGCCGCCCACGCCCACGCGGGTGTGGGTGTAGCGCGCGCTCTGGCCGTGCACACGGATCTCGCGGCAGGCCCGGGCGAGCGTGTCGTCGCTCGTGAAGATGGCACCACCGTCGCCATAGCAGCCCAGCGGCTTGCTGGGGAAGAAGCTCGTGCAGCCGAACGTGCTCAGCGCACCGCTGCGGGCGCCCTGGTACGTGGCGCCGAAGCTCTGGGCCGCGTCCTCGATGACGGGGAGGCCGTGCCGCGCGGCGATGGCGTTCAGCGGCGCCATGTCGGCCACCTGGCCGTACAGGCTCACCGGCATGATGGCGCGGGTGCGGGGTGTGATGCGGGCCTCGACCAGCGAGACGTCGAGGTTGCAGGTGTCGGGTTCGATGTCGACAAAGACCGGCACGCCGCCCAGCAGCACGATGGTCTCGGCGGTGGCGGCGAAGGTGAACGGCGTGGTGATGACCTCGTCGCCGGGCTTCAGGTCGAGCGCCATCAGTGCGATCAGCAGCGCCTCGGTGCCGCTCGACACGGTGATGCAGTGGCGGGCGCCGGTGAACGCGGCGAGCTGGCCTTCCAGCTCGGCGACTTCGGGGCCCATGATGTACTGGCCGTGGTCGAGCACGCGCTGCATGCGTTCCGCGATGCGGTCTTTCAGCGCGGCGTACTGCGACGCCAGGTCGATGAAGGGCAGGCTCACTCGATGACCTCGCAGACCCCGTCGCGCAGCCGGTACCGTTCGCCCGTGGCCGGGCACGTGGCCTCGCCGTCGCCGGTGAGCGGCAGGTCGAGGCGTTCGCCGTGGCGGCTCATCCAGCCGATCTGCTTCGCCGGCACGCCCACCACCAGCGCGAAGGCCGGCACGTCGCGGCTGACCACGGCGCCCGCGCCCACGAAGGCGTACGGGTGGACGGTGGTGCCGCACACGATGGTGCAGTTGGCGCCGAGCGTGGCGCCCTGGCGCACCAGCGTGTGCCGGTATTCGTTCTTGCGCACGACGGCCGAGCGCGGGTTGAACACGTTCGTGAACACCATGCTCGGGCCGCAGAACACGTCGTCCTCCAGCGTGACCGCGTCGTACACCGACACGTTGTTCTGGATCTTCACGCGGTGCCCGATGCGCACGTGGTTGCCGACGTACACGCCCTGCCCGAGCGAACAGCCGTCACCGATGCGGGCGCCGGCGCACACGTGGGCGAAGTGCCACACACGGGTGCCCTCGCCGAGCACGGCGCCGTCGTCGACGATGGCGGACGGGTGGATGGTGGCCGCTGGCATCGGTCAGAACACCAGCGGCAGGCCCACGCGCACGCCGTCGCGGGCGGAGCGGTACGCGGCGATCAGCACCTCGAGCGACCGCAGGCCCTCGTAGCCGTCGACGTGGGCGTGCGCCTCGCCGCGCAACGTGCGGATCACGTTGTCGTAGTACAGCGGGTGGCCGGGGCCGTAGACGCTCTCGACGCCGTAGCTCGCCTGCTGCACGAGGGCGTCGTCGGCGTGGGGCGCGTCGAACTCCCAGTGCTCGATCTTGTTGACGGCCACGCCGCCCACGCGCACCGTGCCGCGTTCGCCGAGCAGCGTGATGCTGCCCTCGAAGTTGCGGTTGTGCGTGAGCATCGTCACGTTGACCGAGGCGAGCGCGCCGCTGCGCAGACGCAGGCTCATCACGCCGGTGTCCTCGGCCTCGATGTTGCGGGCGAGCGTGGCGGTGTACGCGTGCACGTTGTCGACCGGACCCACCAGCCAGTCGACCATGTCGACGTAGTGGCTCGCCTGGTTCATGAAGGCGCCGCCGTCCATGTCCCAGCGGCCGCGCCACGGGGCGGCGTCGTAGTAGGCCTGGGGGCGCGTCCAGAAGACATTGACGTTGACCATCGCGAGGCGGCCGAAGCGCCCCTGGTCCACCGCGCGCTTGACGAGTTGCAGCGTGGCGTTGAGCCGGTTCTGCTTCACGACGAAGAGCTTGACGCCCGCGTCGCGGCAGGCGCGCACCATCGCGACACCCTCGTCCCACTTGGTGGCCATGGGCTTTTCGCTGAGCACGTGGCGGCCGGCCTGGGCGACGCGGATGGCCTGCTGCGGGTGCAGGCCGCTCGGCGTGGCGAGCACCACCAGGTCGGGGCTGCTGCCGGCGAGCAGTTCGTCGAGCGAGGCGAAACCCGGGGCGCCCGTGTCGGCGACGGCGCGGGCGAGCGAATCGGGGTTCGTGTCGCAGACGGCGACCCACTCGGCCCGGTCGGCGTGCTGCTTCAGCGCGTCGATGTGGTTCTTCGAGATGCGGCCGCAGCCGACGAGCGCCAGTCGGAGCTTGCGGTCACGGATGACGGACGGGACGGGCATGGAGGCACTTTTCGGGCAGGACGCCCGCATGAAACGGCCGATTTTATGCGCCCCGGCCCCGGCGCCCCTAAAATCGCGGGTTCCTTCGAGAAAGCCCCATGAGCCATCCCACCCCGCCCCCCGACGAGAACCACCTGATTGCCGAACGCCGCGAGAAGCTCGCCGCCATCCGGAAACAGGGCATCGCCTTCCCGAACGACTTCAAGCCGGCCCACCGGGCGGCCGCGCTGGTGGGCGAACACGGCGAGAAAGACAACGAGACGCTCGAGCCGCTGGCCGTGACCGTGTCGGTGGCCGGCCGCATGATGCTGCGCCGGGTGATGGGCAAGGCGAGCTTCGCCACGATGCAGGACGCGACCGGCCAGATCCAGCTGTACGTCACCCGCGACGGCATCGGCGAGGAGGCCTATGCCGCGTTCAAGCACTGGGACCTGGGTGACATCCTCGGCGCCGAGGGCACGCTGTTCAAGACGAAGACGGGCGAGCTGTCGGTCAAGGTGACGTCGCTGCGCCTGCTCACGAAGAGCCTGCGCCCGCTGCCGGACAAGTTCCACGGCATGAGCGACCAGGAGCAGAAATACCGCCAGCGCTACGTCGACCTCATCACCGATGGCGACGCCCGCAAGCGTTTCGCCGCCCGCAGCAAGGCCATCAGCTCGATCCGCCAGTTCATGGTGGACAACGGCTTCATGGAAGTCGAGACGCCCATGCTGCACCCGATCCCGGGCGGCGCGAACGCCAAGCCGTTCGTCACGCACCACAACGCGCTCGACCAGGACATGTACCTGCGCATCGCCCCCGAGCTGTACCTCAAGCGCCTGATCGTGGGCGGCTTCGAGCGCGTGTTCGAGATCAACCGCAGCTTCCGCAACGAAGGCATCTCGGTCCGGCACAACCCGGAATTCACGATGATGGAGTTCTACGCGGCGTTCTGGAACCACCACGACCTGATGGACTTCACCGAAAACGTGCTGCGCCACGCCGCCCGTGAAGCCACGGGCTCGGCCACGCTGTCCTACGGCGGCCAGCCGGTGGACCTGGAACCGGCCTTCGCCCGCCTGACGGTGCGCGAATCGCTGGTGGCCCATGCCGGCCTGTCGATCGAGGAAGCCGACGACGCCGAGGTGCTGCGCGCCCGACTGAAGAAGGCCGGCGAGGAAGCCCCCGCGCACTGGAAGCTGCCCGAACTGCAGTTCGGCCTGTTCGAGGCGGTGGTCGAGGAGAAGCTCTGGAACCCCACCTTCATCATCGACTACCCGGTCGAGGTGTCGCCGCTGGCCCGTGCGTCCGACTCGAACCCGGCCATCACCGAACGCTTCGAGCTGTTCATCACCGGCCGCGAGTACGCGAACGGCTTCTCCGAACTGAACGACGCCGAAGACCAGGCGGCGCGGTTCCAGTCCCAGGCGGCCAACAAGGAAGCCGGCGACGAGGAGGCGATGTACTACGACGCCGACTTCATTCGCGCGCTGGAGTACGGCATGCCCCCGACCGGCGGCTGCGGCATCGGCCTCGACCGGCTGATGATGCTGGTGACCGATTCGCCGAGCATCCGGGACGTGATCCTGTTCCCTTCGCTGCGCAAGGAAGGCTGAGCCTTCGCCGCACCGCGCTCAGCGCGGTGCGGCGGGCCACTCGCCGATCAGCGAGAACACGCGGCTGTTGTCGGTGAGCCCAGCGAGGGCGGGGAGCACCGTGCCGGGCATGCCGGCCACGATCAGAGGCACCTGTGTGTCGCGCAGGGCCGGGTCAGGCACGCAGCCGGCCTGCCGGTACGGCACGTGGGCCTCGCACCAGTTTTCCTGCCGCAGTGGATGGTCCGAGAAGATCACGAACCGCGGGGAGAGGCCCGCTTGTCGCACACGCACCGCCAATCCGGCCACCCAGCGACTGGCCCGGTTCACGTTCTCCCGATAGTCCTCCGACAGCGAGGTGCCTCCCACCCGACCCGGGGGATGAGGCAATGGCACATGGGCGAACAGCAACCCGCCCAGTGTCATCGTGGGGGCCTCCTCCACGTCGCGCAGCACCCTCGATCGCAGATCTTCCCACGGCCAAACGAGGAGGTCGATGCAGCCAGAGGGGTTCGCTGGCGCCGACCAGAGGCCCCGCCGCCATAGCGCGCAGTGCCAGCGCGGCCACGCCGTGAACGCGAGGTCCAACCCCTCGCGCCGGCACCAGCGCAAACCCGCGATGGCACAGTAGGGGTGGTAGAAGCCGACCACGTCGATGTCCGGGCGGGTCGCGACGACCTTCGAGAAATCCAGGACCCGGCTGTCACTGCAGACGGACGAGATGGAACAGGGCTTCGCGTCCGAGAAGCGCCCCCCGGCGAACAGACTCGGGACAACCTGGATGGTGTTGCGATCGACCGATGTGACGCGCGCGCTGTCCACGGCCAGCCCGGCGTCCGCGAGCGCGCGTTCGAAAGCGGGGGCATCCGACGCGTTCAGTTCGTCCATCAGCAGCACGATGGTCGCCGTGCGCATCGACCCGTCAGCCGGCACCGGCACGGTCGCGACCGGTGGCCACGCGAACGAAGGCGCGGTCCACCACGCGATGAGAGGCTGACCTCCCACGAACAGCAGGACCGCGACCCCGACCACCGGACGGCACCGCGCCCATGCGCCAGCCGGGACGAACAGCACCGCGAGCCCCATCACGGCCAGGCCGGACCACAGCGCAGTGACGGTACCACCGGACACATGTGCCGTCGCCGCCGGCAGGACGGCGACATGGAGGGCGAGGCCCGCCGCGCCCACGACGGTGGCGCGCGACGTCCGTACCCGGCCTGGGGCGGAAGGCCGCCAACCGGCCCACCACGACACTCCCCACACGAGCGCCGTACCCGCCAGCAGCGGCACCAGGCGGCCGATGGTCAATCCGAAGCGGTGGTAGGCCTCGGCGATCGCCAGTTCGCTCAGCGCCGCCAGCAGCAAGGCCGCGAGGGCCCACCGGTCCCGACGGACCTCGGCACCTGCGTCAACGCTCATCGCCCCGCCCGAAGCAGCGCGAGACGGCGGCTGCCGGGAGACAGCACGACCTCCTCCTCGATCTCGAAACCCGCGTCCAGGAAGGCCTGGCGCTGCAGGTCAATGGAGAAGTCGCGTGGGTCGCGCTGGCGCTGCGAACACAGCAGCTGCATCTGCGGATCACCTTCGTCGATCCACTCGACCACCGCACGCTGCCTGGTGCAGCGCCTGACGAAACCGGCCACCTCGGCGAGCGGGATGGAACTGGAGACGATCAGGTGGTGCACCAGCGCCAGCACCAGGACGACGTCGAAGCGCCCCTCGAGCCGCTGCAGCAGGCCTGGATGCTCGCGGCCCGCCCAGCCGCGACCGCCCGACAGGTCGTCGAGCATGGCGATCAGCGGCAGGATGTCGCGCGCACCGCGCTGGGAGAGATACAGCGACTGAATGGCATCGTGGTCGCCATCAACGGCCACCACCCGCGCGCCCGCTGCCACGGCCAGGCGCGAGAACTCGCCGGTGTTGCACCCGAGGTCGAGCACCCACTGCGGCGCGAGCGTGCCCAGCCAGCGCTGCACGGCTTCGCGCTTGCGGTCCACGCTGCCTTCGGGATAGTGCTCGCGGTGTTCGCGGTAGGCGGCCCAGTTGGACGAACCCACGCCAGATGGTCGGCCACCGTCGACCATCCACGAGAGGGTCTCCTGGAGCCCCCCCCGGTAGGACACGATGGACTCGCGCGAGGCGGTCGGATCCGGGGATGCGGCGACCGCAGCCACACCGCTGCCGCCACCGGCCATGGCCGGCCAGAAACGGGTGAAAAAGCGGGAAATCCCGAACAGCCGGCGGGCGTCTTCGGGCAGCAGCCCGTCGCGCGACACGAGGAACGCCGTCCGAGCCTGCAGGCCCCTGGACCGCGCCACGGCCAGCGGCAGCACGAAGTGCCGGGCGAACTGGCCCGCCGCCCACCACTTCCGCCCGGCCAGCGGCACGAACGACATCAGGTCGCAGAACACCGGCCGGGCGCCGTCGAAGAGAACATTCCAGGCGGAAGCATCCTTCAGGTCGAACCCTTCCGCGACGGCGTCCTTCTGCAGGTCGAGCGTGAGCCGGGCAGCGTCGAACAACTGCGCGTCGCACCATTCCATGGGGTGCGACACGAACGGCAGTCGCTCCGATTCCACGCGCCGTTCGGACACCACCTCGAAGGGCACGAGGCGGCCGTCGCCGGCCCAGCGTCGGGCCAGCGAAGATGCGAGGAAATGCCCTTCCGGCAGCGGGTGTCGAAGGTGACGGATGACGCGGGTATCGCCGAACTCGATGCTTGCTTCCGGATCTCTCATTTGCGGCGCAGGCGATCCAGCAGCGACCTGATGGCCTTGACCGGGCTGCGCACGAAGACGATGACCGCCCCGAGGGCCGCCAGCAACCCTTGCCAGAGCAGCATGCCGCTGCCTGGGTCGACGTAGGCGAAGGCCGCGGCCGGGCTCAGCAGAATCGCCAGCACGAAGGTCGTGCGAAGGCTTTCGGGACGGTTTTTGGTCATAACCTCGACACAAGACACAGATAAAGGCGGAATGGTACAAGAGCCGGGGCTCTCTGCTTGCCCGTCGCGCCCCTGCCTCTCAAGGGTTTCACCTGGACGCTGGCGCCTCGGGTCCGCCCCCCAGCTCCGGCGGCTTCCTGATCATCAGGTCCACGTACGTCTCCGCATCCTGGTGGATCTTCAGCCGGATCGGGAGGTAGCGGTACTGCGGCGCGATCCACATCTCCACGGCCAGGTCGCCGCCGGCCCGCGGCACGAGGCGGGGCTTGAGGCGGTACACGGGGATCTCGCCGAAGGACGTCCACAGCGTCTCCGGCTCGGACACGTCGTACAGCATCGGCGTGACCGAACGGGGCATCGCCAGCGGCACCGTGATCACCGCACCCGGGGTCAACAGGGCCGGCTGGGTCGTGAACTGGAAGGCGAGCTGGACGAACTGGCTGGCCGTGTCCTGCACCCCGGGCCACCGTTCGCGGCGCTGGCCGTTGGCCAGCTGGATCTGCTGGTCCTCGAGCAGCACGATGGCCCGCGTGGGGTTGCTGAACGGCAGCTTCGTCTCCTGGTCGTAGCGTTCGGGCCGCAGGCCGTCGGGCGTGATGCGGCCCTGGCTCGTCATGCGGCGCGACATGAACGGCGCGAGCGACGGCCCCACGCTCACGTCCAGGTGGACCTGGTACGCGTCGTCCTGCCGGACCCATTCGACCTGCGCGTCGCCATGGATGGGCCCGCGGTAGTTGCCGGTCAGGTCGAAGGTGACCCGGGTGGCCAGCGGCCATTCGAACGGCGGTGCGCTCGCGGCCACGTCCACGGGGACCACCACCGGCACCGAGGCGGCCTCGGCGACGGGCTCCAACACCGGCTCGGGTTCGGGCACCGGCACGGGGGCCGATGCGGCCGGCTCCGGGGCCTCGGGCTCCGGCACGGCCGGCGCGGGAACGCGCTTGCGGCGCGGCGCCGGCGCGGCTTTCGCCACCGGCACGGGGTCGACCCGCTCCATGCTGCGCACGTAGACGGCCTTCATGCGCTCGGGCATGTCGCTGCGGGCGTCCAGCCCGGACAGTTGCTGGCCCACCTCGCGCACGATGCAGCCGTGCACCAGGGCCACCGCGCCCACGAGCGCACCGAGCGCCGCCCCCCGGCGCAGGCGCGTCAGCCGGGCAGCCACGCCCGCCGCAGTTCGAGCGCACCCGCCGCCAGCCCGGTGGCGGGCTCCGGCGCCAGCGTGACCGCGCCGGCATCGGGCGCGGCCGGCACGGTGGCGGTCAGCCGGCGCACCCGGCCGTCGCGCACCGTCAGCAGTTCGACCTCGCCCGAGGCCGGCAGCACCCGCGTGGCGTCGTCGAGCCGGCGCACGCGCCAGTCGTCCACGGCGATCAGTTCGTCACCAGCCGACAGCCCGGCGGCCTCGCCCTCGCCGCCGCGCAGCACCGAGGTCACCTTGACGCCGGTGAGCGGGCTCTCGGACACCCGCACGCCGAGCCGCTGTGCGAGCGTGGGCGCCTGGGCGGACCAGCTCACGCCGAAACGCGCGAGCAGCTTCTGCAACGGCAGGTCGTCCGTGCCGTGCACCCAGTCGCCCAGCTCGCGGGCCATCGACCGGCCCGACACCTCCTTCAGCACGGCCGCGATGTCGGCCTCGGACACGGGGCCGCCGCCGCTGCGCGCCCACAGGCCGCGCATCACGTCGTCGAGCGAGCCGCGGCCCTCGGCGCGCAGCGTGAGGTCGAGCGCGAGGCCCACGAGCGAGCCCTTCGTGTAGTAGCTGATGGTCGAGTTCGGGGTGTTCTCGTCGCCGCGGTAGTACTTGACCCACGCGTCGAAGCTTGCCTGCGCCACGCTCTGCACCTTGCGGCCCGGCATGGCCAGCACGCCCGACACCGTCTTCGCCACGAGCTTCAGGTACCGCGCCGGATCGATCAGCCCCGTGCGCAGCAGGAACTGGTCGTCGTAGTAGGACGTGAAGCCCTCGAAGAACCACAGCAGCTCGGTGTAGTTCTCCTGCGTGTAGTCGTACCGCTTGAACTCCGCGGGCCGCAGCTGCTTGACGTTCCAGGTGTGGAAGTACTCGTGGCTGATGAGCCCGAGCAAGGTCACGTAGCCGTCGGACGATTCGGGCCGCCCGCGCTGCGGCAGGTCGCGGCGCGCGGCGATCAGCGCCGTGCTGGCGCGGTGCTCCAGGCCGCCGTAGCCGTCGTCCACCGCGTTGAGCAGGAACACGTAGCGCTTGAAGTGCGGCTTCTTCTTGCCGTGCCAGAAGGCGATCTGCGCGTCGCAGATGCGGCGGCTGTCGGCGAGCAGGCGGTCGCCGTCGAAATCGGGCAGCGCGCCGGCGATCACGAACTCGTGGGGCACGCCGCCGGCCTTGAAGGTGCCGCGCCAGAATCGGCCCAGCTCCACGGGGTGGTCGACCAGCTCGTCGTAGTCGGCGGCCTCGTACACGCCCTTCTTCGCCCCGACCGGCATGGACGTCGCCACATCCCAGCCCTTGGGCAGCTTCGCCAGTTCGAGCTGGTGCGGCTCGGCCTCGCGGCCGTGCACCCGCAGGCAGACGCCGGTGCCGTTGAAGAAGCCGCGGTCGGCGTCGAGGAAGGCCGCGCGCACCGAGGTGTCGAACGCGTAGACGGTGTAGGTGACGACCAGGGCGCCCCGGCCGCCGCAGCGGGCGACCCAGCCGGCCTTGTCGACCTGTTCGAGGGGGACCGCCTCGCGGCCCTGCCGTGCCGAGACCCCGGACAGGTGCCGGGCGAATTCCCGCACGAGGTAGCTGCCGGGGATCCACACCGGCAGGCTCAGGCGCTGCTCGGCGGCGGGGGCCGGCACCGTGAGGGTCACCTCGTAGAGGTGGGCGTGGACGTCGGCGGGGGTGACACGGTACGAGATCATCGGCGGGGGCTTCCGGGCAGCGGCGATGCGGGCATTGTCACCCGCCGCCCGCCCTCCCCGCCGATGTCAGGACTTCACGACTTCGGCGCGGCGGTGCCGGCCGCGCTGGCGGCGTTCAGGCGCTTCTCGATCTCGTCGAAGCCGATGGCGCCCGGCACGCGGGTGTTGTCGACGAACACGAGGGCCGGCGTGCCGTTGACACGGTGCTTGCGGCTCAACGCGAGGTTGCGGTCGAGCGGCGTCTCGCAGGCGCCCATGGTCTTCACGGGCTGCTTGGCCTCGAGCATCCAGCCGAGCCAGGCCTTGGCCTGGTCCTTCGAGCACCAGATGTTCTTCGACTTCTCGCCCGAATCCGGGCCCAGCACCGGGATCAGGAACGTGTAGACCGTGACGTTCTTGAGCTTCTGCAGGTCCACCTCGAGGCGCTTGCAGTAGCCGCAGTTCGGGTCGGAGAACACCGCGAGCTTGCGCGCGCCGGTGCCGTTCTTCCAGACGATGGCGTCCTTCAGCGGCAGCTTGTCGAACTCGATGGCGGTGAGCTTGTTCAGCCGGGCCTCGGTGACGTTCGAGCGGGTGCGGGTGTCGATCAGGCTGCCCTGGAAGACGTAGTTGGCCGTCTCGTCGGTGTAGATGATGTCGGTGCCGTTCACGCGCACCTCGTAGATGCCCGGGATGTCGGTCTTGGTGACTTCGTCGATGGCGGGGAGGTCCGGCACGCGCTGCGGCAGGTTCTTGCGGATCGCCGCTTCATCGGCGAACGCCAGCGACGTGGCGAGGAGGCCGGCGGCCACGGCCGCCAGGCTTCGGGAGAGGTGATGCGTGGTCATCGGAGGCTTTCTTCAGAAGTCGAGGGCACGGGCCGTGAGCCAGCGCTTCAAGGGGGGGAGCTGATTGACAAGACCCATGCCGCGGTTGCGGAGTTCCCGCAACGGGGCCTGGGGACCGGCGAACAAGTGCAACAAGCCGTCCGTGAGCCGGCCCATGGCGCGGGTGGGCAGATCGCGCGCCCGCTCGTATCGCCGCAGCAACCGGGCGTCCCCGACCGGTCGCCACGATTCGCGTGTGGAGATGACCTGCGTCAGCGCGGCGACGTCGGCCAGCCCGAGGTTGAGGCCTTGCCCCGACAGCGGATGCACGACGTGCGCGGCATCGCCGAGCAGCACCCAGCCGGGGCCGCTCCAGGCGTTCGCGCGGGCGATCATCAGCGGCCACGAGGCGCGTTCGCCGGTGAGCGCCAGCACCCCGGCATCGCCCTGCGTGGCCTCGTTCAGCGCGGCCTCGAAGGTGGCGGGGTCGAGTGCGAGCAGCTCCTGCGCGCGCGCCTCGGGCAGCGACCAGACGAGCGCGTAGCCGCGGCCCGGCGACGGCGCGTCGAACGGCAGCAGCGCGAGGATGTCGGGCGAGCGGAACCACTGGCGCGCGACGTGGCGGTGGTCTTCCGTGGTGGACAGGCGCGCGGCGATGGCGCGGTGGCCGTAGTCCTGGCGTTCGAACACCACGCCGAGTTCGTCGCGGCCGGCCGAGGCCTTGCCTTCGCACACGGCGGTGAGGTCGGCCTCGACGGGGGCGCCCACGACGGTCACATGGGGCGCGTAGCGCACGGCGGCTTCGAGCGCCTGCTCGAGCAGCGCGGCGTCGGTGATCCACGCGAGTTCGGCCACCTGCTGCTGCCACGCGGAGAACTCGATCACGCCGGTGGCATCGCCCTCGACGTGCATCTCGTGCACCGCGGTGGCGGCGTGCGCGGGCAGCGCGTCCCACACCTTGAGGCCGCGCAACAGGTCGACCGAGGCGGCGTTGAGCGCGTAGGCGCGCACGTCGGGCCGGGCGGGCGCGGCCGGCTCGGCCACGAGCGCGACCCGCAGGCCCAGGCGGGCGAGCGACAGCGCGAGGCTGCGCCCCACGATCCCCGCACCCCGCACGCAGACGTCATGTCGTTTCATGGGGTCCATTGTAGGGAGGCACGGAGGGGTTCTGGGCCTGGGCAGAATGGCCGGGTTTTCACTCGCGCGGGTTCTGTTCACCGCACCGTCACACACCCATGGCACCTCTCCTCCGCAAGCTCCTGATCGCCTTCGGCGCGCTGCTCCTGGTTCTTGTGGCGGCCCTCGCCATCCTGGCCGCGACCTTCGATCCGAACGCCTACAAGGGCCTCGCCATCGACTGGATGAAGACCGAGCGCCAGCGCACCCTGGTGATCGAGGGCCCGGTGGCGCTGTCGTTCTTCCCGACCCTCGCGGTGCAGATCTCCGGTGTCACGCTGAGCGAACGCGGCAAGGCCACCGAGTTCATGCACCTCGACGAGGCGAAGCTGTCGGTGGCCGTGATGCCGCTGCTGCGCAAGCGCCTGCAGGTCGACGGCATCTCGGCGAAGGGCGTTCGCGCGGTCTGGCGGCGCGCGGCCGACGGCTCGTCGAACATCGACGACCTGCTCGCGAAGAAAAGGCCCGACGAACCCGAGGCGACCGGGGGCCCCGAGGGCGAGGCCCTGGCCTTCGACGTGAGCGGCGTGAAATTCGAGGACCTGAAGCTCACGGTGGACGACGCGCTGGCGGGGGTCGCCGGCGCGGTCGCGGTCAAGTCGTTCGTCACGGGGCGGCTGGCCGACCAGGCGGAATCGCCCGTCGAACTGGATGCGCAGGTCGACCTCACGCGCCCTGCGCTCAGCGGCCACCTGAGCGGGAAGACGAAGCTGCGGCTCGACCTGAAGGCCCACCGCACCGCGCTGCGCGACATGCAGCTCGCGTGGGTCGGCAACGCCTTCGGCATCCAGGCGCTCGACACGAAGCTCACCGGCGCCCTCGCCCACGACGGCGCGGCGGGCACGCTGGCCGCCACCGACCTCGACGTGCGCATCGGCGCCACGCTCGGCGCGCTGCGGCTCGACGGCTCGCAGGTCGCGGTGAAGTCCTTCGGCTACGACCCCGCGAAGAAACACCTCGCGCTCGAGCAGCTCAAGGTGCGCATCGCGGGCAAACAGGACGGCAACCCGCTCAAGCTCGACCTCGACTGGCCGAAGCTCGCGGTCGACGGCACGGCGCTGAGCGGCGGCCCCGTCACGGGTGAACTCTCGCTGAAGGGCCCCCTGGCGCTCGACGCCACCTTCAAGTCCGCCGCACCCCGCGGCAACTTCGAACGGGTGGAGGTGCCCGGCTTCGAGACCACGCTCAAGGGCAGCAGCGGCCCGCGCCGCATCGCGGGCACGGTGCGCTCGAACCTGGCGCTCGACGTGGCGGGCCAGGCGCTCGCCGTCGAAGGCCTGGCCGCGAAACTCACGATCGAGGAGCCCTCGCTGCAGCCGCTCGCGCTCGACGCCGGCGGCCGCGCGACGGCCTCGGCCAAGGCCGCCACGTGGAAGCTCACCGGCGCCATCAACACGAACCCGTTCGACACCGAAGGCCGGGTGGGCCTCGCCGACAAGCCCGTCTCCATCGAGGCCTCGGCGAACTTCAAGGCGCTCGACCTGAACCGACTGCTGCCGTCCGCGCCCCCTGCGGCGGCGGCCTCGTCCGCCGCGCCCGGCAAGGCCGGCGCGGGCGATGCCGCCCCGGTGGACCTGTCGGCCCTGAAGTCGGCCCAGGGCCGCTTCAGCCTGCGCGCCGGCACGTTCGCGTACCGCCAGTACCGCGCGACCAACCTCGCGATGGACGCCACGCTGCGCGGCGGCACGCTCAAGGTGGCGCCGTTCTCGGCCGAACTGTGGCGTGGCAAGCTCGACCTCGTGGCCCAGGCCGACGCCAACGCGAACCGCATCGCCGCGAAGGGCGCGGCCGACGGCATCGACATCCAGGCCCTGCTGAAGGACGTCGCCGACAAGGACCTGCTCGAAGGCCGCGGCCGCCTCGCACTGGACGTCGCCACCACGGGCCGCACGGTGGGCGAGCTCAAGTCGCACCTGGACGGCAGCACCAGCCTGTCGCTGCACGACGGCGCCATCAAGGGCATCAACCTCGCGCAGCGCCTGCGCCAGGCCCGCGCGGCGATCTCGATGAAGGCCGATGCCGCCGCGAAGGCTTCGGCCACCGAAAAGACCGACTTCTCCGAGCTGTCGGCCTCGTTCACGCTCGCCGACGGCATCGCGCGCAGCAGCGACCTGAACATGAAGAGCCCGTTCCTGCGCCTCGGCGGCGAGGGCCTCGTCGACATCCCGAAGTCCCGCATCGACTACACCGTGCGGGCCACGGTGGCCGACACGTCCAAGGGCCAGGGCGGCGCCGAGCTCGCCCTGCTGCGCGGCGTGACGGTGCCCGTGCGCCTCACGGGCCCGCTCGACGGCATCGAGTGGGACATCCGGTGGTCCGCCGTGGCCGCCGACGTGCTGCGCACCGACGTCGGCCGGGCCCTGGAAGACCGCCTCAAGGACAAGCTGGGCCTGCCGCCGCGCTCGGCCAGCGCACCCGACGGCGCCGCCTCGCGGCCGGAAGACCTGCTGAAGGACAAGTTGCGCCGCCTGCTCAAATGAGGCCCTCCTCGCGGCGTCGAACGCCCGTGCAATCGGGCAATCCGTCACGGAATGCCCGTGGATCCCGGGGAAAAAGACGACCGCGGCGCCCGTGCGCGCCATGAGAATTCGTCTCGTATGCAGCGCGCGCAACCGGCTCCCCTCCAGAGGTCCTCGGCATCCGATGCGGCGCCGAGGTTGACGCTGGTCGCCCAACGCACGGCCATCCGGCTGTTCCTGCTGCTGTCCGTCTGCATCGGGCTGATCTGGGGCGCGGAGGCGCATGCGGGGCTGCTCGTCCCCTCCGACCGCATCGCCTACCCGCTGATGATGGTGTGGTTCCTGGCATTGACGGTGCTGGTCTGGCGCAGACCCTCGCAGCTGCTGCTCACCCAGGGACTGGTGACGGTGGGCGTCGGCGCCTACCTGGTCGGCACCATCGGCTACGCGCTGCTGGTGCAGGGCGACATCTCGCTGTACTCGGCGGCCTCGCTCGGCTACTGGGTCATGGGCGCACACCTGCTGCTCTTCTTCACCTGGCCGGCCGGCACGGCCTGGGGCCTGAGCATCGCGATCACGCTGCTGTCCACGCTGCCCGCGGTGGTGGTGCAGGTGCAAGGCACCACCATGCCCGGCTGGGCCGACGTGCTGTGGCCGCTCTACATCAACGGCTTCTGCGCGCAGGCGATGCTGGGGGTCGTGCTGTTCGTCATCGCGCGCCAGGTGAGCCAGCTGATCCAGCTCACCCCGATGCGCAACGCCTCGCCCACGGGCGACGCCTTCACGGTCAACGAGTTCATCGCCCACCGCATGCGGGACCTGGAACTCGCCCGCGACGCGGCCGAGCAGGCCTCCGACGCGAAGTCGCGCTTCCTCGCCACGATGAGCCACGAACTGCGCACGCCGCTGCACGGCGTGCTCGGTGCGGCCGACCTGCTGCGCGACCAGACCACCCCGCCGAAACAGCGCGCCGAGCTGATCGAGACCGTGCGCCGCGGCGGCACGCACCTGCTGCACCTGATCAACGACGTGCTCGACCTGTCGCGCATCGAGGCCGGCCGGGTCGAGATCTTCAACGAGGGCTTCGACCTGAACCAGTGCCTCGCCCACGTGCGCGACACGATGCAGCCGCAGGCCCAGGCCAAGTCGCTCAAGCTCAACTACCGGGCCGCGCCCAAGCTGCCCCCCTTCGTGCTGGGCGACGAGTTCCGCCTGAAGCAGGTGCTGATCAACCTGATCGGCAACGCCCTCAAGTTCACCGACCGCGGCCACGTGACCCTCGAAGTCGACTACGACCGCGCCCGCAGCGAGCTGCTGCTGCGCATCCAGGACACGGGCATCGGCATCGCCCCGGGCGAACTCGCACGGGTGTTCGACGCCTTCCACCAGGCCGACAGCGGCAGCACGCGCCGCTTCGCGGGCACCGGCCTCGGCCTCGCCATCACCCGCCAGCTCGTCACGCTGATGGGCGGGCGCATCATGCTCGACAGCGAACCGGGCGTGGGCACGCGGGTGCAGCTGCAGCTGCCGCTGCCCGTGTCCGACTCGCCGGGGCGCGAGGCCATGACCAGCACGGTGTCGTTCGACGCCGACCTGGCCGGCGTGCGCGCGCTGCTGGTGGACGACGACCCGATCAACACGATGATCGCCGAACAGATGCTGCGCGGCGTGAACATCGAGGTGCGCACGGTGCACTCCGGCATCGCCGCGCTGGAGGCCCTGGCCCAGGGTGGTTTCGACGTGGTGCTGATGGACTGGCTGATGCCCGGCATGGACGGCCTCGAGGCCACGCGCCGCATGCGCTCGGGCTCGGCGGGCGAGACCGCACGCTCGCTGCCCGTCATCGGCCTGACCGCCCACGCCTTCGCCGAGGACCGCGCCGCCTGCCTGCAGGCCGGCATGGACGAGGTGCTGGTCAAGCCCGTCTCCCGGGTGCAGCTGCTGCGGGCGGTCAAGCGGGCGGTGGAAGTGCGCGCGCGCCCGTAAAATAGGCGTTTTGCACCGCCGCGGGCGGTTGCGTCAGTCAGTCACCCCTTCGCGCGCCCGCGCCACCACACCATGAGCCTCAAATGCGGCATCGTGGGCCTGCCCAACGTCGGCAAGTCCACCCTCTTCAACGCCCTCACCAAGGCAGGCATCGCGGCCGAGAACTACCCGTTCTGCACCATCGAGCCCAACGTCGGCATCGTCGAGCTGCCCGACCCCCGCCTCCAGGACCTCGCCGGCATCGTCAAGCCCGAGCGCATCGTCCCGGCCATCGTCGAGTTCGTCGACATCGCGGGCCTCGTGGCCGGCGCGTCGAAGGGCGAAGGCCTCGGCAACCAGTTCCTCGCCCACATCCGCGAGACCGACGCCATCGTCAACGTCGTGCGCTGCTTCGACGACGAGAACGTGATCCACGTGGCCGGCAAGGTCGACCCCATCGCCGACATCGAGGTCATCCAGACCGAGCTGTGCCTGGCGGACCTGGGCACCGTCGAGAAGGCCGTGCACCGCGCGCAGAAGCTGGGCCGTGCCGGTGACAAGGACGCGCTCAAGCTCGTGACCGTGCTCGAGAAGGTGCAGGCCGCGCTGGACGAAGCCAAGCCCGTGCGTTCGCTCGGCCTCAGCAAGGACGACCTGCTGCTCATCAAGCCCCTGTGCCTGATCACCGCGAAGCCGGCCATGTTCGTCGGCAACGTCGACGAAGGCGGCTTCGAGAACAACCCGTACCTCGACCGCCTGCGCGAGTACGCCGCCACGCAGAAGGCCCCCGTGGTCGCCATCTGCGCGAAGACCGAGGCCGAACTCTCCGAGATGGAAGACGAGGACCGCCTGATGTTCCTCCAGGAGATGGGCCAGAGCGAACCCGGCCTCAACCGCCTGATCCGCGCCGCCTTCACCCTGCTGGGCCTGCAGACCTACTTCACCGCCGGCGTGAAGGAAGTGCGCGCCTGGACCATCCACATCGGCGACACCGCCCCGCAGGCCGCCGGCGTCATCCACACCGACTTCGAACGCGGCTTCATCCGCGCCCAGACCATCGCCTTCGACGACTTCGTCGCGTTCAAGGGCGAACAGGGGGCGAAGGATGCGGGGAAGATGCGGGCGGAAGGCAAGGAGTACGTCGTCAAGGATGGGGACGTGCTCAACTTCCTGTTCAACGTCTGAGCGATCGGACGAACGTCATGTGAAAGAGGGCCTTCGGGCCCTCTTTCTTCTGGCCCGGGATCGGTCTACTTCTTGGCCGGGGCCACCGGTTCGACCGCAACGGCGAGCGCCTGCGTGTAGACCGCCTCGATCTGGTCACCCACCTTGATGAGCTTGAACTGCTTCGGATCGGACACGTTCAGCTCGACGGTGCGCTTCGGACCGCGGAGCGTCACCAGGTGCTTCTTCGGGTTGACCGCGATCACGTCGGCGATCACCGTGACCTTCTCGCCGACGATGCCGGCCGGGCGATCGCCCTCGGCGGCCCGGGCGCCATCGGCGCTCGACGTGGCGCTGCGCAACGCCTTGCCATCCTTCTTGAGTTCGAGCGACAGCGACTCGAGATAAGCCACCTTCACCGAATCACCGACCTTGACCTGTTCGAGGTTGCGCACGTCGGGGCTGACGCCGAGGTCGACCACCTGCCCCTTGGGGCCCTTGAGGGTGACCACGCGCTGCGCGACATCGATCGCCTCGACCGTGGCCGTGACCACCTGCTTGCGGGCGACGAGGGCCTTGCCGGGTTTGGCCGTGTGAATGATCTGGGGCTCTCCCGCCTGCGGTTGGGCATGGGCAGGCAGGGAGAGGGAACCCAGCGTGGCGGCCAGGGCAAGGAGCAGTGCGGATTGATTCATGGGACCTCGTTCAAGGAATGAAGGGGCACTCGCGGCACACCTCGCACCGGTTCGTCGAGGTGCTGCCTGCCCCGGCGAGTGACCTCGCCGCGAGGAGGTTACTGCGCGGACCGGCCGTTGAACACTGCCCGAAGGTGCAGCCCCGCGCCTTTGGTCGTGACACTCGCCGGGGTCAACCGCCCGCCGACTGCACGATCGCCAGCATCGACTCCAGCAACGGCGAGTCACTCGCCTTCAGGTAGAAGCAGTACAGGTCCATGTGCGCCGGCACGCGGCTCACGAGCGGCCGGTACGCGATGCCCGGGAACGCCACGTTGACCATCGATTCGGGGACCAGCGTGATGCCCTGCCCCGTCGACGCGAGCACCGTCGCGGCCACCACGTCGGAGGCCTCGCTGCCGAAACGCGGCTCGAAGCCGTGCGCGCGGCACAGGGCCAGTGCCTCGGACGCCGCGGCCGGGGCCGAGCCCACGAGCCAGGTTTCTCCGGCCAGTGCATCGACCTCGACCGCGCGCCGGGCCGCGAGCGGGTGCCGGGTGCTCAGGGCCACCCACAGGTCCTCGCGCGCGACGTGCCTGACCTCGATGTCCGGCTCCTTCGGCAGCAGCCGCTCGAAGACGATCAGCACGCGGCCCTTGCGCAGGGCGTCGATCTGCTGCGGGGTCTGCGCCTGGTGCAGCGCGAGTTCGACCTCCGGGTGGGCCGCCTTGAACGCGCTGAGGATCCTCGGCACGGCGCCGAACACGGCGGAGCCGTAGAGGCCCACGTGCAAGCGGCCCTGCTCGCCACGGGCCACCCGCCGCGTGTGGTCGGCCGCCTGCCCGGCCAGGGACAGCAGCGTGCGCGCGTGGCGCAGCAACTCCTCGCCCGCCTCCGTCAGGGACATGCCGTGTGGCGTCCGCCGGAACAGCGCGGTGCCCAGTTCCTCCTCCAGCGCCTGGATCTGCCGCGACAGCGGCGGCTGGGAAATGTGCAGCCGCTCGGCGGCCTTGCCGAGGTGTCCCGTCTCGGCGACGGCGATGAAGTAGCTCAGCTTGCGCAGGTCCATGGCCATTACCCAAAAGGTATCGAGTGGATCCAAAAAAGCAAGAAAACCATGGTGTTAACGATATCACAGCGAAGTTCGCACCTTTTCGATACTGACGGCTCCCGGGGCACGGTGAGGCGTTTCCTCAGCACGTGGCTCCACCTTTCCCTGTTTCGACCTGGAGTGAACCGTGAAGAAGTCGTTCGACCTGCGCCGCACCGCGCTCGCCCTTGCCGTCAGTTCCGCCCTCGCCCTCGCCGCCTGCGGCGGTGACGACGACACGGCGGGTTCGGCGCCCGACAACAGCCTGGCGTGGATGACCGAGGCGGTCGTCGCCGAGCAGAAGGCCGCGACCGCGGACACGGCGAAGGAGGCGGTGGCCAACCGCCGCGCGAAACTCCTGCTGGCCGCGATGACCCTCGAGCAGAAGCAGCAGCAGCTCACGGGCAGCCTGCCGGAGATCCTCCCCGAGCTCCCCGAGTGCTACGGCGCCCGCCACGTGAGCGGCATCGCCGCGCTGAAGATCCCCACCTTCCGCATCACCAACGGCCCGGTGGGCGTGGGCCAGAACGACTGCGTCTCCAAGAGCATCTACGAGCAGGTGATCGCCGGCCTGAAGTCGTTCACGGCCGCGTACACCGACCCGAGTTCGGCGAAGGCCACGGCGCTGCCGTCGGCCATGGGCGTGGCCGCGTCGTTCGACCCGGCGGTCGCCACCGCCTTCGGCGAGGTGATCGGCACCGAGATGAACAACCTGGGCCTGCACGTCTTCGAGGCCCCGGGCGTGAACATGGCCCGCCTGCCCATCCTCGGCCGCAACTTCGAGTACTTCGGCGAAGACCCGTACCTCACCGGCACCATGGGCGTGGCCGAGGTGAAGGCCGTGCAGGCCAAGGGCCTGATCGGCATGGCGAAACACTTCGTCGCGAACGAGCAGGAAACCAACCGCATGACGATCCAGCAGACCGTCGACCGGCAGGTGCTGCGCGAGATCTACCTGATCCCGTTCGAGATGGCGGTGAAGGACGGCAAGTCGGCGTCCATCATGTGCGCCTACAACTACGTCAACAGCTTCTCGTCCTGCCAGAACGAGGAGATGCTGACCGGCGTGCTCCGCAACGACTGGGGCTTCACCGGCTACGTGCAGTCCGACTTCTTCGCGATGAAGAGCACGGCGGGCACGCTGGACGCGGGCATGGACCACGAGATGCCGATTCCGCAGTTCTGGTCGAAGACCAACCTCAACGCCGGACTGGCCTCGGGCTCGATCAACACCGCGCAGCTCGACAAGGCGCTCGAGCGGCGCTACACGCAGATGTTCAAGGCGGGCATCTTCGACCGCGCGCTGAAGCAGACCCCGATCGACTTCACCGCCAACGGCGTCGTCGCACGTGACATCGGTGCCAAGGCGGCCGTGCTGCTGCAGAACAACGGCGCGCTGCCCATCGCCTCCACGGTGCAGACGGTGGTGCTGATCGGCAAGGCCACCCAGGTGTACGCGCAGCAGGCCGTGGCCGGCGGCGTGATGGTGGGTCAGCCGATGGGCGCCGGTGGCGGCAGCTCGGACGTGGTGCCGAACTACACCGTCGCGCCGGTCGACGGCCTGCGCGACGCGCTGAAGGCGCTGGGCAACACCACCGCGAAGGTCAAGCTGATCCTCGTGGACGACGGCAACACGACCGCGACGATCGACGGCACGGCCACCACCTTCGCGGCGGCCCTGACCGAGGCG
The DNA here is from genome assembly GCF_002116905.1 of Piscinibacter gummiphilus. Lineage (NCBI taxonomy): Bacteria > Pseudomonadati > Pseudomonadota > Betaproteobacteria > Burkholderiales > Sphaerotilaceae > Rhizobacter > Rhizobacter gummiphilus. The sequence continues at coordinate 5,202,569 of NZ_CP015118.1, forward strand.
GCGAACGCCGACGCCGTGGTGATGATGGCGGGCACGATCTCCGAGGAAGGCGCCGACCGCGCCACCTTCACGGCCACCAACGGCACCACCCTCGCCACCCCGGCCGGCGACGGCAGCAGCCTCGACTGGTACGCGGCCCGCTCGAACGTCATCGCCACCACCGGCACGAGCAACACCGCGAAGAACAGCAACACCGTCGCGATGATCCAGGCCGTGATGGCGACGGCGTCGGCCACGGCCACGCCGATGGCGCAGAAGGCCACGCTGGTGCTGAAGGACAACGCGGGCGTGTCGATGGACCCGTCCCTCGTGGGCGCCGCCGGCCCCTCCATCCTCGAGGTGTGGTTCCCGGGCCAGGAGGACGGCAACATCGTGGCCGACCTCGTGTTCGGCCGGAAGACCCCCGGCGGCAAGCTGCCGGTCACCTTCCCGTTCGCCGGCAAGGGCTTCCTCGACACGGTCACCACGCAGCAGTTCCCCGGCCTCGTGGGCGGCGACGGCGTGACGCAGGTGGTCGAGTACACCGAGAAGCTGCACATGGGCTACCGCTGGTACGACGCGAACGTCAGCGGCCAGTGCGCCCCGGTGGCGGGCGTCAACCCGTGCGTGGCCTTCCCGTTCGGCCACGGCCTCTCGTACACCACCTTCACCACCACCGCCCCGAGCGTGGCACTCGCCAGCGGCAAGTACACGGTCAAGGCCACGGTGACCAACACGGGCGCCAAGGCCGGTGCCGAGGTCGTGCAGGTGTACCTGTCGCTGCCGACCGGTGCCAGCACGGTGGGTGCCGCGCAGCCGCCGAAGCGCCTGGTCGGCTTCCAGAAGGTGGACCTCGCCGCGGGCGCATCGAAGGAGATCACCCTCACCATCGACCCGGCCGCCAGCAACCACCCGCTGAGCGTGTGGAGCACCACGTACAACCAGTGGATCACCGCCGCCGGGACGTACACGGTGCACCTCGGCAAGTCGTCCTCGCCGAGCGACCTCGTGGTGGCCGGCACCTTCACCCGCTGAGCGCGCGCGGGCGATCTCCGCACAAGTTCGGCAAAGGGGCCCTCGGGCCCCTTTTTCGTTCTTCCGCAACTCCGCATCGTCCCGGATGGCCGAACCGGTTCCACTCGCCCAGACTGCTTGGTCCGTCACACGCGAAGACGTCGAAGGGCGAGACGATGGACCCGCACAACCAACTGCACCTCTGGGACGACCGCTTCCTCTACGTCACGCCCGAGATCCATTCGGGCCTGACCGCGCGTTCGACGGCCACGCTGCTGCTGTCCGCGGTGGGCCGGCCGTTCCGGCTCGAAGGCCTCGACGGTGAAAGCGTGCGCTGCGAGGCGGCCCTCGTGGCGCCGCACGTGCCGCGGCGGCTGGACGTGGACGGCGGCGGCCTGCTGTCGCTCAACCTCGAACCCGCGACCCCGGCCTTCCGCCAACTCGCAACGCGCATCGGCGAACGGGGCATCGACGTGCTGGACCCGCGCCGGTTCGGCACGCTGCGCGACCTGTTCCAGCCTGCGCTGGACGGCGAGCTGAACGCGGTGCAGCTGCGCCACCTCTGCACCCGCCTCGTCGAGTGCGTGACCGGCGGCCCCGAACACGCCGCCGCACTCGACCCGCGCGTGGAGCGGGTGATGCAGGCCCTCCGGGAGAACACCGAGCCGCAGTCCCTCGCGAAACTCTCGGCCCTCGCCTGCCTGTCGCCCGATCGCCTCACCCACCTCTTCGCCCAGCAGGTGGGCCTGTCGATCAAGCGCTACGCGCTGTGGGGCAAGGTGCGGCGATCGGTCGCGCTGATCAGCGGCGCGCCACGCCTCACCGACGTCGCGCTGAACGGGGGCTTCACCGACGCGGCCCACATGAGCCGCACCTTCCAGAGCTACTTCGGTCTGCAGCCGTCGTTCGTCAGCCGGCAGATCGACGTCCGGACAAACCCGCGGAACGGTGCCGCGGTGGCGGGCATAGCCGCTTAGTTCAAGCCAGCCGCAAAGCGGCTGCCTATCCTCCGCCGCTCCATGCAGTCGAACGGAGATTCCATGCAACGCTTGTTCTTCCGCGGCAGAGCGCCGCTGACCGCGCTGGCCCTGGCCACCGTCGCCCTGGTCGCCGCGTGCGGCAGCGACGACGACGCCCCCGAGCCCACGTTCAAGGCCGACATCCGCCGCACGGGGATGGGCATTCCCCACATCAAGGCGGACAACTGGAGCGGCATCGGCTACGGCCTCGCGTACGCGCAGGCCCAGGACGACCTGTGCACGCTGGCCGACTCGTTCCTCACGTACCGCGGCGAACGCTCGAAGTTCTTCGGCGCCGACGCCCAGATCCCGTTCTCCAGCACCATCGGCCGGCCGAAGAACCTCGACGCCGACTTCTTCCACCGCCACGTGCTCAACGACGACGCGATCCAGGCCGTGGTCGCGGCGCAGCCCGACACGATGAAGCAGATGATCACGGGCTTCGCGGCGGGCTACAACCGCTACGTGCGCGAGATCAAGGCCGGTGGCGAGGCCGGCGCACACGCCGCATGCCGTGCCGAGGCGTGGGTCCGCCCCATCACCACCGACGACCTCTACCGCCGCATGTACGCCGCGAACTTCGCCGGCGGCTACAGCAACTTCCTCGCGAACATCGCCAACGCGATCGCCCCGGCCGCGGCCGCCGCCACGTCGCCCACCGTGGCGATGGCCCGCCGCGGCACGCGCGCCGCGAAGCCGCTGCAACTCGCCATCGCCTCGGAGAACCTCCCCGAGTTCCAGGTGGGCGGGGTCGAGGGCGTCGGCAGCAACATGATCGGCTTCGGCACCGCCGCCACCGGCGACGGCAGCCCGCTGCTGTTCGGCAACCCGCACTGGTACTGGCGCGGCCCCGACCGCTTCTACCAGGCCCACCTCACGATCCCCGGCACGCTCGACGTGAGCGGCTCGACCTTCCTCGGCATGTCGATCATCCAGATCGGCTTCAACCAGAACGTCGCGTGGAGCCACACGGTCTCGACGGCCCGCCGCTTCGGCTTCTTCCAGCTGACGCTGGCCGCCGGCGACCCCACCAGCTACATGCGCGACGGCCAGGCCGTGAAGATGAAGGCCCGCGCCATCACGGTGGACGTGCGCCAGACCGACGGCACCGTCACGCCCACGACCCGCACGCTGTACGAGTCCGAACACGGCCCGCTCGTGAACCTCGGCCTGCTGAACCCCGCCCTCGCGTGGAGCCAGACGATGGCCTTCGCGATCCGCGACGTCAACGGCGAGAACTACCGCCTGTACCGCAACTGGCAGCGCTGGAACCAGGCGAAGTCGCTCGACGAGTTCGCCGCCATCCAGCGCGAGGAAGTGGCCATCCCGTGGGTCAACACGGTGGCCGTGGGCCGCGGCAGCGCGAAGGCCTGGTACGCCGACATCGGCGCGGTGCCGAACGTGTCGCCGGCGCAGATGACCGCCTGCGCCACGCCCTTCGGTGCGGCACTCGCCCCGTCGCTGCCCCGCGTGCCGGTGCTCGATGGCTCGAAGAGCTCGTGCGACTGGCAGAGCGACACCGACTCGGTGCAGAAAGGCGCCATCGGCCCGGCCCGCCTGCCGAGCCTGATGCGCGCCGACTACGTCGCGAACATGAACGACAGCTACTGGCTCGCGAACCCGGCCGAACCGCTGACCGGCTTCCCCACCATCATGGGCCCGGCCGGCACCGAGGCGCAGAGCTTCCGCACCCGCCTCGGCCACCTGATCGCGCAGGGCCGCCTGGCCGGCACCGACGCCTACGGCAGCAGCACCGCCGCCACCAGCGACATCGTGCGCCGCATGGTGCTCGACAGCCGCGTGCACACGGCCGAGCTGTTCAAGGACCAGGCGCTGGCGCTGATCTGCACCGGCACGCCGATCTCGGTGACCGGTGACGTTGCCACGGGCACGACCTTCCCCGCCCCCGTCGACGTGGACCCGGCGGAAGCCTGCGCGGTGCTCGGCAACTGGAACAACACCGGGACCCGCACCTCGCGCGGCGCGCACCTGTGGGATGAGTTCTGGGCGCGTGCGAGCAAGGCCACGGCCGCCTCGCTCTACCAGGTGCCGTTCAGCGCCGCGGACCCGATCCGCACGCCGCGTGACCTGAAGACCGACGCCGGCAACACGGCCACGCTGCGGCAGGCCCTCGGCGCGGCGGTGCTGCGCGTGCAGGCCAGCGGCTACGCACTGGACGCGGAACGCGGCACGGTGCTCTTCGCCACCCGCGGTGGCCAGAAGATCCCGCTGTACGGCGGCTGCGGCGCGCAGGGGTACTTCACCATCGCGTGTTCGGAGAACCGCCTCGACCAGGGCGGCTACACGATGGACAACAACCCGAACGGCAACAGCTACATGCAGGTGGTGCGGTTCCCCGAAGGCAAGGTGGAGGCCTACACCTTCCTGACCTTCTCGCAATCCGACGACCCGGCCTCGGCGCACAACGCCGACTACACCCGCGCCTACAGCAACGGCGAGTGGCTGAAGGTGCCGTACACCGAAGCAGAGATCTCGGCCGACCCGGCGCTGAAGCAGACCCGCATCAGCGAGTGACGGTCCCGCGGGCCGGCCGGCGCGGGAGCGCCCGGCCGGCCCGGTTCATTCATTCACGCACCGACACCCGACCTTCGGCACCGCTGCCGGTGTCGACCGTCCACAGGCGGCCGGCTTCGTCGAACACGAGCCACTGGTGGTCGACGTGGCGCACGCGGCAAGCGGTGCCCCCGGGCCAGTCCAGCACGCCGAGCAACCCGCCCTGGTCGGCCGAGCGCAGTTCGTGGCGACCATCGGCACGCCGCATCATCCATTCGCCCCCGCCGCCCGCGATGGACCATCCGTCGAGGGCTCCACCGTCCCACGGCGCCGACCACCGCGTGGTGGCCGTGCCCGCGACCCCTTCGCCACGCAGGCTCGCCCCGTCCGGACCGACCCCCAGGTGCCACCAGCCCCGGCGCGGGTGCAGCAGGCCCCGGCCGTCGCCCTCGGGCAACACGAGCGGTTCGCGCCCGGCCAGCCGGCGCCGGAGTCCGACGTAGTGCCAGTGTTCGAGGCCCTGCCGGCCGTCGCCCACGACGACGTGCTCGTCCTGGCCGTCGGTCACCACCGCCCCCACCGGGCCGGGCAGGTCCGTCACCTGCCAGAGCACCTGCTGCAAGCCCTCGCGGGTGTCGAGCACGCGCAGCGCCTTGCCCTGGGCCACGGTCCAGCCGATGCCGTCGAAGGTCGTGGCGCAGAGGTCGAAGGCGATCGAGCCGAGGTCGGTGACCCGGCGCTCCAGCACGTCGATGCGGCTCACGCGCCACACGTCGCCGCGGGGCGCGAGCGCCAGCGCGACGAGCCCGCTCGGGGCCGTGACGAGCCGCGAGGCGGGCACCGCGAACCGCGTCCGGACACGCCCGCCCTCGTCCAGCAGCGCGGCCCCCGCCTCGCCGAACGCGACGAGGTACCGCCCCGCACCGGCCGGCGCGGCATCGAGGACGGCAAGCGTGCCGGGCTCCGGCGCGTGCCAGACGGGGACGTCGTCGCGTGGTGCCAGTGGCTCCATCAGCGGAGCCGGCAGCGGCACACCGTCCGGCAGGTCGGCCCGCAGCCAGGGATCCTGCGCGATGTCGAGCAGGCGCTGCACCTGGGGGCGCGGCAGGCGGCCGACACCGTCCGCCTGGTCCGCGAGCAGCGGCGGCAGCACGCGGCGCGCGAGCTGGTCCACGGCCGCGTTGCGGTCCTTCGCCTCGGCCACCGCGAGGGCGCCGGCCAGGGCCGCGCGGTCGCGGTGGCGGGCGGGGTCGTCGAGCAGCGCCCGGAGCGGTGTGGCCACCGAGGCCATCGTGTCGGGCGCGACCAGTGCCCGGACGATCAGGGCCTGCGCCGCCAGCTCGCCGCCCGCGGCGTCGGCCCGGGCCAGCCACTCGGCCGCCTGCTCGCGGTGGCTGTCGAGCGGCCACAGCACCCGCACCGCGTCGAGCCAGCGGCCCTCGTCGGCCAGCGACCGGGCCCAGCCCTCGGTCAGTTGCGCGGCCGCCTCGGGCCAGCGCTTGCGCAGCTGCAGCACGGCCTGCGCGAACGACTGGTCGCGCCGGGCCACCACGACGGCACGCCGCCAGTCGCCGGAGAGGCACAGCAGGCGCACGATGGTGGCGGAGTCCATGTCCCACTGGAGCGCGAGCTTGGCCGCCTGCTCGAAGCGCTGGTGGCGCTCGAGGTAGTCGAGCGCCTCCTGACGGGACTGCAGCAGCTCGGCCAGCACGAACACGGCCTCGTCGATCTGCCCCGCGCGGTCGAGCCGCTCGAACGCGCGTCGGTACACCTGGCGCAGGTGGATCTCGAACGCATCGTCCACGCCGATGCCGGTGCGCGCGCCACCGCCCCGCGGGCGGTCCAGCCGCAGGTCGTCCCGCGGCCCCGGCGTGCCGAAGGCCTGGCCGGCCGATGGTTCGCCGTCCTTCCCGAGCGGGATCGCGTGGCGCAGCGCCTCGCGCAGGTCGCCCTCGTCGAACATCTCGAGCATGCGCCGCAGGTAGGCCGCCTGCCGGAACCCGATCAGCGTCGACAGGCGCGAGGCGACGGCGAACCGGGCCAGCCACTGGCGCCATCGCTGTGGCACGGTGCGGGCCGTGCCGCGCGGGGGCACGTCGCCGTGGCCCGCCCCGCCCTGCCCTGCGGCGCCGGTGCCCTGGCCCGAGCCAGGTGCCGGTCGCGGCGACGCGGCCCCGACGGCCCGCGCGAACCCACGCATCGCCGTGTCCCACGCCCAGCGCGCCACCATGAAGACCAGCCAGGCCATCACGAGGGCGGTCACCAGCATCGCGAGGCTGCCGCGCGTTCCCTCGTCGGCCACGCCACCGAGGAGCCAGGCCGCGAGCAGCACGCCGGCCAGGGCGGAGGGTCCGACGCCGGCCTTCGTCCACCACCCCGGCCGGCGCCTTTCGGCGAGCCGCTGCCGGAAGCGGTGCTGCTCGTCGCTGGCCGGCGGGAGGTCGAGGCCCAGCACGTCGCGAATGTCGCCCTCGGGGCGCGGCGGGTCGACGAGTTCGAGGACCGGGGCGAGCCCCTCGTCGTCGAAGGTGTCGTGCAGCGCGAAGGCCCCCACGTCCAGCCACGCCGCGGCATCGAGGGGCACGGCCTGCGCGAAGTGCAGCGGCACGGCTTCGCCGCCGCGCACCACCACGAGGTCGCAGGCGGGCAGCGCGGCGCGTTCGTCCGCCGACAGTTCCGCGGTGCTCCAGAACATCCCGTCGCGCACGACGGGCCATGCGCGCAGCGCACTGCAGTCGAGGGTCGCAGGCCCGGGCCAGCGCAGCAGGTCGCCTTCGGGGAAACGCAGCACCGTCGCGCCGCGGCGCCAGTGCGCGAGCACGAGGCCGGCGCGTTCGCCCTCGGTGAAGCGCCGGGCCGGCAGCCAGAGGCCCGCCACCGGCCGATGGCCTTGCAGCACCGGTTCGCGCACGTCAGTCATCCCGGCCCTCCTCGCCGCTGCGCACCCTCAGCAGCACGGCGTTCTCGGGCACCGAAAACACCACCAGCGCGCGGTCCACCGTGAGCAGCGCCACGCGGCCCGACTCGGCATGCACCGACTGGCGCTCGATGGTTTCCGGCGAGCTCCACACGGTGCGGAATCCCGTCGGGCCGATGAGCAACAGGTCGCGGCGTGACGGGCTCAGGGCGACCAGCACCGAGCCGCGGCCCCCCGGCGCCGCCGTGAGTCCGAAGACGACGGCCCGCGTGGGCTCCGAGCGCCACACGACCGGCGGCGCGCCGCCCTCGACGGGTTCGTGCACGTCCCACACCGCCGTGAAGTCGGCCGCGACCCCGCGGACGGCACAGCCGCCGAACCCGTTCCGCCAGCGGCTGGCCGGCCCGATCAGGACCGACACCCCCTCGCCGGAGCGCACCGGACCGAGCGGGTGCGTGACCTGCACGCGCGCCCCGGTGTCGGACACGAAGGCCTTCAACACCCCCTGCTCTTCGGCCACGAACGCGAAGCGGCTGTGGTCGATCGCGGCGACGGCGTGCACCTCCTTCGCGCGCAGCATCGGCCCGCGCACCGGCGGCCCGGCCCAGAAGACCAGGCGGCGGGACGCGTCGAGCACGAACACCGACGAGCCCATCATGAACGCGTCGAGCCAGCGGCCGACCTGGGGCGGCGCATGGAAGTGCTCGCGTTCCGGCCGGGGCACCACACCGATCTGGCTCTGCCAGAACCGCAGCAGGCCGCCACCCGGGGCCGACAGCAGCAGCACCAGCTGCTTGCCCCTCATGGCCCCGGCCAGCGGCTCGCTGCCGGCGGACCAGCTGAGCGTCCGGGTGCGGCCGCGTGCCGGCTCGCCCAGGGCGTTCAACGGGAAGACCGACACGGCCGTGCCTTCGAGCAGCGGCACCACGACGTAGCGTCCGTCGTCCGAGAACAGCGGAGCGATGCGGATGGACAGCCGGTCGGACCGGAAGCTGCGGGCCTTGGGCACCGGCATGCCCTGGAACCGTCCCTTGAGCAGCAGCACGGACGTGTCCGCGTCGCCGAGCGGCAGTTCGGCGCGGCGGGTCGCACCGGGGCGGCCCACCTCCACGTCGAGCGAGTCGTCGAACAGCGCGGGTCGCACCCACGCCAGGTGCGTGGCCGTGTCGTGCCGCCGGGGCCCGGGCCCCACGTGCCAGCATTCACCGAAGTCCATCGCCTCGAGCACCGGTGACCATGCCTGCGCGCCGGCCGGACCGCCGGCGTCGTACGTGCGGGCGCCCAGGAGCGCGAGCAGGTCCTCCGGCCGCAGCGCGTCGTGCAGCACGCCGGGCTGCTGCAGCACGCCCCAGCGGAAGGTGCCGCCGGCGGCCACGGCGCGGCGCGCGAGCAGGATCCACAGCGCCAGCTGCACGAGCCGCGGTGCCCCGAGCTGGCGCGGTCCGGCATCGAACAGGGCCACGATCAGGCGCTGCGGCCGGCGCCCGCGCGGCTGCGGTGCGAGGAACAGGTGCTCGCCGCTGGCCGCGCGGCGAAGGAACTCGTCCGGCACGTCGGCGGCCAGCAGCCATTCGGACGTGAGCAGGCGTTCGTACGGCCCGCGGCGACGCAGGTCGCCCAGCCCGTCGGGCTCCTCGGCCCCGGCCGCACGCCGGCCCTCGAACCGGCCGACCAGGGGGTCGAGCCGGGCCAGGATGTCCCCGAGCGACACGGCCAGCTCGGGTGCGAACCAGTCCAACCACGGGAACCAGGGCCGCAGGGTCTCGGGCAGCGAGGCGGTGGTGGCGGCCGTCATCGGTCACGCCACCGTTCGGCCCAGGCGGCCAGCGGCGCCTGGGGCCAGGGGCGCTGCCGATCGAGCGGCACGGCCACCGACGGGCGCGGCCACAGCAGCAGCGGCGTGCGCCGGTGCGCGGCGGCCAGCGCGCGCTCCAGCAGGTCGAGCGGCACGTCGGGCTCCCACAGCGTGGGCAGCCACAGGGCCGGCGCCTCGCGGCGCGGGGCGGCGTAGGCCACGCCGTCCACCCACGGCAGGTCGGCCTCGGCGCCGAACAGCACCAGCACGTCGCGTCCCGCCGTGGCCTGCAGCCGGGCCTGCGAGGCCTCGGGCAAGGTCGCCACCCGGGCGCCGAGGCGCGGCGCCACGTCGCCCCAGGCCACGACGGCCTGAGGCGCGGGTGCGTCGGCGCAGGCGCGCCAGCGGCAGGGCAGCCCGGGGTTCAACGGGCGCTCACGCGGCCACGGCCAGCAGCGCCGCGAGCGAACGGCGGCACTCGGCCAGCTCCGCGGGCAAGGCGTCGGCGTGGAAGTTGGCGTCGATCTCGCGCAGCAGCGCCTCGGCCTCGGCCGTGCGCCCGGCCTCCGCGGACCCGAGGCAGCGCCGGGCCCCGTCGACCAGCCGGCCCACGCGCGACATCGGCTGCATCGACGCGGCCTCGACCGCGCTGAAGAGGTGCGGGTGCGTCGCGTGAGCGAGCTGCTCCTTGAGCACGTCACGGGCGCTGTGCTGGGCCTCCTTCGTGGGCAGCACGTAGAGCAGCGGCCAGAGGTCCGCCGGCCCCGCCTCCCGCCGGCCGGCGAGCACCGCGGCGGCCGCGATCAGGCGCTGCGACTTCACGATGCGCCGGTCCGAGAGGTGCACCCCGGCACGCCGCAGATCCCGCACCGCCTCGGCGAGCACAGGCCGGACCGCCTCGAGCTGGACGTCGTGCAGCGTGCGGCAGAGGGTGTCCAGGTGCACGAGCCCGGCGGGGGTCGCGGCCGGCGCGGCGTCCGACCGCCAGCCGCCCGCGAGCATCGCCTCGAGCTGGTGGTCGGGCACCGGTTCCACGAACAGGTGCAGCAGGAAGCGGTCGGCGAACGCGGCCAGCCCCTCGTCGTCGGGCAGCGCGTTGGCCGCCCCGACGGCCACGCGCAGCGGGCAGTCGACCTGCGTGTGCCCGCGCCGGAAGCGGCGTTCGTTGAGCACGCCGAGCAGCGTGTTGAGGATGGCGGTGGAGCCGAGGAACACCTCGTCGAGGAAGGCCACGTCGGCCTCGGGCAGCATGCCGGTGACGTCGGTCTCGACGGTGCCTTCGCGCAGCTTGCGCAGGTCCACCGGCCCGAACAGCTCCGAGGGTTCGGTGAAGCGGCCGAGGAGGTATTCGAAGTAGCGCCCACCGAGCGCCTGGGCGACACGGCGCACGACCGCGCTCTTCGCCGTGCCCGGCGGCCCGATCACGAGCAGGTGTTCGCCGGCCACCGCGGCCAGCACGATCAGTTCGGCGAGCTGGTCGCGCCCGACGAGTCCGGCGGTGGCCGCCTGGATGCCGTTGCGGACGTGACGGGCGGAGTCCTGGAGGGTCGAGGTCATGTCGGGGCCGGGGTGAAAACACCAGTTTGCCAGAGGGTCGCGAACGGCCGGCTCCCTCCGAAGCGGGACATGGCGGCGCCCGCCGGCAGTCTGCGCGGGTGGTTAGGTGGTAGGCTCTGCCCGCGGCACAACCGCGCCCACGAGCCCCGACATTCCCACCCCGATGACCTCAGCGCCTACCAGCCCTCGGCCGCACTGGGTGTTCGCCCTCGTGGGGACGACGCTGGCCTACGCGCTGATGGGGTGGGCGGCCCTGTGGCTGGCCATCCCGCCCGGCTACGCCTCCCCGCTGTATCCGGCCACCGGCGTCGCGCTGGCCTGCGTGCTGACGTATGGCAACCGCGTGCTGCCCGGCGTCGCCCTCGGCGCCTTCCTCGTCAACATCACGCTCGGGCCCGACCGGTCGCTCGGGCCCACGGCGTTCGTGGCGCTGCCGGCCGTCATCGCGTGTGGTGCGGCCCTGCAGGCCTGGCTCGCGTCCGTGCTGATCCGCCGCCACGTGCACCAGCCGCTCACGCTCAGCGAGCCGCGGGACGTCGCGCTCTTCTTCGGCATCGGGGCGGTCGTCACCGGCCTCACCAGCTCCAGCATCGCCAGCATCGCACTGTGGGCGCTGGCCGGCCAGTCCGGGTCCTCCTTGCTGCTCACCTGGTGGAGCTGGGCCACCGGCGACGCGCTCGGCATGCTGACGGCCACGCCCATCGTCCTCAGCTGGATCGGACACCCGCGCAGCGAGTGGGACTCCCGCCGCTGGACGGTCGGAGCCACGATGTTCGTCGCCACGCTGCTGATGGCGATGTCCATCAAGCAGGTCGACCAGTGGGAGCAGTCGCGGGTGCAGACCGCCTTCGAGCGCGATGCGCTGCACGCCACGTCGAACCTGTCCTCGCAACTCGAGTTCCCCATGCACGCACTGGAAGCGCTGCGCGGCGTGTTCATCGCCTCGGAGAGCGTGACCCGCGAGGAGATGCGCCGCGCCGTCGCGGCCTGGGTCAGCCCCGACAGCCACCTCCATGCGATGGGCTGGAGCGAGGTGATCCGGCGCGGCCAGTCGGCCGACTACCAGGCCAGCGTCGCCGCCTACGACCTGCCCGGCTTCAAGGTGTTCGACCGCGCCGACTCCACCTTCCCGGTGCGCGACGACGACCGCATGGTGGTGATCCGCTACATCGAGCCGATGCGCGGCAACGCCGCGGCGCTCGGGGTCAACACACGCTCGATCCCCGCCGCCCGCGCGGCCGTGGACATCGCGATCCGCACCGACAGCCCCGCGGCGACAGCCGGCTTCCGCGTGACGCAGGAGACGGGCTCGCAGGCCGCCGTCGTGATCTACCAGGCCATCTACAAGGGCACGCCCCGCTCACCCTCGGAGCGGGTCGAGGCGGTGCAGGGGGTGGTGTTCGTCACCGTGCGCATGGACGACGCGCTCGCCGCCTTCCGCAAGACACTGCCGCCCTACCTGCGCATCTGCATCATCGACACCGACACCGTGGCCGTGCGGCGCGTGCTCGCCGGCCCGCCGGGCTGCGACACCGAGGCGAGCGACCTGTCGTTCACCCGCGCGCTCGGCTTCGCCGACCGCAAGTGGAACCTGCGCGTGCTCGCCACGCGCAACGACATGCCCGACGCGCGCGCCCGCAACGCGCTGCTCTTCTCGGTGATCGGCCTGCTGGCCACCGCGATGCTCGGCACGCTGCTGCTCACGGTCACCGGCCGGGCCCGCCGCATCGAGACGGCGGTGAAGGAACGCACGCTCGCGCTGCAGCGAGAGATCGTCGAACGCGAGCGCACCGAGGCCGAGCTGCGCGAGAGCGAGCAGCGCTTCCGCAACATCCTGAACCACGTGCCCATCGGCGTGGTCTACACGGACCTGCGCGGCAACATCAAGCAGGTCAACCCGCGTTTCTGCGAGCTGACGGGGTACGCCAGCGACGACCTCGCCCAGCTCAACCAGTCGCACGTCATCCACCCGGAAGACCGCGTGCAGGAGATCGAGCTGACGCAGCAGCTGGTGCGCGGCGACATCCCGATGTTCCGGCGCCAGGCCCGCTACGTCACGCGCGACGGCCGCATCGTGTGGGTGCAGGCGGTGGTGTCGCTGCTCCGCCTGCCGTCGGGGGAGCCGTACCGCATCGTGGGCGTCGTGGAAGACATCACCGAACACCTGAAGCTCGCCGAGGCCGAACGCGCGCGGTCCCTCGCCGAGGCGGCCAACCTCGCGAAGAGCGAGTTCCTCTCGCGCATGAGCCACGAGCTGCGCACGCCGCTGAACGCGATGCTCGGCTTCGCGCAGTTGCTCGAACTCGACCAGACGCACCCGCTGCCCGCGGTGCAGCGCCCGTGGGTCGCGCAGATCCAGGGTGCCGGCTGGCACCTGCTCGACATGATCAACGACGTGCTCGACCTGTCGCGCATCGAATCCGGCACGCTGAGCCTGCAGGTGCAGACGCTCGACCTGGCGGAGCTCCTCGCCGCCACCCTCGCGCTGGTGGAGCGCGACGCGCAGCGCCGCGACATCGTCGTCACGCAGGACATCCCCGAACACGTCACGCGGCTCAAGGGCGACGCCACGCGCGTCAAGCAGATCCTCACGAACCTGCTGAGCAACGCGGTCAAGTACAACGCGGACAGCGGCCGCATCCACATCGCCGCCCGCCTGCTGCACCGAGACAGCATCGAGATCACCGTCACCGACACCGGCCTCGGCATGACGGAAGAGCAGCTGTCTCAGTTGTTCCAGCCGTTCAACCGCCTCGGCCGCGAGCGTTCGGGCCAGGAGGGCACCGGCATCGGCCTCGTCATCAGCCAGCGGCTGGCCGAGCTGATGGGCGGGTCGCTGCGGGCCCGCAGCGTGGCCGGCGAAGGCTCGTCGTTCATCCTGACCCTGCCCCGCGCGGGCGAGGTCACCGAGCGCCCGCTCGACGCCGAACCGTCGCGTCCCTCCATCAGCGACTACCACCAGCGGGTGGTCCACTACGTCGAGGACAACGAGACGAACGTCGAGGTGATGCGCGGGGTGCTCTCGCGCCGGCCGCAGGTGCGCCTCGACGTGTCCATCACCGGGCTCGACGGGTTGGCCTCGATCCGGGCCGACCGCCCCGACCTGATCCTGCTCGACATGCACCTGCCCGACATCGACGGGCTGGAACTGCTGCGCCACCTGAAGTCCGACCCGTCCACGGCGGACATCCCGGTGGTCGCGGTCTCGGCCGACGCGCTGGCGTCCCAGATCGAGGCCGCGATCCAGGCGGGCGCGCAGCAGTACCTGACGAAGCCGATCAGCGTGTCCGAACTGCTGGCGGTGGTGGACGCGGTGCTCGAGGACGCCGAGACCAAGTTCGGCTGAGGTCCCGCGCGGTCAGCCCCCGGTGCGCTTGACGGTGCGGCCCTGCTGCTTCAGCTTGTCCATCACCAGCACCACGTGGTCGCCCTGCAGTTCGACCACGCCGTCCTTGACCGTGCCGCCGGTCCCACAGGTCGCCTTCATCGCCTTCGCCCAGGCCGTCAGCTCCGGTTCGGCAAGGCCCAGGCCCTTGACCAGCGTCACGCCCTTGCCGGCCCGGCCCTTGGTTTCGCGCGAGACCCGCACGGCGCCGTCCGGGAACGTGGAGACGGCGGCGGCCGCCTTGCAGGTGCAGGCGGAGGCGGGCTGGCGGCACGTGGGACACATGCGGCCGGCATCGGTGGAGTAGACGAGGCTCATGGGGGGATTGTCGCGTGTCGGAAGGCGCTGACGCCGGATCGCGGTGGCCTGGGGGTAGGCGCTGCCCGCACCGGCGCGCAGGATGGTCGAGGAGGCTCCGGAGGAGCCGTGTCGGAGCAAAGAAATGCAAACGGACCACCCCGCTCGCACCAGACGCCACGACAGCAGGCGATCTCGGAGAGAGTTGTCACTCACGTTCCGGCGGAACTTTTCGGGCCGTCAGCACTCAGACACCGCGAGTGCTAATATGCCGATGAAAAGGAGTTCCCGGATGTCTGCTGCTTCCATGAACATGCCCATGGCCCCCGTCGCCCGCGCCGTCGCGGTGCGCGACCCCTGGGCGCTGGTGCCCTCCCTGGGCAACCTCGATGCGTACATTTCCGCCGTCAACCGCCTGCCCCTGCTGACGCAGGACGAAGAGGCCACGGCCGCCCGCCGCCTTCGTGCCGAAGGTGACGTCGAATCCGCCGGGATGCTGGTGCTGTCGCACCTGCGCCTCGTCGTTTCCATCTCCCGCCAGTACCTGGGCTACGGGCTGCCGCACGGCGACCTGATCCAGGAGGGCAACGTCGGCCTGATGAAGGCGGTGAAGCGTTTCGACCCGGACCAGAACGTCCGCCTGGTCAGCTACGCCATGCACTGGATCAAGGCCGAGATCCACGAGTACATCCTGAAGAACTGGCGCATGGTCAAGGTGGCCACCACCAAGGCCCAGCGCAAGCTGTTCTTCAACCTGCGCTCGATGAAGCAGCGCCTGAAGGAAGACGGCGCCGAAGGCACCACGCACCGCGCCACGCTCACGCAGGGCGAGGTGGATGCCGTCGCGCGCGACCTGAACGTCAAGCGCGAAGAGGTGCTCGAGATGGAAACCCGCCTGTCCGGCGGTGACATCGCCCTCGAACCGCAGAACGACGATGCGGAGGAGCAGTCCTACGCGCCCATCGCGTACCTGGCCGACGACAGCCAGGAGCCCACGCGTGTCATCGAGGCTCAGCGTCGCGACTGGCTGGCCGGCGACGGCATCCAGCAGGCCCTCGACACCCTCGACCCGCGCAGCCGCCGGATCGTGGAAGAGCGCTGGTTGAAGGTCAACGACGACAGCTCGGGTGGCTTGACGCTGCACGAGCTGGCGGGTGAGTACGGCGTCAGTGCCGAGCGCATTCGCCAGATCGAAGTCGCAGCCATGAAGAAGATGCGCAAGGCTTTGACGGTCTGAGCGTCGGCGACTGCCCAGGGTCCCGGCCTTCGCCGGGATGACGGGTGAAAAGACAACCAGGTGTCACCCCGGCGAAGGCCGGGGCCCTGGGCTTCCTCGAAGCACCGGGCGGCTGAACGTCCTCAGCCCGCCTTCATCAGCTGCTTCAGATCCGACGTCAACGCGTCGGCCCCGGTGCCATACCGGGTGAACAGCCGCACGTTCCCCTTCGTGTCGAACACGTACGACCCCGCCGTGTGGTCCATCGTGTAGCTGCCCGGCTCCTTGCCCGGCACCTTCTGGTAGAACACCTTGAAGTCCTTGGCCACCGCGGCGACCTGCTCGGGCGTGCCGCGCAGCGCGACGAAGCTCGGGTCGAACGCGGTGACGTAGCCCTTGAGCACCTCGGCGGTGTCGCGGTCCGGGTCCACCGTGATGAACACGCCCTGCACCTTGTCGCCGTCCGGGCCCAACGCCTTCTTCACCTGCGCCAGCTCGGCGAGCGTGCCGGGGCACACGTCGGGGCACTGCGTGAAGCCGAAGAACACCACGACGTACTTGCCGCCGAAGTCGGCCAGCGTGCGGGTGCGGCCCTCGGCATCCGTCAGCGACAGCGCCTTGCCGTAGGCCGCGCCGGTGATGTCGACCGCGTTGTAGTTCGCCGGCTTGGCCGGCATCAGCTTGTCGCAGCCGGTGGCGAGCACCAGGGCCGACAGGGCGGCGATCGTCAACAGCGGGCGGCGGCGCATCGGTGAGTCCTCAGAGCAGGAGCAGGTAGTGGTCGACCAGCAGCGCCGCGAAGAGCAGCGACAGGTGCCAGAGCGAGAAGCGGAAGGTCTTGCGGGCCAGCGCGTCCGAGTACGAGCGCCAGAGTTTCCAGGCGTAGCCGATGAAACCCGCGCCCAGCACCACGGCCGCGGCCAGGTACAGCCAGCCGCTCATGCCGAAGATGAACGGCAGCAGCGTGGAAGCGAACAGCACCAGCGTGTAGAGCAGGATCTGCAGCCGCGTGAACTCGTTGCCGTGCGTGACGGGCAGCATCGGCAGGCCGGCCTTGCGGTAGTCCTCGACGCGGTACAGCGCCAGCGCCCAGAAGTGCGGCGGCGTCCACAGGAAGATGATCAGGCACAGCATCAGCGCCTCGGGACCCACCTCGCCGCGCATGGCCGCCCAGCCGAGCACCGGCGGCATCGCGCCCGAGGCGCCGCCGATCACGATGTTCTGGGGCGTGGCCGGCTTGAGCACCACGGTGTAGATGACCGCGTAGCCCACGAACGTGGCGAACGTGAGCCACATCGTGATCGGGTTCACCAGCACGTACAGCATCACGCTGCCCACCGCACACAGCACGGTCGAGAACAGCAGCGTCTGGGTGTTGGTGAGTTCGCCCTTCGCGGTGGGGCGCCACGCGGTGCGCGCCATCTTCGCGTCGATGCGCTGCTCCACCAGGCAGTTGAATGCGGCGGCGGCCGACGCGACGAGCCAGATGCCCACCGCCGCCGGCACCGCGAGGCGCCAGTCGGGCACGCCCGGTTCGGCGAGCAGCATGCCGATGACCGCGCAGAACACGATCAGCTGCACGACACGCGGCTTGGTGAGCGCGTTGAACTGGCGCAGGCGCGACATCGAGGGAGCGGCCAGGGGGGTGGACAAGGTGTTGGACATGGCGGACGGCTGGACCCGTGATTTTACGTGCCGGCGCGATCCGCCTGATGGGCGCGGGTGATCATCGCGGCCATCAGCGTGAGCAAGGCCGCGGCGCCCCCGGTGTGCGCCAGCGCCGCGAGCAGCGGCCAGCCGAGCACCACGTTGCTGAGGCCGCTGGCCAGCTGCCAGGCGAGCGCCAGCCCGAGGCCCAGCGCGAACCGCTGCGCCACCGGGTCGGCCTGCCGGCGGAGTTGCCACGCGAGCCACACCACGGCGATCGTCAGCAGCAGCGCCCCCGCCCGGTGGGTCATGTGGATCGCGGTCAGCGCGGCGAACGGCAGCACCTCGCCGTGTTTCCCCATCCCGAGTTCACGGAACACCGCGAAGCCGTGCTCGAAGTCCATCGGCGGCCACCACTGGCCCTGGCAGGTCGGGAAGTCGGTGCAGGCGAGCACCGCGTAGTTCGTGCTGACCCAGCCGCCCAGCGTGATCTGCAGCACCGTCAGGCCGGCCACCACCCACGCCGCCACGCGCAGGCCCTTCGGCAGCGCCAGCGGCCGCCGCAGGTAACCCTCGCCCTGTGCCGCCAGCAGCACCAGCAGGCCGAGGCCGCCCAGCAGGTGCGCGGTGACGATGGCCGGGTACAGCTTCATCGTGACGGTGAGCGCCCCGAACGCGCCCTGCAGGCACACCCAGACGAAGGTCGCCGTGGGCCACCAGGGCGAGATCGCGAGCGGCCGGCGCCGCAGGTGCTCGCGCCACGCGGTCACCATCAGCACGGTGATCAGCGCGCCCACGCCGGTGGCGAGGTAGCGGTGGATCATCTCGATCCACGCCTTGCCGCGCGTGACCGGGCCGGTGGGCATCGCGGTCTCGGCCGCGTGGATGTCGGCATGGGCCTGGATCGGGCTCATCTCGCCGTAGCAGCCGGGCCAGTCGGGGCAGCCGAGGCCCGAGTCGGTGAGGCGAGTGAAGGCGCCGAAGATCACGAGATCGAACGTGAGGAACAGCGTCAGCACGGTCAGCGCCTTGCGGCGCGCGGCCGGGCCCTCGTGGCGGTGGCGGAACGAGACCCAGGCGAGCGGCCCGAGCGCGAGCACCACGCCCACGAGGGCGAGCCAGGCGATGGGGGCGAGGTCGTAGGCGGGAGGCGCGACGGGCATGGTTCAGCGACCCGGGTTGTCCCACGACGACGACGCGCGCAGCAGCTTCTCGAGGTCGCGCTTGACCTTCTTCGGGTCCGCGTCGACAGGCTCGCGCATCATCCAGTTGCCCATCGGGTCGACGATGTAGAAGTGGTTGCCGATCGCCTGACCCGGGGCCGGGGCCAGCCACGCGGCGAGCGCGTCGCCGGGCACCTTGAGCACCGTGGCCTCGGCGCCGTGCGGGTTCACGGCGGCCAGCACCTCGGACCGCGGCGCCACGTCGTCGGTGACGAACCACACCTTGTCGACGCGGTCGTGTTCCTTGCCGAGCGTCTCGCGCAGCTGGCGCTGCAGGTACAGCTGCTTCTCGCACGTGGTGTCGCAGGCGCCGCCGGACACCGTCACCAGCAGCCACTGCCCCTTCAGGCTCGACGCCTTCACCGGCTGACCGTCCAGCGTGGTCAGCGGCAGGTCGGGGATGGGGCGTTGCGGGTCGATCAGCTCGCCGTAGTTGCTGCGCGCGCCCGGCCGCACCACGTAGTAGGTGAAGTACGACGCGATCACGGGCGCCGCGCACACGGCCAGCACCAGCAGCATCTGCAGGCGGCCGGACAGGCGCCGTCGCTCCGGCGCGGGGACCGGCAGGCTGTGCACCGTGAGGCTAAGCGGCTCGGCGCGCGAGTCGGGGACGGACGAGTTGGAACCAGACATACAGACCTGCTATCAGCGCGCAGAGCGCGAACCATTGGAAGGCATAACCGTGGTGCTTCTGGATGTCGACCGCGGGGGCCGGCCAGTCGCGCTTGAGGCCGTCGCCCCGGGCGGCGGGAGACTCGTCGAGTTGCACGAGGGACAGAGGCCGCAACGGGGTGCGGAGTTCAATCGACATCGCCTCGACGTCGACATTCTGGCGGAGTGGGCCGGACGCGGCCCCGCCCGCGAAGTCATAAAGGCGGCCCGGGGGCGGCGCCACCTGCGCGAGCACCTCGACCGGGCCGGCCGGCGTGGGCACGTCGGGCACCTTCTGGCGGTCCAGCAGGTCGCGCGGCGCCCAGCCGCGTTGCACCAGCACGGCCTCATCGCTTCCCGGGAGTTTCAGCGGCGTCACGACGAAAAAGCCGGGCTGGCCGTGCATCTGCCGGTTCTCCAGGAACACGGTGCCCGACGGCAGCCATTCGCCCGTCACGCGGATGCGGCGCTGGTGCTGCGCCTCGGCGTCCGCGGCCGTCCGGGCGAGCGCCCCCGGGGCGAGTTCGGGCAGCGTGGCGCGGGTCTCGAGCAAGGTCTGCAGCGCCTGCTTCTGCGCCGCGCGGTCGAGCTGCCACAGGCCCAGGCGGCCGGTGAGCAGCACCCCCGCGAGCGCCGCCACGAACACGATCACGGCGCGCCGGCGTGCAGTGGAATAATCAGCCGCCATGAAATACCTCGTAGGCCTCGCCTTTGTGTTCATCCTCGGCGCCCTCGCCACCGCCGGCCTCTTCATGCTGCGCGGCGGTCGCAAGGGCGACGACCCGCAGTCGAAGAAGATGGCCCGGGCGCTCGCCGTGCGCGTGGGCTTGTCGGTCGGCTTGTTCGCGCTGATCTGGGTGCTCTACCTCGCCGGCTGGATTCAGCCCACCGGCATTCCGGTCAAACCCACCTGACCCCCGTGCCCCCAAGTGAAAAGGAGCGCCTGAGGGCGCTCCTTTCGCTTTCAGCGCCTGATGGGAATCAGAGCCAGTAGACGATCACGTAGAGACCCAGCCACACGACGTCGACGAAGTGCCAGTACCAAGCCGCACCTTCGAAACCGAAGTGGCGGTCAGGAGTGAAGTGGCCCTTGTGCAGGCGCAGCGTGATGAACAGCAGCATCAGCATGCCGACGAACACGTGGAAGCCGTGGAAGCCGGTCAGCAGGAAGAACGTGGAGCCGTAGACACCCGACGTGAGCTTCAGGTTCAGGTCGGTGTAGGCGTGGTAGTACTCGTAGCCCTGGAAGCCCAGGAACGTGATGCCCAGCAGCACGGTGGCCCACATCCAGAACAGCGTCTTGCCGCGTTCGCCGGCGATCAGCGCGTGGTGGGCGATGGTCAGCGTCACGCCCGAGGCCAGCAGCAGGCCGGTGTTGATCGTCGGGATGGGCCACGGGCCCATCGTGCTGAACGCTTCGACCGTGCCGGCCGGCGCGCCGGTGTAGCCCGGCACCGAGCTCGGCCAGAAGGCCTTGAAGTCGGGCCACAGGATGGCGTTGTCGAGGCTGCCGAGGCTCGGCACCGACATCACGCGGGCCCAGTACAGCGCGCCGAAGAACGCGGCGAAGAACATCACCTCGGAGAAGATGAACCAGGCCATGCTCCAGCGGAACGACACGTCGATGCGGTCGCTGTAGAGGCCCGATTCGCTTTCGCGGATGGCGTCGCCGAACCACTGCTTGAGCACGAAGGCCCACCACAGCAGGCCGAAGGCCAGCGAGTAGGCGCCCCACTGGTGGCCGTTGACCCACTGGCCGGCGCCGAGGATCACGAAGAACAGGCCGATGGCCGCCATCAGCGGGTGCCGCGAGGGACCCGGAACGAAGTAGTAAGGCGCGTGGCCGTCGTGTGTCGCTGCCGACATGTTTTTCTCCTGCGAAACTGACTGTTCTCTTCTCTGAACCTGCCGCCCGCGGCTCAGGTCGACGCCGGGGTCCCATCCATCATTTCAACCGCTTCAGGCCGCCACCCCGCTGGTGATGACCCACTTGACCAGCACCACCAGCACCGTCACGAACACCGCGGCGCCGATCAGGCCCGCGATGATCAGGTGCACCGGGTTGAGCTGGTTCACGTCCTTTTCGTAATCGGCCGACTTGCGCACCCCGAAGAACGACCACCCCACCGCCCGCATCGTCTGCCAGAACGACATCTTCCGCTGCACCGCGGACTTGAGGTCGTCCCCGCCACTCACGACTTGGGCTCCTGCTTGCCGGCGGCGACCTTCTCGGCCGGTGCCGGCGGGATCTTGCCGCCCACCTCGAAGAAGGTGTACGACAGCGTGATGGTGCGAACGTCCTTCGGCAGCTTCGAGTCGACCACGAACACCACCGGCCACTGCTTCGTCTCGCCCGGCTTCAACGTGTACTCGTTGAAGCAGAAGCACTCGAGCTTGTTGAAGTGGGCCATGGCCTGCTTCGGCGCGTAGCTCGGGATGGCCTGCGCGGCCATCGTGCGGTCCTGCGTGTTCTTGAACTCGTACATCACCGTGGTGAGTTCACCCGGGTGCACGTCGAGCGACCGCACCGCCGGCTTGAAGTCCCACGGACCGCGTGCGTTGGTGTCGAACTCGATGGTGATGGTGCGCGTGGGGTCGACCTGCGTGTTGACCTTCTCGCCGCTGTGGCCGTTGACGAGCAGCTCCGAGCGCGCGAGGTTGTTGATGCCCAGCGCGTTGCAGATCGCGTTGTACATCGGCACCAGCGCGTAGCCGAAGCCGAACATCAGCCCGACCACGACCGTCAGCTTGCCCAGCATGAGCCGGTTGTCGCGGCCCAGGAGGTTCTTGCGTTTCGGCGGCGTGGTCACGGCGGTGTCCTCAGTGCCCGACGAACACCATGCGGGCCAGGAAGCCCAGGAAGAAGACCAGCGCCACCGAGGCCAGGATCAGCCCCAGCCGCCGGTTGCTCTTCTTCTGTTCGGGTGTCATGGCCATGGTGTCCGGACCTCGATCAGCCGACGATCTTCGTGGCCGCCGCGTTCAGCTTCGGCGGGTTCTCGAAGGTGTGGAACGGCGCCGGCGACGGCACTTCCCACTCGAGGCCTTCCGCGCCGTCCCACGGACGCTGCGGTGCCGGCTCGCCCTTGCCGCGCATGCACGGCAGCACGACGAACAGGAAGAAGTACACCTGCATCAGGCCGAAGCCGAAGGCGCCGATGGTGGCGATCTCGTTGAAGTTCGCGAACTGCATCGGGTAGTCGGCATAGCGGCGCGGCATGCCGGCCAGACCCAGGAAGTGCATCGGGAAGAACGTGACGTTGAAGGTGATCAGCGAGCCCCAGAAGTGGAACTTGCCGCGCGCTTCGGAGTACATCACGCCGGTCCACTTGGGCATCCAGTAGTACACGCCGGCGAACATCGCGTACAGCGAGCCGGCCACCAGCACGTAGTGGAAGTGGGCCACGACGTAGTAGGTGTCCTGGAGCTGGATGTCGATGGGGGCCATCGACAGGATCAGGCCGGTGAAGCCACCCATCGTGAACACGAAGATGAAGCCGACCGCGAACAGCATCGGGGTCTCGAACGTCATGGAGCCACGCCACATGGTGGCGATCCAGTTGAACACCTTCACGCCCGTGGGCACGGAGATGAGCATCGTGGCGTACATGAAGAACAGCTGGCCGGTGACGGGCATGCCGGTGGCGTACATGTGGTGGGCCCACACGATGAACGACAGGATGGCGATGGACGCGGTGGCGTACACCATCGAGGTGTAGCCGAACAGGCGCTTGCGGGCGAAGGCCGGGATGATGTGGCTCACGATGCCGAACGCCGGCAGGATCATGATGTAGACCTCGGGGTGGCCGAAGAACCAGAAGATGTGCTGGTACATGATCGGGTCACCGCCGCCGGCGGGGTTGAAGAAGCTCGTGCCGAAGTGGCGGTCGGTGAGCGTCATCGTGATGGCGCCGGCCAGCACGGGCATCACGGCGATCAGCAGGTACGCGGTGATGAGCCAGGTCCAGCAGAACATCGGCATCTTCATCAGCGTCATGCCCGGGGCGCGCATGTTGAGGATGGTCACGATGATGTTGATCGAGCCCATGATCGAGCTGGCGCCGAGGATGTGCATCGCGAAGATGCCGGCGTCCATCGACGGGCCCATCTGCAGCGTCAGCGGCGCGTAGAGCGTCCAGCCGGCGGCGGGGGCGCCACCGGGCATGAAGAACGACGCCACGAGCATGATGGCCGCGGGGATCATCAGCCAGAAGCTGAAGTTGTTCATGCGGGCGAAGGCCATGTCGCTCGCGCCGATCTGCAGCGGCACCATCCAGTTCGCAAAGCCCACGAAGGCCGGCATGATGGCGCCGAACACCATGATCAGGCCGTGCATGGTGGTCAGCTGGTTGAACAGCTGCGGGTTCACGATCTGCAGGCCCGGCTGGAACAGCTCGGCGCGGATCAGCAGCGCGAGCACGCCGCCGATCATCAGCATCGTGAACGAGAACAGCAGGTACAGCGTGCCGATGTCCTTGTGGTTCGTGGCGAACATCCACCGGCGCCAGCCGTGCGGGTGGTCGTGTGCGTGATCGTCGTGACCGTGGGCGTCACCGGCAACGTGGCCATGGGGGTTGAGTACTGCACTCATGTGTCTTCCTTTTGGGCGCTGTTCGGTGACGGATTACTTGCGGAGGGCCGCAACTTCCTTCGGCTGCACGAGCTGGCCGGTCTTGTTGGACCAGGCGTTCTTCGTGTACGTGATCACGGCGGCGATGTCGGTGTCGCTCAGCTGCTTCCACGCCGGCATGCCCGGGGGGATGCCGTTCAGCACGGTGTTGATCTGCTTCGCATGGTCGGCGTCGAGCACGACCGGCGAACCGTCCAGCGCCTTGATGGGGCCGGCGCCCTTGCCGTTGGCCTGGTGGCAGGCCGCGCAGTTCGAGTACACCTTCTCGCCGCGGGCGATCAGGTCGGGCAGCGCCCACACCTTGTTCGGGTCGTCCGCCTTCGCGGCCAGTTCCTTCTTCTTGGCTTCCGTCCAGGCGGTGTAGTCGGCGGCGGACAGCACCTTCACGTGGATGGGCATGTACGCGTGTTCCTTGCCGCACAGCTCGGCGCACTGGCCGTAGAAGTCGCCGGTTTTGGTGGCGCGGAACCAGGTGTCGCGCACGAAGCCGGGGATGGCGTCCTGCTTGATGCCGAAGGCCGGGACCATGAACGCGTGGATCACGTCGTTCGCGGTGGTGATGATGCGGATCTTCTTGTCGACCGGCACCACGA
The DNA here is from genome assembly GCF_002116905.1 of Piscinibacter gummiphilus. NCBI lineage: Bacteria > Pseudomonadati > Pseudomonadota > Betaproteobacteria > Burkholderiales > Sphaerotilaceae > Rhizobacter > Rhizobacter gummiphilus. The sequence goes on from NZ_CP015118.1 coordinate 5,227,006, forward strand.
GCGGGTTGTCGACCTTCAGCAGGTAGTCGTCCACCGGCGCGGGCTTGCCGCTGTCGGAGGCTTCGCGCTGGGCGGCGTCGAGCGTGGAGATGAAGGCGAGGCCTTCGCCTTCACCCTTCAGGTAGTCGTAGCCCCACTTCCACTGGTAGCCGGTGGCCTTGATGGTGAGGTCGGCGGCGCTGGTGTCCTTCATCGCGACCACGACCTTCGTGGCCGGCAGGGCCATCCCGATCACGATGACGAAGGGCACGATCGTCCAGATGATCTCGACGGTGGTGCTTTCGTGGAAGTTGGCCGACTTCGCACCCTTGGACCGGCGGTGCTTGAAGATCGAATAGAACATGACCCCGAAGACGCCGATGAAGATCACCGTGCAGATGATCAGCATGAAGCTGTGCAGCCACTGCTGGTCCGCGGCGATCTGGGTGACCGGCGGATGCAGATTGATCTGGTTCACGGCCGGGCCGCCCTTGAGGTCGTTCACCGCGAACGCCGCGGAGCTTCCCAGGGAGACGCAGAGCGCCAGACAGAGCTGACCAGCCTTGTGCCACGCGGGCCGCAGTGAGTTCATCGTCTTCATCATGGTCGTTCTAGTTTCCAAAATCACATCGATGCCGGCTTCGGCGTGGTGCCCTGGTGCCAGCGGCGCAGCGCCAAACGCAACTCCTCGGCCAGCTGGCGGCGCTGCTCCGGGGCGACGAACCGCCCCACCGCGATGCGCCGTCCCTGGCCCGACAACTCGATCAGGGACCGGTCGCCGGTTTCAGGTTCCACCCGGACCCACGCCGGCTGGAACTCGACCCGCTCGACGTGCGACCCGCTCGCGCGTTCCACGGTCAGGCGGTCCCCCCTCAACACAATGCATTCCCGGTCGAACGCGTGGCGGGCGAGCAGCCAGCCGATGCCTCCGACACCCATGAGCTGGACCCAGGCCAGCGGCATGACGACCTGGGCGCCGTGCGCCCAGAACACCGAGGCCACCGCGAGCGACACCGCGCACAGCGCGGCATAGGCCACCACCAGGCGGGGCACCCCGCGCGCCCGGTCCGCACCGGTGCGTTCGAGGACCCAGTCGACCGACCATTCCGAATCGCCGGCCATCCGCCCCGCCGACGACTCGCGGCCGAATTGGAAACCTTCCCGGTTTCCTTTCGGTGGCCACGCGCTGGTCGAAGTGGTAACGGACATGGTGCTGCTGCGGTCTAACGGGTCTGTAGGCCGACAGTTCACCGAAAGCGCGCCCAGCGCTTTCACGCTGAAAGTACCGACGCGCGCACGCCCAAGGCGAACCTGTGTCATTCAAGCCCACGAGTTTAACGCAGCGCGGGCAGGGGTATTGGGGGCGTTAATCCCGAGTGTCGCGCTTGCGTACCAGGGTACGCATTTCTTCGAGCGAAACCGTGGTTTCCGTGCTCGGTTTCCTCCGCGGGGGCACCTTGAAGGCGTGGCCGTAGGCCACTTCGACGCGCAGATGCAACCGTCCGTCGTTTCCCCGCAACCCGTTCAGTTCATCGACGAGGCGCTTCCGCCACCGGGGGGTGCGCAGGCCGGGGAACCGGTCGGGGGACGCGTTGCCGCCCAGGCCGCGCAGCTCCGCGAGCAGCGCCTCGGGGTCGGCCCAGCTCAGATGCAGGGTCTCCTGGTCCATCACCGGGTCGGCGAAACCGGCGTGCACCAGCATGTCGCCCAGGTCGTGCATGTCGACGAACTCGGCCATCGCCGGGGGCCAGCCCAGGCGGGCGTACAGGTCGCGCAGCTCGCGGAGGGTGTCCGGACCCAGGCACGAGAACATCACGAAGCCGTCGACCGCGAGCGCACGGTGCCAGCGGGCGATGGCCTGGGTGGGGTCGGCCGTGCCGTGCAGCATCATGTTGGCCCAGACGAGCTGCACGCCGCCCTCGGCAAGGTCGTCGGGACCGGCGACCTCGGGCTTCTGCGTGCGCGACCACGGCCACCGGCCCTTGGCCGTCGCCGCGCGGGCGCGTTCCCGCAGGGCCTCGGTGGGTTCGACCTGGATGCGGCGCGCCTCGGGGTAGGCCTTCGCCAGCAGCTCGGCCCCCGCACCCGCGAAGCTCCACCAGTCGGCGAGTGCCGTCGGGCGCAGCTTGATGATGTCGAGCCGGTCGGCCATGCGCCGCGCCACCTCCCCGTGCAGCCACGGGGCCGCGTCCGCCTTCGCGAGGCGGTTCAGGGCCGTCAGCACGCGCCTCAGGTCGAGGCGGCGTTTCGGCGTGGAATCGGGGGCGGTGCTCATCGGGGCGTCAGTATATTGACCGGGTGCTGTCCGCCTCGTTCGTCCGCCGAATGCCCTTGGCCCTGAACCTGGTGCCCAGCCTGTGCGCCGTGTGCCGCGGCTGGGGCCCGTCGCGGGTGTGCCCCGACTGCCTCGCCCGGTTCGCGGCTCCCGCCCCCCGCTGCTGCCGCTGCGCGCTGAGGGTGCCCGAGGGCACCAGCACCTGCGGAGCGTGCCTCGTGGCGCCCTCCCCACTCGATGGCGCCACGGCCGCGGTCGACTACGCGTTCCCGTGGGACCAGTTGCTGCTCGCATTCAAGTTCCACGCGGCCCTCGACCTGGCGCCGGCCCTCGCCGAACGGCTTCGCGCGGCGGCGCAGTCACCCGGGCAGGCCCCGCCCGACCTCGTGCTGCCCGCGCCCCAGAGCCCGGCCCGCCTGCGCGAACGCGGCTTCAACCAGGCCTGGGAACTCGCACGCCGCCTGGGCCTCGACGCCGACCCGCACACGCTGCTGCGCGTGCGGCACACGCCCCACCAGCTCGCGTTGCCCGAGGCGAGCCGGGCCGCGAACGTGCGCGGCGCGTTCGCGGTGGAGCCGTCACGCCGCCACCGGCTCGCGGGCCGGCACGTGGCCGTGGTGGACGACGTGATGACCACCGGGGCCACCGGCCGCGAGGTGGCGAAGGTGCTGCACGAGGCCGGTGCCGCCTCGGTGCGCTGGTGGGTGGTGGCACGCACGCCGCGCCCGTCCGACTGAACTCGCAGGCCGGGCACAATCGGCGCCACCATGTTCAACATCGTGCTCGTCCACCCCGAGATCCCGCCCAACACCGGCAACGTGATCCGCCTCGCGGCCAACACCGGCTGCGCCCTGCACCTGATCGAACCCCTCGGCTTCTCGATGGACGACCGCCTGCTGCGCCGCGCGGGCCTCGACTACCACGAGTACGCGCCGGTGCAGCGGCACGCCTCGTGGTCCGCCTTCCTCGAGACGGCCCGCCCCGCGCCCGATCGCCTCTTCGCGTTCACCACCCGCGGCAGCCGGCTGCTGCCCGAGTTCGGGTGGCAGGCGGGCGACTGGTTCGTGTTCGGCTCCGAGACGGCGGGGTTGCCCGCCGACCTGCGCGATGGGTTCCCGGAATCGCAGCGCGTGCGCCTGCCGATGCGCGCGGGGCAGCGCAGCCTCAACCTCAGCAATGCGGTGGCGGTGACGGTGTTCGACGCGTGGCGGCAGAACGGGTACGACGGCGGAGCGTAAAAGCCATGTCATCCCGGCGCAGGCCGGGATGGCCATCGTGAGTGCTATTCGGGCAACACACCCGCCACGCGGATCACCTTCGCCCACCGCTCGCGTTCGGTCACCATCAACCCGCGAAGGGCGTCAGGTGTCGTCCCCGCCGCCGTGAAGTACTGCCCCAGCAGCTTCGTGCGGAAGTCGTTGCCCTTGACGATGCGGATCACCTCGCGCGACATGCGCTCGATCATCGGCGCCGGCGTGCCCGCCGGCGCGAGCACCGCCTGCCACGAGATGGCCTCGAAGCCCGGATGCCCGAGTTCGGCCAGCGCCGGCAGGTCGGGCAGCGAGGCCACGCGGCCGAGGCTCGTGACGCCGAGGGCGCGCAGCTTGCCGGCCTTGACCTGTGCCATCGCGAGGCCCGGCACCATGAAGGCGGCCTGCACCTGGCCCGCGAGGATCGCGTTGACCACCTGAGGGAAGCCCGCGTAGGGCACGTGCACGAGTTCGAGCCCGGTGCGCGTGCGGAACCATTCCATCGCGAGGTGCGACGCACTGCCGTTGCCCACGCTGCCGTAGTTCCACGCGCCGCGCTTCTGCTTCGCGACACGAACTAAGTCGGCGAGGGTGTCGACGCCCAGCCGCGGGTCGACCACCAGCACATTGGGCGACGTGGCCACGAGCGACACCGGCGCGAGGTCGCGCACCGGGTCGTAGGGCAGGCGTTTCGACAGCAGCGGCGCGGTCACGAGCGGCCCCTGGATCGTGAAGAGCCACGTGAGGCCGTCGGGTGCGCTCTTGGCCACCACACCCGTGCCGATGTTGCCACCGGCGCCGGGCTTGTTGTCGACCACCACGGGCTGCCCGAGCGACTGCGCGAGCGGCTCGGCGAGCAGCCGCGCGACGATGTCGGGCGAACTGCCCGGCGGGAACGGCACGACGAGGCGCAACGGATGCGACGGCCACGCCTCGGCGCGGGCCGCCCACGGCACGCACAGCGCGCCGGCCCCGGCCAGCAGGTGGCGGCGGTTCACCGTCACCAGACTTCGCGCTGGGCTTCGCGCGACATCAGCGCGCGGATGGCCTGCTGCGGCGTGATGCGCGCCTCGAGCACATCCACCACCGCCTCGGTGATGGGCATGGGCACCGCCAGCGCCTTCGCGCGCTGCAGCACCGTGGCCGCGCACGCGACGCCCTCGGCCACGTGCCCCAGTTCCTGGAGGATGCGTGGCAGCGGCAGCCCCTGCGCGAGCAGCAGGCCCACCTTGCGGTTGCGCGACAGGTCACCGGTGGCGGTGAGCACCAGGTCGCCGAGGCCGCTCAGGCCCATGAAGGTTTCCGCGCGGGCGCCGAGGGCAAGGCCCAGCCGCGTGATCTCGGCGAGGCCGCGCGTGATGAGCGCCGCACGGGCGTTGAGCCCGAGCTGCATGCCGTCGGCGATGCCGGTGGCGATGGCGAGCACGTTCTTCACCGCGCCACCCACCTCCACGCCCACGGGGTCTTCCGACGCGTAGATGCGCAGGCGTTCGCCGTGCAGCACGTCGATGGCGAGCTGCGTGAGGGAGGCATCGGTGCTGGCGGCCACGAGGGCGGCCGGCTGGCCCCGGGCCACCTCGAGCGCGAAGCTGGGGCCGGACAGGATGCCCACCCGGGCGAGGTCGGGCCGCACCGCCTGAGCCACCTCGTGCCCGAGCCGGCCGGTCACGCCCTGGAAGCCCTTGCACAGCCACAGCACCCCCTGGCAGTCGGCGGGCAGCCGCTCCAGCGTGGCCTGCAGACCGGCCATGGGCGTGCCCACGATGATCAGGCCGTCGCGGGCATGGGCCACCGCCGCGTCGAAGTCGGCGGTGACGTCGAGCCCGTCGGGCAGCGCGATGCCGGGCAGGTAGCGCCCGTTCTCACGCGAGGCGGCGATCGTGGCCGCCTGGGCCGCATCGCGGGCCCACAGCAAGGTGGGGTGGCGCGGGGCCACGCTCACCGCGAGGGCGGTGCCCCAGGCACCGGCCCCGAGAACCGACACGTTCATCGATGAACGCCCCGGCCGATCAGTTGGCGCCGTTCGGGCCTGCGCCAGCCTGTTGCTGCTGCTGGGCTTCGTACATGGCCTGGAAGTTCACTTCCGACAGCAGCACCGGCGGGAAGCCGCCGCGCGTGCAGATGTCCGACACCACGGCGCGCAGGTACGGGTACACGATCTGCGGGCAGGCGATGCCCAGGATGGGCTGCAGCTGGTCCTGCGGGATGTTGCGGATCTCGAAGATGCCGGCCTGCTTGGCTTCCACCAGGAACAGGGTCTTGTCGTTGACGGTGGTGGTGACCGTGGCAGTGACGCTCACTTCGTACATGCCCTCGCCGACCGGCTCCACGCCGAGACCCAGGTTGATGTCCACGTGCGGCTGGGCCTGCTCGAGGAAGATCAGCGGCGAGTTCGGCTGCTCGAGGGACAGGTCCTTCAGGTACAGGCGCTGGATCTGGAACACGGGGGTCTGGTCTTGGTCTGCCATGGTCATCTCTCAATCACAAGAAAAAGCCCGCAACCGAGGGTTGCGGGCGGTGTGCCGCGGATTATGTCGCAGCGCCCGTGACATTCCGTGGGGACAGACCCCAACGTCGTCAGGCGTTCGGGCGGGGGACGGCCGTCAGGCGTTCAGCAGGGGCACGAGCCCACCGCGCTGGTCGAGCGCGATCAGGTCGTCGCAGCCGCCGACGTGGGTGTCGCCGATGAAGATCTGAGGCACCGTGCGGCGGCCGGTGATCTCCATCATCGTGGCGCGCTGGGAGGGATCGAGGTCGATGCGGACTTCGTCGATGGCATCGACCCCGCGCTGCTTCAGCAGGCTCTTCGCACGGATGCAGAAGGGACAAACCTGCGTCGTGTACATCTTGACTGCTTGCATCGTCGAACTTTCTTCGCTTTCCAGGTCAGGCGGTCTTTTCGACCGGCAGGTTGGCTTCACGCCAGGCGGCCAGGCCACCGGTGAGCGTGCGCGCGTTCTCGTAACCGAGTTTGCGAAGCATAACGACGGCCTTCGAGGCGTGTGCGCCGCGGTTGCACACCACCACGATGGGCAAGGACTTGTTCTTCGGCAGCGCCGTGCTCGTCTCGAGCGTGGCAAGCGGAATGTTCTTCGCGTTCATCACGTGGCCTGCGGCGTACTCGGCCGCGTCACGCACGTCGACCAGCACGGCCTTCTCGCGGTTGATCAGGTGGATGGCCTCGGCCGTGGTCACGCCACCGGCGGGGGCACCGCGGCGCAGCGTGGGCCAGGCGAGCAGGCCACCCGACACCAGGGCCACGGCAAAGAGGTACCACGTTTCCAGAAAGAATTTCACGACAGCGTCCGGGATTTGGAGACAAAGACGAATTATAGAATTCCGCCTCCACCGTCCAACCGATGCCCCCTGCCATGTACAAACTCGTGCTCATTCGCCACGGCGAATCGACCTGGAACCTCGAAAACCGCTTCACCGGCTGGACCGACGTCGAGCTGACCCCCACGGGCGTCGAACAGGCCAAGGAGGCCGGCCGGCTGCTGAAGGCCGAGGGCTACGAGTTCGACGTGGCCTACACGTCGGTGCTCAAGCGCGCCATCTGGACGCTGTGGCACACGCTCGACCAGATGGACCGCACCTGGCTGCCCGTCGTGCACAGCTGGCGCCTGAACGAGCGCCACTACGGCGGCCTGCAGGGCCTGAACAAGGCCGAGACGGCCAAGAAGTACGGCGACGAGCAGGTGCTCGTCTGGCGCCGCAGCTATGACACCCCGCCGCCGGAGCTCGACGCGAACGACGAGCGCAGCGAACGCAGCGACCCGCGCTACGCCAAGCTCAAGCCGGAAGACGTGCCCCTCACCGAATGCCTGAAGGACACCGTGGCCCGCGTGCTGCCGGTGTGGAACGAAAGCATCGGCCCGGCCATCAAGGCCGGCAAGCGCGTCGTGATCGCCGCGCACGGCAACAGCATCCGCGCCCTGGTCAAGTACCTCGACAACATCGCCGACGACGCCATCGTGGGCGTGAACATCCCGAACGGCATCCCGCTCGTCTACGAGCTGGACGCGAACCTGAAGCCCATCAAGAGCTACTACCTCGGCGACGAGGAAGCCGCGAAGGCCGCCGCGGCGGCGGTGGCGAACCAGGGCAAGAAGGGCTGACACCCCGCCGGGCCTTGGCCCAACGGGGGATGCGCGAGACACTCCGGTCAGTGCCCAATGCGGGCACGCCCCTCTCGGAGAAGCCATGTCCGCCGCCCCCGATCCCGCCTCCATCGCCCGCTTCGACCAGATGTTCCCGGCCCTCACCGAGGCCGAGATCGCCCGCGTGCGCCGCTTCGGCACGCCGCAACGCCACCCGGCGGGCACCCGGCTGCTGAGCGCCGGCGAGCCGGCGCCCGGGATGATGATCATCCTGTCCGGCCACGTGTCGATCAGCCAGCGCGACGGCCTCGGCCGCGTGCGCGGCATCGTGGACCATGCCCCGGGGCAGTTCATCGGCGAGGTGGGATCGCTCTCGGGCCGGCCCTCGCTCGTGGACGCCGTCACCACCGACGATGTGGACGTGCTGCTGGTGCCCCCCGAACAGCTGCGCGCACTGATCATCGCGGAGGCCTCGCTCGGCGAACGCCTCGTGCGGGCGCTGATCCTGCGGCGGGTCGCGCTGATCGAGTCGGGCGGCAGCGGCCCGGTGCTGCTGGGCCAGCCGGGTGCCGCGAACCTGCTGCGGCTGCGCAGCTTCCTGCAGCGCAACGGCGAGCCGCACCACGTCGTCGACGCGACGCTCGACACCGAGGCGGCCGCGCTGATGGCGCAGTACGGCGCCGACGAACACGCGGTGCTCGTGATCTGCCCGGATGGCGGCGTGCTGGTCGACCCCGACGAAACCGCGCTCGCGCGCTGCATCGGCATGGTCGACACGCACGAACACGACGAACTGTTCGACGTGGCGATCGTGGGCGCCGGCCCGGCCGGCCTGTCGACGGCCGTGTACGCCGCGTCCGAGGGCCTGCGCGTCGTCGTGCTCGACACCCGCGCCTACGGCGGCCAGGCCGGCGCCAGCTCGCGCATCGAGAACTACCTCGGTTTTCCCACCGGCATCTCGGGCCAGGCGCTCGCGGGCCGGGCCTACGTGCAGGCGCAGAAGTTCGGTGCCGAGATGATGATCCCGGCGCGCGTCACCTCGCTCGACTGCTCGCGCGACGACCCCGAGGGCGCGCTGCGGCTGCGCCTGGCCGACGGCCGCCGCCTGCGCACGCGCACCGTCGTGATCGCGAGCGGCGCGCGCTACCGCCGCCCGGCCGTGCCCCACCTCGCCGAGTACGAGGGCCGCGGCATCTGGTACTGGGTCTCGCCCGTCGAGGCCACGCCGTGCCGCAACGAGGTGGCCGCGCTCGTGGGCGGCGGCAACTCCGCGGGCCAGGCGGCCGTGATGCTGTCGCAGTACGCCGCGAAGGTGCACCTGCTCGTGCGCGGCCCCGGCCTCGCGGCGAGCATGTCGCGCTACCTGATCGACCGCATCGAGGCCACGCCCAACATCGAGCTGCGCCCGTTCACCGAACTCGTGGGCCTGCACGGCTGCGAGATGGGCCGCCTGCGCGCCGTCACGTGGCGCGACAGGCACCAGGACGCCGAGCAGCACGTGCCGCTGCGCCACCTGTTCCTGTTCACCGGCGCCGAGCCCGAGACCGCGTGGCTCGAGGGCTGCAACGTGCTGGTGGACGGCCACGGCTTCGTGCGCACCGGACCGGTCGCCTGCAACGACCTCAAGACCACGTCGCTCGAGACCAGCGTGCCCGGCGTCTTCGCGGTGGGCGACGTGCGCTCGGGGTCGGTCAAGCGCGTGGGCGGGGCCATCGGCGAGGGCGCCGCGGCGGTCGCGCAGATCCACCAGTTCCTCGCGGCGGGCGCCACGGCCTGAGCCGCCCGTTCGGGAGGGGAGAGCGGCCCCCCCGTCGAAAGTCCTGCCGCCGGCGTGACCAGCGAGAGTCGGCTGCGACGGCATCTCCGGCCACAGTGACCGGGTCATTCCCGCACGCCACATCCGTGGCCGTGCCGACCCGTCACTTTGCCGAAGGACCTCCCATGAAGACGCTCTTCCGCTGGCTCGCGGCCACCGCGCTCGCCACCACCCTCGCCGGCGCTGTCCACGCACAAGCCCTCACCTACCCGAAGGCGTTCACCTTCCGCGAGGTGGCCACCAACGGCACGACGATCCACGTGCGCCAGGCCGGCACCGGCCCGGCCGTGGTGCTGCTGCACGGCTACGGAGAAACCGGCGACATGTGGGTGCCGCTCGCCACCGAACTCGCACGCGACCACACCGTGGTGGTGCCCGACCTGCGCGGTCTCGGCCGCTCGGCCAAGCCCAAGGGCGGCTTCGACAAGATGAACCAGGCCGGCGACGTGGCCGGCGTGCTCGACGCGCTGAAGATCGAGCAGGCCGACGTGGTGGCCCATGACATCGGCAACATGGTGGCCTTCGCGTTCGCCGCGAAGTACCCGCAGCGCGTGGGCCGCCTCGTGGTCATCGACGCCCCGGTGCCCGGCGTGGGCCCGTGGGACGAGATCCTGAAGAACCCGCTGCTGTGGCACTTCCGCTTCGGCGGCCCCGACATGGAGCGCCTCGTGGCCGGCCGCGAGCGCATCTACCTCGACCGCTTCTGGAACGAGTTCTCCGCCACACCGGCCCGCTTCAGCGAACCGGCCCGCCAGCACTACGCGAAGCTCTACGCCCTGCCCGGCGCGATGCACTCGGGCTTCTCGCAGTTCGCCGCGTTCGACCAGGACGCCATCGACAACCGCGCCTGGCTCGCCGCCGGCAACCAGCTGAAGATGCCCGTGCTGGCGCTGGGCGGCGAAAAGTCCTTCGGCCTCGTGATGGCCGCCGTGATGCGCAACGCCGCCACCGACGTGCGCGAAGGGGTCGTGCCCGGCTCGGGCCACTGGATCATGGAAGAGAACCCGCAGGCGACGGTCGCGCTCGTGACCGGGTTCCTCGGCGAGAAGCGCTGAAGCGTCCGCGCCAGGGTCAGCGGCGCGCGTTCGCCGACGCCGATCCGGCGTCGCCCACGAACGCCGCCAGCACCTTGGCGCATTCCTCCGGCATCACCTGGAGCAGCGCGTGCGGCCCCGCCAGGCGGAGGACTTCCGTCGGCGGATGCCGCCGCACGATGAACCGGCCCGCCGACGCGGGCACCACGAGGTCCTCGTCGGCCTGCAGGTACAGCACCGGGCACACCACCTGGTTCAACCGCGGGGTGGCGTCGACGTCGACCACCGACCGCAGCCGGGCCCGCAGCACCGCCGCCGGCACGCGCTCCAGTGCCCTCGCCAACCCGGCACGCAGCGACGGGTTGTCGAAGCGGCCGTGCAGCACCCCCGCCATCAGCGGCAGCGGGACCTGTCCGAACGGCACGAACGGCAGCAGGGCCCGCAGGAGCCCGAGCAACGGCCGGGGGTTCCGCACGAAGGTGCAGCACAGGACGAGCCCGACGACCCGGCCGGGGTGTTTCGCCGCCAGCGAGACGGCCAGCGGACCGGAGAACGATTCGCCGAGCAGCACCAGCGGCCCCTGCGCCGGCAGCGCGGCCTCGGCGAGCGCCTCGAGCGCGTCGTAGCCCAGCGCGCGGTCGGCGGGGTAGGACAGCACCGTGACCCGCAGCTTCCCCGCGAGCGCCTCGAGCAGCGGGCCGAAGAGCGTGCCGGTGCCGTCCAGGCCGGGAAGCAGCACGAGCGTGGTCATGGCGGCGACGGCCTCACGTCACCCCGTCCTCGTGTTGAAGCAGAGCCACACGAACCCCGCGACGTTCACCACCACCGTGGCCCAGAACGCCGCGCGGAACGGCGCCTTCGACGACTTGTGCCGCAACAGCTGCTGCGCGAGGAGCGCGCCGGGCCATCCACCGGCCAGGCCGAGCAGCAGCAGCGTGCTTTCGGCCGTGCGCCAGCGCCCGGCCCGGGCCGCCGCCTTGTCGAACGCATACGCGAAGAAGCACACCACGCTCGCCACGGCATAGACGCCGGCCACCCACACCGGCACGCCCCAGGCCACCGCACAGGCGACCCAGACGCCGAGGAACACGGGCAGGGCCACCAGCGACGCGAGGGACCACCGCGGCGGCGCCGCGCGGCGCGCGACCCGCACCGACGGCGGGACACGGTCCACGCGCACCGCCACGTCCGTCGCGCGCTTCTGGCCACCGGGCCCGGTCTCCACCGCGAAGCTGACACGCTGCCCCGCATGCGGCCGCCCCGCGCGCCGCGCCATCGACTTGATGTGAAGGAAGATCTGCTGGCCGCCCTGATCCGGCGCGATGAAACCGAAGCCCCGTTCGTCGTTCCACGAGACGATCTCCCCCTCGAAACGGATGCGGCGGGTCATGCGCGGGCAGGCAGCGGCAGCGTCCCGGGTCGGACGAGCAAGGTGTTCATGGTCCCCTCCCTGGGGCGTCGTGTGGACACCGGCTTCGGTGGCCGGCGGGTGTGAGCGCGAGAGGATAGCAGCGGCCCGGCGTCCGGCGTCACTCGCGGCAGAACCCTTCCCCCGGCGCCACCACGAGGCACTCGGTCTTGTCCGCGAGCCACTTCATGCCGGTGCCTTCGCCGTTCGTCGCGCGCAGCACCTGCGGCTTGCCGTCGCGCTCGAAGCGGATGGTGTCGCCGTCGGCCGTGCCCTTGAACGAACGCGGGCCGTCGAGGTTGCTCAGCGTGAGGTCGTAGGTGCCGTGCGACCCGGCCACCTTCAGGAACGTGCCCTCGGGGCCGTTCCACTGCCCGACCCACGCGTCGGTGGGCACGGGGGTGTCGGTGCGGGCGTCCGGCGGTGCGGCACGTTCGCCGCACGCGGCCAGCGCGAGCACGCAGGCGAAACCGGCGATCTGGAATCTCATGGTCCGAGTGTAGGACGACCTTCATTCCTCAAGGCCAGCAGGGTTCCAGCGTCGCATGTCACCTCGGGGACACGGGTTGCACCCCGATGCGGGCCCGGGGACCCCGTGCATAGAGTGCCAACCACAACACGGTTTCGACCACCACGACAGGAGACACAGATGCCCCAGACCCGGAGCCCGCACCGGCTCGCCCTCGTCACGCCCGTGCTCGCCGCGGCCCTCGCCCTGGGCGCTTGCGGCGGCGGTGACGACGATGTCGCCACGCCGCCCCCGGCCCCCGAATTCACCATCGAGACCCACACGCTCGCGAGCGCCGCGAAACCCGCGCGCACGCCCGGCTCGCCCGGCGTCACCGTGCCCGCCGCACACAAGCTCGCGACGCAGTTCGGCGGCACGGCCGTCGACCTCAACCGCGTGCGCTACACCCGCTACGCGCTGACGGCCAACGCCGGCAAGCCGGTGGATGCGGTGCTGGTGGCGGTGCCAGGCACGCTCGCCGCGTCGCACAGCTACCTCGTGCTCGCCGAGAACCTCGTGCGCCGCATGTGGGCCGACCACGGCAAGGTGGTGGAGCTGTGGGGGGTGGACCGCCGCTCGGTGCAGCTGCAGGACATGGCCGGGCTGAACACCGCCGAACGCGAGCGCAACCCGCTGCTGGCGCTGAACTGGCTGTACGGCGGCGAACTGGGCCTGCCGCTCGACCCGAAGCTCACGCGGCGCGCCGTGTTCTACGACGGCACCGACGTGCCCTTCATGGCGAACTGGACGCCCCAGGTGCATTCGTTCGACATCGATGCCATCGTCGAACGCGCCCGCACCGTGGCGCGCAACCAGACCGTGTACCTCGGCGGGCATTCGGCCGGCACCGGCTTCGTCGCGCGCTACGCGGCCACCGACTTCGACCTGACCGGCGCGGGCCCCGCGAAGCCGGGCTACGGGAAACTCGCGGGCCTCGTGCTGTTCGAGGGCCCCGGCGGCGCGCTGGCCACCACCGCGCCCACGCCGGCCGACCTCGACGCCGTGATCGCCGCGGCCGACGGCGGTCTCTACGACAAGGTGGCCGCAGGCACCCTGCCCGCCTTCGTCACGCGCCCGGGCCTGACGCCGCGGGTCAACGCGTCCTCCGAGGTGTCGGGACTGCAGATCGACGTCGAAGGCACGATCAACGGCACGCAGGCGCTGCTGCAGGCCGACCAGGGCGGCACCGCCGGCAACAACGTCTACAACAAGGTCGCCGACTTCAACAAGCGCGCGTTCCCGGTCACGGCCGGTGCCGCGCTCGGCACCTTCATGGACGACGACAACGTGGCGCGCACCGAGTTCTATTCGGTGTCGATCGGCATCCTCGGCGACGCCCGCACCGACGGCACGCGCGTCTGGCTCGACAACGACGCGGCCCTGCCCGCCACCGCCTTCCGCGACTTCGGCCCGATGCCCGCAACCGTCAGCCTCGCCACGCCCCCGTGGGGCAAGGAGGTCGAACCCACGAACCTGAAACGCTTCTCGCGGGCCTTCTTCCTCGGCGACTCGACGTACAGCGACTGGTACTACCCGAGCACCGGCCTGCTGATCGGCAACGCCACCGCGGCCGCGGGCGGCGGCGCGAACCTCGGCCTCGACACCAGCGCCCTCTCGAAGCCCGTCGCCCAGGGCGGGCGCGGCCGCGCGGACATCGTGAACCAGACGCAGGCCCGCCTGATCGACATCCCGGTGATCGCCTTCGGCGGCACGAACGGCCTCACGCCGGTGCCCGGCATCTGGCGCGGCTTCGCCGAGGCCATCGCACCGTGCGCCGCGCCCAGCTGCACCGCGGGCACCGCGCGCACGCCGGCCGGCCAGGCCACGCTCGTGGCCAACCGCACCTTCGGCGGGGTCGCCGGCGGCTTCGAGGTCTTCATGAGCGAGGGCTACACCCACGTGGACGTGCTGACGGCCAACGACGACGCGACCAACAACGTCGTGCGGCCGCTGGCCGCGTTCATGCTGCGCAACCTGCGCTGAACGGAGGGAGCGGACAGGCGGGGCGTTCAGCGCCCCGTCTGCTCCCGCCGCCACTGCCCCGGCGACATGTCGGTCCAGCGCTTGAACGCATGCTGGAACGCGGACTGGTTCGCGAAACCGAGCGCGAGTGCGATCTCGGTGAGGTTGAGGTGCGCCTCCGCGAGGTACTGCTTGGCCTTGCGCTCGCGCACGCCGTCGAGCAGCGCGCGGAAGGTGAGGCCGCGCTCCTCGAGCCTCGCCTGCAGCGTGCGCGGGGCCATGTCGAGGTCGGCCGCCAGCGCGTCGAGCGTGAGCGAGCCGCTGCCGAGGCGTTCGCGCACGCGCCGGCGCAGCACCACCAGCAGGCCGGCGGCGTCGCCGCTCAGGCGCTCCAGTTCGAGCGCCACCTGCGCCCGCAACGCCGCGTTGGCGGCGGGGTCGTGCTGGCGCACCGGCAGCGCGAGGTATGAGGCCTGACCCTGCATCAGGTTGGCGGATTGACCGAAGCGCACCTGCCCGCCGAAGCAGCGTTCGTAGGCCGACACGTCCGCGGGCGCCGGCCCCTCGAAGCAGGCGTCGAACGGCAGCGAGGGCTCGCCCGTGAACCAGCGCGAGCGCCAGGCCCACGTGCCCATCAGCAGGTGCGCCAGCGCGGTGGAATGCGTGCCCGCGGCCGACACGAGGCGCAGCTGGAAGTGGTGGTCGTCCACGTGGGGGCGCACCTCGTAGACGTTGGTGAACAGCCGCTGGTAGCGCACGAGCAGGTTGCCCACCTCGGAGATGGACGGGCTCGTCATCAGCGCGAAGCCGAGCACACCGCCGTCCCACGGCTGCACGTGCTCGGACGCCTTGATCGCCAGGTCGGGATCGCGCAGGTGGCGCTGGGCCACGTCGATCACCGCGTGGAAGTCGTCGAGCGGAAAGGTCTCGCCGGGTGCGGCCTGCTCGACCCGGTGCACCAGGTCGGCCGCGTACAGCGACGCCGGATTCACGCCCTGCAGCCGCAGGTACGCGAACACCGCGCGGCTGTAGCCGATGTGCACGTCGGGCCGGGGCGCCGCGGGTCGTTCGGCCGACGGCAGCACCCGAAGCACCGGTTGCCGCGCGGGCGCGCGGTCAGCCGGGGACGGACAGGCGAGAGGCAGAGGTTGCGTCACGGGCGCCGGAATCCTGGATGCGTTCGATCGTCTCGATGCGAAGCCGCTCGGTGGCCGAGAACGCCTCGCTGCGCAGTGCGTCGACCCGCTCGCGGCGCGTGCTGTCGGCGAGGCTCACGTCGCCGAGGAGCACCGCGCGCTGCCGCAGGTAGTCCGCGACGCGATGATTCCACGCCTCGGTCTGCCGGTCCAGCGTTTCCAGGCGCTCCGCGGCCTCCGAACCCACCAGGGTTTCGCGCAATTGACGCAGGTCCGATGCAGTGCCAGACCGCTGTTTCAGGTCCTCGGTCAGCGTGCCGAGTGTCTCCACCACCTCCACCACGTCCTGCTCCGAACGCATGGACTCGGGCAGCCCCGCGCGCAGCGCCGCCACGCGCCGAGCCTTCTCCTGCGGCGACAGCGACGTGTCCTTCATGATCGCGAGCCGGCCGAGGCTGTAGGTGTCGTAGGTGTCCTCGTCGCCGAAGAAGGCCTTCACCACGGCGGGGTCGAAGTGGCGGTCGCGCGCCGCGCGCACCGACACCACGCGCGCGCGCATGTCCTCGAGCGACACGGGGCGCGTGTCGCGCAGCCGCGCGTCGAGGTCGTCCTTGTACGCCACGTAGCGGTCGAACAGCGCGAGCACCTGCGCCGCGGCGCGGGGCCCGACGTGCCGCGCGGCGAACGCCGCGACCCGCGCCCGCTGCTGCGCCGCCGGCTCCTCGCCGGTGGCCGACAGGAAGTAGTCGAACACGTTGCGCACGCCGCGGGTGAGCTTGAGGTTGCCCTGAGCATCTTCCTCGAGCTCGCCGCTGACCTCGGTGCCTCGCAGCGAGGCCGGCAAGGCTTCCACGCCGGTCTGGAACACCGCGGACGTCGCCGTGGTGCCGCGCACCACGGGAGCCGGCGAGACCGGGGCGGCGTCCGCCACCGGGGCGGACGCCAGCGCCCGAGGCGCGCCGGCGATGTCGTCGGCATGCACCCACCACGCCAGCGCGACCCCGATCGCCACGCTGCCGAACACGAGCCCCGCCCAGCGCGCGGAACGCGGCTTGTGAACGACGATGGCGCCCATGCCTCAGAGGCCCGCGTTCTTGAGGCGGTTGGCGTGCTGGCGGTACAGCGCGACGGGGTCGACGCGGCCGGTGACGCCGAAGAAGTGGTTGATGGTGTCGAGGTGGTTCAGCGCGTAGTCGCTGCGGATCACCTGGCCGAGGTGGCTGTCGCACTGGCCCACGAGGCCGTCGTTCGGCTGGCCCTTGAACGCGAGCGCGGTGCCGGCGAGCGGGTAGTCGCTGATGTCGAGGCCGCTCGTGATCAGGCCCGTGCCGCTCCACGAGTAGTAGCGCACGCCGTTGACCACGGCCGCGCCCTGGCCGCAGCGCGTGGTGGGCACGCCCTGCGGGAAGTTGCGGTTGAAATTGGCCGCGCCGCTTGTGGTCAGCGAGGTCAGCACCGCGTTGCCGTCGGCCGGCAGGCCGGGGCTGCCCGAGAACAGGTCGATCAGCTGGCCGAGGCCGCCGATGACCGCGTTGAGCACGACGTTCGTGAACGAGCCGCCCGGGGCCACGCCCGCGATGATGTCGGCCACCGGCGAGCCGCCCGTGGTGCCGCTGACCGACGTGGCCGACGCCACCTGGTTCGGGATCACGGCCGCCGCGTAGCGCACGGACTGGTTGCCCTGGCTGTGGCCGATCAGGTTGACCTTCTTCGCGCCGGTCACGGCGAGGATGGTCTGGATCTGCTGCACGAGCTGCTCGCCGCGCACTTCCGACGAGTTCACCGCCGACACCTTGGTGGTGTAGACCTTCGCGCCGTTCGACTTCAGGTCGCCGGTGATGCCGTACCAGTAGTCGATGCCGACAGCGGTGTCCCAGCCCATCAGGCCGTGGGCCAGCACGATGGGGTACTGCGTGGCCGCGTACGTGCCGGCGGCGTGAACGGGCGCGGACAGCGAGACGAGGGCGGCGGCGGCGAGGAGGCCGGAGAGGTGGCGTTTCATGCGGGGGTATCTCCTGGGGTTCTGATGATGTCCCCCACGGACGACGCCGCAAGGGACGCCGATGGTGTCACCGGCCCCCTCCCCCGTCTTGCCTGTTCGCGCCGATGTTGTGCTCGGACGCGTAGGCCTAGGGCAAATCCCGAGCGGCCTCGGGAGAACGTCCTACAGGCCGAGCGCCGCGGCGATGTCGCCGCGCACGAGCTCGCTCACTTCGCGTCGGTCCAGGCCCTCGACGGGCCGCACCGGCAGCCGCTTCACCGTCACGGTGAGCCCGCGGGCGCACACGATGGCCCACAGCGACTCGATCAGGTTCATGTCGCCGATGTAGGCCGCCGCCGCGCTGACGGGCGACGTGTCGTCGGAGAAGCGCAGCGCGATGGGCTGCACCGGCGTGTGCGTGACGACGGCCGCCTGCAGCAGGTTCGCGTGGAACGGCAGCAGGCCGTGGCCGTCGCTGGTGGTGCCCTCGGGGAACATCGCGATCACGTCACCCTGCTGCAGCGCCTCGGCCACCTGGTGCACCACGCGCATCGCGTCGCGCTTGCGCTCGCGTTCGATGAACAGCGTGCCGCCGCAGGCCACCATCCAGCCGATCAGCGGCCAGCGGCGGATGTCGGCCTTCGACACGAACCGCGCGGGCTGCGCGGCGTCGATGGCGAGGATGTCGAGCCACGACACGTGGTTCGCGGCCAGCAGCACCGGCCCGCGGTGCGGCACGCCCTCGAAGACGAGGCGCAGGCCCAGCGCGGCGAGCATGTGGCGGCAGAACACGCCCACGTGCCACATGCGCCGGTGCGACACGAGGAACGGGAACACGAACGCGCACGTGAGCAGGCCGCGCACCACCATGCCGAGGCAGCACACGAGCCGCCAGACGGCGAGCGGCAGCCCGACCCGCGCGGGCGCGGTCACTTGGCCTCGTAGGCCACGTGGCCGGCGACGAGCGTGGCGCGTACGCGGCCCGGCAGTTCGAGCCCCGCGAACGGCGAGTGTTTGCCCTGGCTGCGGAACGCGCGCGGCTCGACCGTCCAGCGCGCGGACGGATCGAACAGGCACAGGTCGGCCATGCCGCCCTCGACGAGGCGGCCCGCGCTCGATTGCAGCGACCCGAGCGCGTCGCCGAGCACCTTCACCGGTGCGCAGGTCACCGTGGCCAGCGCCTTCGACAGGCCCGCGCCACTCTCCTCACCCCACTTGAGCGCGAGGCTCAGCAGCAGCTCGAGGCCGGTGGCGCCGGGTTCGGCTTCGGCGAACGGCAGGTTCTTCGCGTCCTCGTCGACCGGCGTGTGGTCGCTCACCAGCGCATCGATCGTGCCGTCGGCCAGGCCGGCGCGGATGGCGTCTCGGTCGCGCTGCTGGCGCAGCGGCGGGGTGAGGCGCATCGCGGCGTTGAAGTAGCCGATGTCCATGTCGATCAGGTGCAGGTGGTTCACGCTGACGTCGCAGGTGACCGGCAGGCCCTCGGCCTTCGCGCGGCGCACGAGGTCGATGCCGGCGGCACTGCTCAGGCGGCACAGGTGCACGCGCGCGTTCGTCACGCGCACGAGTTCGAAGATGGTGTGCAGCGCGATGGTCTCGGCCACCACCGGCACGCCGGACAGGCCCAGCCGCGTGGCGAGCGCGCCGCTGGCGGCCACGCCCTTGCCGAGGTGGGCGTCCTGCGGGCGCAGCCACACGGTGTAGCCGAAGGTCGATGCGTACTGCAGCGCGCGCTGCAGCACCAGCGTGTCGGCGAGTGGCGCCTCGGCCTGCGAGAAGCCCACGCAGCCGGCCTCGGTCAGCTCGGCCATCTCGGTCAGCACCTCGCCGGCCAGGCCGCGCGTGAGCGTGCCCAGCGGGTACAGGTGCGCCTGGTTCAGGTTGCGGGCGCGGAACTTCAGCATCTCGACGAGGCCGGGCTCGTCGAGCGGCGGGTCGGTGTCGGGCGGGCACACGAGGCTCGTGACCCCGCCGGCCACGGCGGCGGCCATCTCGCTCTCGAGCATGCCCTCGTGCTCGTGGCCCGGCTCGCGCAGGCGCGCGGCGAGGTCGACGAGGCCGGGGGCCACCACGAGGCCGGAAGCGTCGAGGGTGCGGTTCGGGTGGAAGTCGGGGTTCACCGCGCCGAGCGCGACCACGCGGCCGGCGGCGATGGCCACGTCGCCGGGTTCGTCGCGGCCGGTGGCGGGGTCGACCAGGCGGCCGTTCTTGATGAGGATCTTCATGGTCTGCTGTTGTTCCTCAGGCGTTGTTCCCGGCGATGGTGGACATCACCGCCATGCGCACCGCGATGCCGAAGGTGACCTGCGGCAGGATCACGCTCTGGGTGCCGTCGGCGACGGCCGAGTCGATCTCGACGCCGCGGTTGATGGGGCCCGGGTGCATCACGATGGCGTCGGGCTTGGCGAGCGCGAGCTTCTCGGGCGTGAGGCCGTAGTTCTTGAAGAACTCGCCGGCGCTCGGCAGCATCGCGCCGCTCATGCGTTCGTTCTGCAGGCGCAGCATGATGATCACGTCGGCGCCGCGGATGCCCTCGGCCATGTCGTGGCACACGCGCACGCCCATGTCCTTCAAGTCGCCCGGCACCAGCGTCTTCGGGCCCACCGCGCGGATCTCGGGCACGCCCAGCGTGGTCAGCGCGTGGATGTCGGAGCGGGCCACGCGCGAGTGCACGATGTCGCCCACGATGGCCACGGTGAGCTTCGTGAAGTCCTGCTTGTAGTGCCGGATGGTGTACATGTCGAGCAGCGCCTGCGTGGGGTGCGCGTGGCGGCCGTCGCCGGCGTTCACCACGTGCACGTGCGGGGCGCAGTGCTTCGCGATCAGGTACGGCGCGCCGCTTTCGCTGTGGCGCACCACGAACATGTCGGCGTGCATGGCCGACAGGTTCGCGATGGTGTCGAGCAGGCTCTCGCCCTTCGCGGCCGACGAGCGGGCGATGTCGAGGTTGATCACGTCGGCGCTCAGGCGCTTGGCCGCGATCTCGAACGTGGTGCGCGTGCGCGTGCTGTTCTCGAAGAACAGGTTGAACACGCTCTTGCCCCGCAGCAGCGGCACCTTCTTGACCTCGCGGTCGTTCACGCTGAGGAACGTGCCCGCGGTGTCGAGGATGTGGTGGATCACCGCCCGCGGCAGTCCCTCGATGGACAGCAGGTGGATGAGTTCGCCGTGCGAGTTGAGTTGCGGATTGCGTTGTTGCAACATCGTGATCAGTCGCTTTCCTTGATGTCGAAGCTGAAGCGGCCGGCGTCGTCGCGCGCGAGGCGCAGGCGGTCGTCGGGGGCCAGCGCGATGCGGGCGGCGGTGAAGGCCGCCTCGATGGGCAGCTCGCGGCCGCCCCGGTCCACCAGCACCGCGAGCGTCACGCTCGCCGGGCGGCCGAAGTCGAAGAGTTCGTTGATGACGGCCCGCGTGGTGCGGCCCGTGTAGAGCACGTCGTCGATCAGCAGGATGGCCCGGCCGTCCACCTCGAAGGGCAGCTTCGTGGGATCGGCGTTGCTCATGCCGCGCTGGGAGAAGTCGTCGCGGTGCAGCGCGCTGGAGATCACGCCGTGTTCGCCGGCGAGGCCCAGGTCGCGCTGCAGGCGTTCGGCGAGCCACGCGCCGCCCGACCACACGCCCACCAGGGCGGTGTTGGGTTTCACCAGGGGCTTCACGCCCGCCAGCAGGGCGGTGTACAGCGATTCGGCGTCGAGCTGGTTGACGGTCATGGCGTGTCTCTCAGAAATTGCTCCAGGATGATGGCGGCGGAGGCGGCGTCCACGTCCGAGGCGCCCGCGGCATGGGCCTCGGTGGTGGAGTAGCGCTCGTCGACCTCGTGCACCGGCAGGCCGAAGCGGCCATGCAGCTGCCGGCCGAACCGCCGGGCGCGGTGGGTATTGTCGTGCGGCGCGCCGTCCGGGTGAACCGGCACGCCGATCACCAGGGCGGCCGGCTGCCATTCGGCGATCAGGTCGGCGATGGCCTTGAACCGGGCGTCACCTTCGGCCGCGATGGTGCGCAGCGGCGTGGCGCTGCGGGTCAGCGTGTTGCCGCTGGCCACCCCCACCCGCTTGGTGCCGAAATCGAATGCCAGGAACGAACGGATCGCGGTCGCCGGGGTGGACGACGCAGCGCTCATGCGTGCCCCGCCTCCTGGCTCAGCATCCGCGGATCGATGCCCAGCAGGGACAAGGCCTTGTCGTAGCGCTGCTCGACCGGGGTCTCGAAGATGACCGCGGGTTCAGCGTCGACGTTGAGCCAGCCGTTGCGGCCGATCTCTTCCTCCAGCTGCCCGGCGCTCCAGCCGCTGTAGCCCAGCGTCACGAGGATGCGCTTGGGGCCGGCGCCGTTGGAGAGCGCCTCCAGCACGTCCTTGCTGGTGGTCATCTCGAGGCCGCCGGGAATCTGCAGCGACGAGTTGTAGTGGCCGCCGTCGCCGTCCCCGCCGTCGAGCCGGTCGTGCAGCACGAAGCCGCGTTCGGTCTGGACGGGGCCACCGAAGTACACCGGCGTCTCGGCCAGGTCCTCCCGGTCGAGGGTGAGCTCCACCTTCTCGAACAGGTTCTTCAGCTTGATGTCGATCGGCTTGTTGATGACCAGCCCGAGCGCACCCTTCTCGGTGTGCTCGCACAGGTAGACCACGGCCCCGGCGAAGGTTTCGTCGGCCATCCCGGGCATCGCGATCAGGAACTGGTTGGTCAGGTTGATGGCAGACATGCCCTGATTTTATGCCTGAGGCAAACTGGGGGCTCTTTCGGAGGTTTCCGCCCCGCATGCCCCACCGCGAACGCCCGCTCGACAAGCCCCTGCCGTCGGCCCTGGTGTGGTTCCGCCGCGACCTGCGCGCCGACGACCACGCCGCGCTGTACCACGCGCTGAAGGCGGCCCGGAAGGTCTGGTGCGTGTTTTTCCTCGACCGCGACATCCTCGACCCCCTGCCCCAAGCCGACCGCCGCGTGGAGTTCATCGTCGACAGCCTGCACGCGCTCGACGCCCAGCTGCGCGCGCTGAACCCCGAGGCCCGGCTGATCGTGCGCCACGCCCATGCGGGCACCGCCCTGCCGCGCCTGGCCGACGAGCTTCACGTGCAGGCGGTGTACGCCAGCCACGACGACGAACCCGCCGCGCTGGCCCGCGACCACGCCGTGCGCGGTGCCCTCGCGGAAATGGGCATCGCGCTGCACACGGCGAAGGACCATGTGATCTTCGAGCGCAACGAGGTGCTGACCGCCACCGGCAAGCCCTACAGCGTGTTCACGCCCTACAAGAACGCCTGGCTGAAGAAGCTGGAGCCGTTCTACCTGAAGGCCTACCCGGTGGCCCGTTACGCCGACGCGCTGGCGCCCCTGCCCGACGACGTGCCGGCCCACCTGCCCACGCTGAGCGGCATCGGCTTCGAACCCACCAACCTGCACGAGCTGGCGCTGGGCGCCGGCAGCGAGGGCGCCCAGGCCCTGCTGGCCGACTTCCTGCCCCGCATCGACCGCTACGACGTGGCCCGCGACTTCCCGTCGGTGAAGGGCCCGAGCTACCTGTCGATGCACCTGCGCTTCGGCACCGTCTCCATCCGCCAGCTGGCCCGCGAGGCCCACGCCCACCGCTCGAAGGGCGCGCAGACGTGGTTGTCCGAACTGGTGTGGCGCGACTTCTACCACCAGGTGCTGCACCATCATCCGCACGTGGCGGAGTCCGCCTTCAAGCCCGCGTACGACGCCATCAAGTGGGAGCGTGGCAAACACGCCGACACCCTGTTCGCCGCCTGGTGCCACGGCCGCACCGGCTACCCGCTGGTGGACGCCGCGATGGCCCAGATCAACCAGACCGGCTACATGCACAACCGCCTGCGCATGGTGGTGGCGAGTTTCCTCGTGAAGGACCTCGGCATCGACTGGCGCCGCGGCGAAGCGTACTTCGCCGAAAAGCTCAACGACTTCGACCTCGCCGCCAACAACGGCGGCTGGCAGTGGGCTGCCTCCACCGGCTGCGACGCGCAACCGTACTTCCGCATCTTCAACCCCATCACGCAGAGCGAGAAGTTCGACCCCGAGGGCAAGTTCATCCGGCGCTACCTGCCCGAACTGGCCGGGCTGTCGAACAAGGCGATCCATGCGCCGTGGCTGGCGCGCCCCCTCGAGCTGGCGGAGGCGAGGATCGTGATCGGGCAGGACTACCCGGCGCCCATCGTGGACCACGACGAAGCGCGGGCGAAGACGCTGGCGAGGTATGCGGTGGTGAAGGCCGGCGATTGACGAAGACCTGACGGGAACTCAGCCAGCGGGCAGGGGGACACCTTGGCGTTCGTCTCTGGCCTGGCGCTTGCCATTGAGGAGCAGCCCCACGGCCGTCGAGCGCACCAGCCAGTGGTAGCTGACCAGGCTGAGCGCCGTGGTGGCCGAGATGTTGACCAGCATCTTCACGCCCGCGGGCAACGGCAGGCCGAACAGCAACGCGCCGAAACCGATCGTCATGGGCATGTGGACCAGGTACACCCAGTAGGAGCTTTCGGCGAGGTAGCGCATGACGGGACTCGGCCGTCCGAGATGGGCCACGAACACGCCGATGAGGGCAAAGCTCCAGCACCATGCAGCAGCGTTGTACGCGAAGGAAAACGCCCAACGGGTCCCCATCGGCAGTGCGTGGCGGGACTCGGCGGGAACGTGTTCGAGCACCATGCCGGACACCAGGAACAACACCAGCCCCGCGCCGGCGTACCACGGCCAACGCCGCACGCAGTGCGCCAGCAGCACCTGCCGGTGCGCGTACAGCGCCAGGCCGAACACATAGAAAAGACCGTTGTGCGCCCATTCCATCCAGGGCGGCAGGAAGGCGTTTCCGGGTTGGACCAGCCCCGAGCCATACCGGACACCGATGCTCGCCAGCACGGCCGCCAGCAAGGCGATGCCCCATGGCGTGGGCCCCAGGGCCGCCAGCCACCGCCCCACCGCCGGCGCGACGGTGGGAGCGGTGCGTTGCAGCACCGCCTGCATCAGCGGCGTGAGGAGGCTGAGCCACAGCAGCAGCCACAGGAACCAGAGGTGCAGCGTATGGAGTCCCTCATGCGCGGATGTCCCGCCTGCAGCAGATGCCAGGCCGAGGTCCAGGCCCCACGTGCCGCGGGCCATGCGGTGCATGAAGAGCAGCGCCAATGTGGAGCAAGCGACGAACAGCGGCGGCCAGAACACAGCGAACGGCAGGGCCAGGCGGCGAAGCCGGTGGCGCACGGTCGCGGCCAGCCCCCGCTGCGTCATCAGCATGGCCACGAAGAATCCGGCCAGGATGAAGAACACGGGCATGCGGAAGGCATGGATGAAGGCGACCAGCACGTCGGCCGCGGGCGTGGTCCTGTCGTCGCGCCAGGGCAACAGCTGAGTGCCGGTCATGTGGATCACCGCCACATGCAGCACGATGCCGAGCCACATCATGGCGGCGCGCAGGTTGTCGAGTGCGTGGAGCCTTTGCGGGCCGCCGTCTCCGTCGGTCATTTTCCTGTCTCCCTGTCTTTGTAGTGCGACGGACTCTAGCAGCAGTCCGAATGAGCGGATCGGCACCGAACTTGATCGACCGCGGCAAGGCACGAGGCGCCTCGCTTCCTACACTGGGCACCATCAACCACGAGGAGCGTCCATGTTCAATCACATCGTCATCGGCACCAACGACATCGAGCGCGCCCGGCGCTTCTACGACCAGGTCCTGGGGGTGCTGGGCGCCGGCGGCGCCATGCCGCACCAGGCGAAGTCCGGGCACCACCGGCTGTTCTATCGCCACGACGGCGGCACGCTGGGCATCGCGCAACCCATCAACGACGAGCCCGCGACCATCGCGAACGGCGGCACCATCGCCTTCCGCTGCACGTCGCCCGAGCAGGTCCATGCCTTCCACGACACGGCCGTGGCGCAGGGGGGTGTCTCGATCGAGGAGCCTCCCGGTCTGCGCACCGATTCGCTGGGGCAGTTCTACCTGGCCTATGTCCGCGACCCGGACGGCAACAAGCTGTGCGCCGTCCATCGCCCCCGGCCGGCTTGAGCGCCGTGCCGTTGCCGCCGGGCGCCCGGCTCGCCCGGACCTTGCACGTGAGGCCGGCCGTGGGCATGGCCGCCCACGTGATGCAGGGGGAAGGGCTGGAGATCGTGCGCATCCGCGTCGATCGGCCGGCGCTGATCCGCGTGGACCGCGGCATCAAGACGGTCAAGCCGGCGCGCGGTCCCGCCGTGCGCGTCCTGCCCGGCCAGGCGCTGCTGCTGGCCGGGGGACAGACCGTCGACTTCCACAACCGCATCACCGATGGCGAGCGCTACGAAGCCCGCTGGCTGATGTTCAGCGGCACCGTGCTCGCGGATCCCTACTACCTGGCCGCCACGGAGCGCATCTCCCCGGCCGATGCGGGGCTCCCTCCGGCACGCGCGTTGCGGGGCGTGCCGGCTGGCCTGGAGGAGGCGTTCGAGCGAGCACGGAGCGGCCTGGCGCCGGACCCGTCGCGCCCCGATGCGGTCGTGCGCCAGCAGCTGCTCGAAGTGGCGCACTGGCTGCTCGCGGAAGGCCTGGTGCTGCGCGTCCCGGCGGACGACGCGCGCATCTCGGGCCGCATCCGCGCCATGCTGTCCACGCAGCTGGACGGCGACTGGAGTTCGCCGGCCATCGCGAAGGCGCTCGCCATGTCCGAGGCAACCCTGCGGCGCCGCCTCTCGGTCGAGGGGATCACGCTGCGGGAGCTGATCGCCGACGTGCGCATGGCCTCCGCGCTGATCCTGTTGCAAGCCACGTCACGGCAGGTCAGCGACATCGCACTGGCCGTCGGCTACGACTCGCCGTCGCGCTTCGCGGTGCGCTTCCGCGACCGCTTCGGTTTTGCGCCCACCGCGGTGCGAGGTCATGCCCGAGGCATGTGACCTCGGCGAGCAACCGGCGTACGATGCATCGGCCAGTCACAGCGGATCAACGTCGTCCGAACCCCTCTCGAGATCGACGAACAGCTGATGAAGGACGCATTGCGTGCCACCCGACTGAAGACCGAGCAAGACGTCGTCGAACTCGGTCTGCGGACACTGTTGAAGTTGCGCTTGAGATCGCAGGAAGACATCAAGCAGTTCCGCGGGAAGCTGAAATGGGAAGGCGACCTGGACGCCATGAGGGCCGACGCGCCCTGAGCCCGTCCGCCAGGAATCCATCATCCGACGCCTGCCTCGCACCGCGCGCAGGCCCTCCCAACCTCGGGTCGACCCCAGCCCCGCCATACCCGACCTCGGGCCGCCCCGAGCTTGTGACCGGACTCCCCCCTGCTTAACGTGCCGCCTGCGCCGAAGAGGTCGGCGTGTTGGAGGAGTTCCCGATGTTGCCCGATGCCGTTCGCCGTTCGCCCGTCGCTGCCCCGCCCCCGCCGCCGCCGCCGCCGCCTCCTCCTGCGGCACCCCCGGCCCGCCACGTCGAGCACAAGGTCCAGCGCGGCGAGTCGATGGCCGAGATCTCGACGCGCTACCGCACCACGCCGGAGCAGCTGAAGGCGGCGAACCCCGACATCCAGGACCCCGACCAGCTGCGCATCGACCAGACGGTGCGTGTGCCGATCGGCGAAGGCTACGGCGTCGAACCCATCGAGCGCGAGGTCAAGCCCGGCGAGACGCTGGCCGACCTCGCCGCGCAGTACCGGCAGCCGCCGGTCGAGCTGGCCCGCGCGAACCGCCACAACACGGGTGGCACGCAGGAGCCGCTGGTCGTCGGCCAGAAGGTGTGGATCCCCGGCACCCGCTCGCCGGACGTGACCCCGACCGGCCCCGCGCCGTCGCCGCTGGAGGCCAAGGTGCAGGCCACCGACGCGGCCGCGCAGCGTGTGGCCGAGGCGCAGCGCCAGTACGACGACATGAACGCGTCCACCCAGGGCCGCGGCGCCGCGATGCCGTGGCTGCAGGACAACCTGAACACGGCCCGCAAGGGGCTCGACACCGCGGTGCAGTCCGAGATCGCGCAGCGCGCGGGTCCGGGCGCCACCGACGCGGCGTGGAAGACCGCGGCCGACACCGTGTCGGCCCGCTACGCCAACGACCCGGCCACCGCCGCGCCGGTCGACGCATCCATCAAGAAGGTCACGCTGGACCGCCAGACCCAGGCCATCGTCGACACCGCCAAGGCCGCCGGGGATCCGCAGAAGGCGATGCAATCGCTCAGCGACCAGTACGCCAAGGCGCCGGCCGAGGTGCAGGACGCCCTGCGCATCCACGACGGCGCCCGAGCCGTGATCGACGACGCCGCGAAGTGGGCGCTGGAGCCAGTGCAGGGCAAGCCCGACGGCAGCATGGGCCCGCAGGCCCCCGGCCGCGAGGCGATGGAGCGCCTGAACAAGCTGACCGAGACCCTCGACCCGGCCCTCGCCGGC
Organism: Piscinibacter gummiphilus; assembly: GCF_002116905.1. Lineage (NCBI taxonomy): Bacteria > Pseudomonadati > Pseudomonadota > Betaproteobacteria > Burkholderiales > Sphaerotilaceae > Rhizobacter > Rhizobacter gummiphilus. Next base: position 5,254,803 of record NZ_CP015118.1, read on the forward strand.
CGCGTGGTGCTCGCGGCCACGCCGGGCATCGAGCAGTACGTGCAGCGCTACCAGGGCGAGTTCGGCGGCCAGCCGTTCGGACCCGACGGCGTGTCGAACCTCGTCACCACGCTGGGCCGCGTCGCCGACGCGCCCGGTGGCGCGACCGCCATCGACCGCATCGCGAAGCTGGGCATCTGGGACTACGGCGGCATCAGCAACGCCATCGGCCAGGGCGCCAACCCCGCCTATGCGCTGGCCCTCGCGAAGCAGCCCGGCGTGGACGCCACGATGGTGCTCGACGCCGTGCAGGGCGGTGTCTCGGCCTTCCGCCAGAAGACCGAGGACGACGTGAAGGCCTACGGGGCCCACATGGAGGAGCTGTCGTGGCTCGTCGCGAACCACGGCGGTTCGATGACCACGCAGCAGCTCGACCAGGCCATCGCCGACTACAAGAAGGACAAGGGCCAGGCGTGGGCGGACCAGGCCGAGGCGCTGCGCCGGAAGGTCGCCGACGACGGCGAGAAGCTGCTGGAGCAGATGGCCTCGTTGAGCCCGCTGCCGTCCGAGCTCGCGAGCCATCAGGGTCAGGTCGACAAGACGCTCGAAGCCGCGCTGTCGGATCCGGCCGCCCAGGTCGCCATCGAGAACGCACTGCAGACCCGCCCCGAGATCGTCACCGGTGAACGCGGGCAGCGGCTGCTGGAGTTCGTCAACACCACGCCGCTCGCGGTGAGCGCGAAGGTGAGCGACCAGGTGCGCAAGCTGTCGCAGGAACTCGCCACGGCCCACGTGAAGGCCACGGTGATCGGTGCCATCGGCCCCGACTTCGACCCGAAGAACCCGGCCAGCGTGCAGCGCGCGACGAACGCGCTGGAGAGCCTGCGCAGCAACACGCAGTGGGCCAAGGCCATGGGCCTCGAAGGCCAGGCGCTGAACAAGACCATCGACGCGTTGAAGAACACCGTGCCGGCGGCCGGTGAATCGGCCGACGACGTGGCCAAGCGCCTCACCGCGCTCGACAGCCAGCTCGACGGCCTGAAGGGCTTCGACAAGTCGACGTTCAAGGGCCAGATGCTGCGCGGCGTGGGCCTCGCCCTCGCCGGCGTGGGTTTCCTGTCGTCCGTCGACAAGGCCCAGATGGACCCCACGCTGAAGAACCAGCTGAAGGTCGTGATCGACGCCGCGGGCCTCGGCCAGAAGGGCTTCGAGCTGTATGCCGGCCTCACCGGTGCATCGTCGTCATCCACTGCCGGGCGCCTGGGCGGCGCCTTCGCCAGCAAGCTGCTCGGCGGGTTGACCGCCGGCATCGACGCGTGGAGCTCGGCGGAGTCGTTCGCGAAGGGCGACATCCCGTCGGGCATCCTCTACGGCGTGGGCGCGGGCGGTGGTCTGCTGGCGGCGCTGGGCACCGGCAGCCTCGCGGGCCCGATCGGCCTCGGCCTCGTCGTGGTGTCCGCCGTGGGCCTCGCGATCTGGAACGGCACGAAGGAAGCCAACAAGCACGAGTTCGACAGCGACGGCGGCGCCTCGATGCGCTTCCTCGAACACGCGGGCTTCGACGCCGAGGCGTCCCGTGCGCTCGTGGACCACAGCGGCGACGGCCACAGCACGGTGCCGCTGCTGGAGCAGTACGCGCGCACCCAGGGCCTCGACCTCTCCGACCCGGCGGACCACGGCCGCTACGTGCAGTGGGTCAACGACATGCCGGCCGAGAAGCTCGCCGCGCTGCGCGACAGCCTGCACCGCACGGCCGACGAGTTCGAGGGCGATGCGAGCCGCTTCAAGGCCACCGCGGACGACGACAAGTGGGTGGTGCCCGACACCGCCCAGCGGCCGTGGTTCGCCGCGTCCGGCGCCGCGCAGCCCGAATCGGCCGCGCAGCTGAACGCCGTGCTGGCGGTGCTGGGTGTCCCACCGCTGACATGATCGCCGGCTGACAATCCGGGCATGGAAACCACCTGCCCGCACTGCGGCCTCGACGCCGTCTCCGCCTGGCGCAAGCTCGCGCTGGGACCTGCGTCGACGGCGAAGTGCCGCCGCTGCGGCCTGAAGGTCTCGGCGGCGGTGCCTCAGGCGCTGCTGTCGTTCGTGCCGTGTGTGGTGGCCGTCGCGGTGGTGCTGTCGGGGGTCGTGCGTGGCACGGGGCCGCTGATCGCCATCGGGGCGGGCGGCTGGGTGTTCACGTCGGTGCTCTACCTCGTGTGGGTGCCGCTGGTGGCGCGGCAGGTGACACGGCAGGACGCGGTCGCAGCCGCGAGGGCCGCCGCAGGACACCGGACCTGACCTCCCCGCACCGGTCATCCCGGCGAACGCCGGGATCCACCGCAGGCCAGGCGCGCCACTCGACCCGTGGGCCCCGGCGTTCGCGGGGGTGACGCGCCTGCGGGGCAGTGCGCGCCGCCCTACAATCGACGGCTTTGCCCGCCGCACCGCCTTGCCGGCGCCCGGTACCGCTGCTCATGTCCGCCCCGTCGCCCCGCCTGCTCCACCTCGATGCCCTCAAGGCCCTGGCCGCCCAGGCCATCGTGTGGCACCACCTCGTGAGCTACGGCCCCATCGCCGACACGGTGCAGGAACTGATGCCGGAGGTCACCGACCTGCTGTTCCACCACGGCCGCATGGCGGTGCAGGTGTTCCTCGTGGTCGGCGGTTTCCTCAGTGCCCGCGCCCTCGCGCCGCGCCGCGAAGCGCTGCAGGGCTCGCTCGCGCAGGTGGGCCTGCTGATCGGGCGCCGCTGGCTGCGGCTCGCGCTGCCCTTCTTCGCCGCGGTGCTGCTGACCCTCGGCTGTTCCGCGCTGGTGGCCGACTGGCTGCCGGACCTCGTGCCCCACTCGGTGGGCCTGGCGCAACTGCTGTCGCATGCGCTGCTGCTGCACGGCGTGCTGGGCCACGAGTCGCTGACGGTGGGCGCCTGGTACGTGGCGATCGACCTGCAGCTGTTCGCGCTGTTGCTCGGCCTGCTGTGGTGCGCGGGGCGGTTCCGGCGGTCGAGGTGGATGGCGCCGGTGCTGGTGCTCGCGGCGGTGGCGGCCTCGCTGTGGGTCTTCAACCGCGACCCGTCCCTCGACAACTGGGCGCCCTACTTCTTCGGTGCCTACGGCCTCGGCGTGCTGGTGCACTGGCTCAGCGCCAGCCGCTGGCGCGAACGCTGGCTGGCCCTGCTGTGCGCGATGGTGCTGGCCGCGCTGGCCCACGACTTCCGCGGCCGCATCGCGCTCGCGCTGGTGACGGCCCTCGTGCTCGCCTTGCTGCAATGGCGCCACCAGGGCGGCCGCCCGCTGCTGCCGGCCGGGCGGCCTGCCGCACTGCTCGGGCACCTCGGCACCCACTCGTACGCCCTCTTCCTCGTGCACTTCCCCATCTGCCTGCTGGTCAACGGCCTGTTCGAGCAGAAGGACCCGACGCAGCAGGGCGCGGCGCTGATGGCCATCGTCAGCGCCTGGCTGCTGAGCAACGCCGCCGCGGTGCCGTTCCACCGCTGGGTGGAGCGGCCGGCCGGACGCCTGCGCTGGCCGCGCTGGGGCCTGCAGCGGGCCTGACGTTTCTGCACAATGGACGGTGAGGACTCCACCATGCCGACCCGACCTGCCCCACGCACCGAAGCCGAGGTGCGCACCGACCTCGCCGCCGCCTACCGCCTCGCGGCCCTGGCCGGCTGGGACGACACGATCTACACGCACCTGTCGGCCGCCGTGCCCGGAGAGCCGGGCGTCTACCTGCTGAACGAGTTCGGGCTGGGCTTCGACGAGGTGTGTGCGTCGAACCTCGTGAAGGTGGACGTGCGAGGCCGCGTGGCCGACGGCACGGGCCGCCGCGTGAACCCGAGCGGCTTCGCGATCCACGGCGCCATCCACGTCGCGCGTCCCGACGTCGAATGCGTGATCCACCTCCATGCGCCGTGGGGCGTGTCGCTGTCGATGCTGCCGGACGGCCTGCTGCCCACGTCGCAGTGGGCCATGCGCCTGCACGGGCGCCTGGGCCGCCATGCCTACGAAGGGCTGGCGCTGGGCGCCGAGGAGCAGCAGCGCCTCGTGGCCAACCTCGGCACGCTCGACGGTCTGATCCTCGAGAACCACGGCACACTGACGGTCGGCCGCTCGGTGGCCGAGGCCTTCCTGCTGATGCACATCCTCGAACGTGCCGCCCGGGCCCAGCTGCGCGCGATGGCCGCGACGGGCGGCCGGGTGCTCACGGCGAACCCTGATCTCGCCGCCCTCACCCACCGCCAGTGGGTGGGCGACGGCACCGAGCGGGACGGCGATGCCGAATGGCCCGCGCTGCTGCGGCGCGCGGACCGGCTGTCGCCGGGCTTCCGCGATTGAACCCACCCTGAAAGGACCCCTTCATGCCCACCCTCCGCGTCGAACTCTTCGAAGGCCGCACGCCCCAGCAGAAAGCCGAACTGGCGAAGGAACTCACCGAGGCCTGCGTGCGCGTGCTCGGCGGCAGCCCCGACGCCGTCGACATCCTGTTCTTCGACGTGGCGAAGCAGGACTGGTCGACCGGCGGGGTGATGTGGAGCGACAAGGGGAAGTGACCCGACCGGGTCACCGGCCCGCCAACGCCAGCGCGTCCGCACCGGCCGGCGTCCGCATCGGGGCCGACGGATCGGTCACCGCGTGCCACACGGCCTCGGCCACGTCGGCCGCGTGCGTGACCGGTGTCGAGGTGTCCCGCACCGCCGCGAACACGCGCTCGCGGAAGTCGCTGTACGCCCCGTGGTCGCTGCCCTCCATGCGGCGGCGGGCGTTGTCCCCGAAGCTCGTGCCCGGCGCGCGGCCCGGCAGCACCAGGCGCACCCGCACGTCGAACGGGGCCAGTTCCAGTGCCAGCGATTCGGTGAACGCGTTCACCGCCGCCTTGCTCGCGGTGTAGACCGCCAGCAGGGGCAGCGGCAGCAGCGTCACGCTCGACGTCACGTTCACGACCACGCCCGACCGCCGGAGGCGGAACTGCGGCAGCACCGCCTGCGTCATCGCGATCGTGCCGAACGTGTTGGTCTCGAAGAGGTCGCGCACGCCGGCGAGCGTGATGCCCTCGACCGGCCCCAGCCAGCCCACGCCGGCGTTGTTGACCAGCGCATCGAGGGGTCCGGCCGCATCGATGCACCGGGCGATGCTCCCGGGGTCGGTGACGTCGAGCGGCAGGATGCGGATGCGGTCGGACCGCGGCAGCACGTCCTCGCGCGGCGTGCGCATCGTCGCGACGACACGCCAGCCCTGGTCGGCGAAATGCCGCGCGGTCTCCAGGCCGAAGCCGGACGAACAGCCGGTGATCAGGACAGTGGACGGGTGGGACATCGGGAAACTCCTTCAGGGGGTGGAGCCTGAACGATAGGCAGCGGCCGCCGGACTGACTACACTTCAGAGTCCTTGGTTTTGTCGAAAGCGTCCGGCATGGTGGACCCGCTGGCCGAAGTCGTGTCCCTGCTGCAACCCACCGCGCCGTTCTCGAAACTGGTGGTGGCGTCGGCGCCCTGGGCGGTGCGGCGCGCCGACACCGGGCGTCCCTTCTACTTCGTGGTGCTCGAAGGCGGCTGCCGCCTGCACGTCGACGGCCCCTCCGGCGGCGCCTCGATCCCGCTCGACGGAGGCGACTTCGTGCTGATTCCCGCCGCCCGCGGTTTCGCCACCTCCAGCCGGGACCGCGAGCCTCCGCGTGAAGGCGAGGCCGTCACCACGCCGATCGCCCCCATGCCCGGTGGTGCGCGCGTCGGTGACCCGAACGGGCCGGTGGACGCGCGCCTGCTCGTCGGCCACTGCGTGTTCGGATCCCCCGACGCCGCGCTGCTGGTGTCGCTGCTGCCGCAGTGGATCCACGTGCGCGGCGATCACCGCCTGTCGATGCTGGTCCAGTTGGTGGGCGAGGAATCCCGCGCCGATCGGCCCGCGCGGGACATCGTCCTGGCCCGGCTGCTCGAGGTGCTGCTGATCGAGGCCCTGCGTTCGGCGGCCGGCACGGCGGGTTCCGCGGGCCTCGTGCGGGGCCTGGCCGATTCGAGGCTCGCCCTGGCGCTTCGGTGCATGCACGAGCGGCCCGGCGCCCCCTGGACCATCGACGAACTCGCGCGCGAGGCGGCGATGTCGCGCTCGGCCTTCTTCGAGCGGTTCAGCCGCACCGTGGGCGTCGCCCCGATGGCCTACCTGCTGGCCTGGCGCATGGCGCTCGCGAAGCAGCTGCTGCGACAACGGGAACTCGCCATCGCCGACATCGCAGAACGTGTGGGCTACAGCACGGTCAGCACCTTCGGCGTGGCCTTCACGCGGCACGCGGGCATGCCGCCCGGCCGCTATGCCCGCACCGCGGCCGGCGACCCGGGCGAAGCGCCCGCGGCCGCCTGACGCGCCCCTCAGTTGCCGTAGATGGCGAACTCGAAATACCGCGACCAGGCGGGATCGAACTCGACGTCCAGCGTGTCCGCGGCGATGCCGTCGCGCGACAGCAGCGGCGCCAGCGCCGCGCGCGCGCGCTCCACGTCGGCGACGTAGTACACGGCTCGCCGGCGACCGCCCCGCGTGACCACGAGCGTCAGGATGCCGAGGCGGGACTGCTCGAGCACGGTGGCCGCCTGGTCCTGGAAGGCGTGGGCCGCCGACAGGGCGTCGCTGTCGGGCACCGGCAGGTCGAGCGTGAGCGCATGCACGAGGTCGGCCCGCATGGCCACCGCGTTCGCGCTTCGGTTGATGCTCACCACGAGGGTGTCCACCGCGTCGTCGTTGTTCGCCTGGAGGGTCACGCCCGACCATTCGTACTCGCCGTCGGGGAAGTCGCCGGTGCGCCCCAGCACGTCGCGCCAGTGCGCGTCGAACACGCGGGCGAAACTCTCGAGCGGTGTCCATGGCGCCTCGAGGTCGGGCACGTCGTCGGTGAAGTCGACCGCGCCCACCTTCACGGCGAAGTCGTACTCGCCGAGCACGTGGTCCAGCAGGATGTACGCCATCTGCTGCGCGTGGTCCTGCATGTCGTCGGGCACCTCGACGTCGAAGCGGATCTGCAGCGCGATGCGGCCGTCGTCCTCGCCGCAGGCGACGAGCAGGTCGCTGGTGTCGAGCGAGAAGTCGCCCATGCGGATGCCGAACTCGCCGTTCTTCGTGCGTTCGCGGAAGGCGCGCACGGTGTGGTGCTCGAGCGGCGGCGCCTCGGCCACCAGCTGCAGCAGCAGCGGGAAGCGCTCCAGGTCGCCGTGGGCCGTGGCGGTGATCTCGTGCACGGCATCGCTCTCCTGGCCCTGCACCTCCAGCGCGAGGCCACTCACGTGGCGCTCGAGGATTTCATTGGCGCGTTCGACCCGCTCGCGCAGCGGACGGGACTTGAGTTCGTCCTCGGCCAGGAGGAAGGCTTGCCAGAAGGCCTGGATTTCGGGGGAGACCGCCATGGGGTTCGGGTGTGCGTGTTCGGACAGGTGAGCAGTATTCCAGAAGTGGGCGGCGCGCTCGCAGGGCTCGTCGTCCCGAGGGCCGAGGTCAGAACAACTCGACGTCGCCGATCTTCGAGCCGTCTTCCAGCTCGCCACGCGCCACGAGGTCGGTGTGGCTCTGCACCTGGTCGCGGCCGTGCGCCTTCGCGAAGTACACGGCCTTGTCGGCGCGCTCGAACGCGGCGCTGGGCGTGTCACCGGGCTTGACCTCGGTGAAGCCGATGCTGATGGTGATGGAGCCCACCTGCGGGAACGGATAGGTCTTCGTGTTCGCGCGCATGCGCTCGAGGGCCTGGCGCGCGTCGTCGTCGGTGGCGCAGCGCATCAGCACCACGAACTCCTCGCCGCCGAAGCGGTACAGGCGGTCGTGGTAGCGGAAGCTGCTGCGCATCAGGCGCGACAGCAGCAGCAGCACCTCGTCGCCGATCAGGTGCCCGTAGTTGTCGTTGACGCTCTTGAAGTGGTCGATGTCGATCACGCCCAGCCAGTACCGGTGCGTGGAGGCCACGTGGCGGCGGCCGTCGGGCGACGTGGCCACGGCCATCGCCTCGGTCATCGGCGGCGAGTTGGTGGCCTTCAGGAAACTCTCGTCGAAGGTCTTGCGGTTGAGCAGGCCCGTCAGCGTGTCGCGTTCGCTGTAGTCGAGCAGGCCCTGGAAGTTGCGGTAGATGCGCAGGATGCTGCCCACCATGCGCACGTCCTCGTCCTTCAGCGGCGTGCGGCTCTCGATCTCCATGACGCCCACGACCTCGCGGTCGGTGCGCACGGGGAAGATGCTGCGGCTCAGGCTGCCGGGCAGCGTGACCACGCTGGTCTCGCCGGCCATGGCCTGCACGCGGGCGGGGAACAGGTCCAGGCGGGGCAGCGACTCGGTGTCGGCCCACACCGGGTCGGCCGTGGCCACCGCGTCGCTTTCACCCAGGCGCGCCCGGGTGATCCAGTGCTCCTGGCCGCGCTCGCCCACCACCCGGTAGATGGCCACCGAGATGGGGCGCAGCAGGTCCCGCAACGCGTTGACCAGCGTGACGTCCAGGATGTCCCGGTCCCGAAAACCGGTCATCTCCGCCAGGTGATCGACCAGTTGAGACATGGGGTACTGCGCGCCTCGGCAAAGCGTTGAAGGACGGATCAGGCAGGCGCCGCCACGGAGGTGGTGTACCGCGCGATCAATGCCAACAAGTCTTCCTCGGAATAGGGCTTGCCGAGGTAGTGGTCTACACCCAGTTCGGCCGCGTAATCGCGGTGCTTTTGCGCAATCCGCGACGTGATCATGATGATCGGCAGGTCGCTCATGCGGGCATCACCGCGGATGTTGCGGGCGAGGTCGAAGCCGTCCATGCGCGGCATCTCGATGTCGCTCAGCACCACCTGCGGCCGTTCCTCGGCCAGGCGTTCGAGCGCTTCGATGCCGTCCTTGGCCAGCGTGACGCGGAAGCCTTCGCGGGTCAGCAGGCGCTGCGTGACGCGGCGCACCGTGAGCGAATCGTCCACCACCAGCACGAGCGGTGCGAGGTGCTGGTGCGCCTCTTCCACCGTGGGCTTGACCACCTGCTGCTCCGGCGACAGGCGCGCGGCCTGCGTGGCCTGGCGTGCGGCATCGCCGTACAGCGTGGCCAGCGCCACCGGGTTGTAGATCAGCGCGACCGAGCCGGAGGCCAGCAGCGTCATGCCCGCGAGACCCGGCAGGCGCGACAGCTGCGGCCCGAGGTTCTTCACGACCACTTCCTGCGTGCCCAGCACTTCGTCGACGTGCAGTGCGACGCGCTGCTGCGCGCTTCGCACCACCACGACCGGACGGGTGCGGCCGGCTTCGCCGCTGACCGGCGTCTGCTGCAGCAGCGCGCCGAACCAGAAGAACAGCATGGACCGTTCGGCCAACGTGTAGCTGCCCGACTGGTACGCGTGCTCGATCTCCTCGACCGACAGGCGGCGCACGATCTCGATCAGCGTGGCGGGCACGGCCACGATGCTGTCGCCGCAGCGGAGCATCACGACCTGCGTCACCGCGGTGGTCAGCGGCAGCACCAGCGTGAAGCCGGTGCCCTGGCCTGCGGCCGTGGCGGTCTCGATGCGGCCGCCCATGGCGTTCACCTCGGAGCGGACCACGTCCATGCCGACGCCGCGGCCGGCGAGTTCGGTCACCGTCTCGGCGGTGGAGAAGCCCGGCATGAAGATCAGGTTGGCGAGTTCGCCGTCGCTGTGTTCGCTGCCCGGGGCGATGAGGCCCATCTTCTCGGCCTTGTCACGGATGCGCGAGAGGTTCAGGCCGGCGCCGTCGTCGCGGAACTCGACGCCGACTTCGTTGCCTTCCTGGCGCAGCACCACGACGATGTTGCCGACCGGGTCCTTGCCCGCAGCCGTTCGGACCTCGGGCGACTCGATGCCGTGCGTGACGCAGTTGCGCAGCAGGTGTTCGAAGGCCGGCGTCATCCGGTCGAGCACGCCGCGGTCGATTTCGATCGAGCCGCCGATGATGTCGAGGCGGACCTGCTTGCCGGTTTCCTTCGCGGCCTGGCGCACGACCCGGTACAGGCGGTCGGACTGGCTTTCGAATTCGACCATGCGGGTGCGCAGCAGGTCGTCCTGCAGGTCACGCGTCAGGCGGGCCTGGGCGGCCAGTTCGTCTTCCGTGGTTTCCAGCGTGCGCTGGAGCGAGCGCTGCACCGTGGCCACGTCGTTGACGGACTCGGCCATCATGCGCGTCAGTTCCTGGAAGCGCGTGAAGCGGTCGGACTCGAGCGGGTCGAAGGTCTCGTGGGCGGCCTTGGCGGCCTCCTGGCGCGAGATCATCTGCGTTTCGGCCTGGAACTCGATGTCGCGCAGCTGCTGGCGCAGGCGCTCCAGGTTGTCCGTCAGGTCGCCGAGCGAACCGCGGATGTTGCCGACCTCGGCCTCGATCCGCGAACGCGTGATGCTGACCTCACCGGCCTGGTTCACCATGCGTTCGAGCAGCGGACCGCGCACGCGCACGGCGGCGTTGGCCGCGGCCACCGGCTGGTGGGTGGGCGTGTCGAGGTCCGGGGCGCTTTCGGCGAAACGCGACCAGTCGATCTCGTTGGAGACCGGGGCGGCGGGCGGCAGGTCCACCAGCGGCGCGGCGGCCGTGTCGGACGCGGCGGCGTGCACGATGGGCACCACCGACACCGGCTCGATCACCGGCAGCGCGGGGATGGCTTCGAGGGCGGCGGGCGTGGTGTGCGGCTCGACGGCCACCACCGGCTCCTCGGCCGTGGGCGTGTCGAGGGCTTCTTCTGCCTCGGCGTAGGCCTGGGCGTCGCGCGACTTCAGCGCTTCGAAGGCGCCGCTCAGCGCGTCGGCGCGGGACTCGAGGCGTTCGACGTCGGCCGCCGTGGCGTTCTCGGCCTGCAGCAGGTGCTCGATGGCGGTCTCGAGGCGGTGCGCCATTTCGCCGAGGCGCATGGCGCCGGCGAGGCGGGCACCGCCCTTGAGCGTGTGCAGCGTGCGCATGCACGACGCGGCGTGGGCGTTGTTCTCGGGCTGGCGGGTCCAGTCGCGCAGGGCGGCGGACAGCTGCGGCAGCAGTTCCTCGGCCTCTTCCTCGAAGATCGGGAAGAGTTCGGCGTCGACCGCGTCGACGGCGTCGATGTCCTCGTCGTCTTCGTCGCGGTCGGCACGGAACGGCGCGGCGGAGGCCACGGGTGCGGCCACCGGCAGCGGCGTGAAGGCCTTGAACTCGGCCTGGCCCAGTTCACCCGGTTCGGGCAACGAGCCGAAGGCGGATTCGCGGGCTTCGGCCGGAGCCTGGGCCGCAGGTTCGAACGCGGGTTCCGGCAGCCGCTCGGCTGCGGGCTGCACTTCGGGCAGCGCCAGCGCCTCGGCTTCCGCGGCCTGCAGGTCGACCTCGAGGGCTCCCGGGCGGGTGTCCTGCACCGGCACGTCGGCCGCGGGCGGTGCGGCCTCGGCCAGCGCCTCGGTCAACGACTCGGGTTCGGCGTCGAGCAGCAGGTCGGGTTCGTCGTCGCCACGCGCGGCCTGCGCGTCGACGGCGGCGTTGGCTTCTTCCAGGCGGCGTGCCGAGCTGACCTCGTGTTCGGCGAGACGCTCGAGCAGTTCCGGCGCCGGGGCCTTCAGGAAACCGGCGGCGAACTGGTGCAGCAGGCGGCGGACTTCTTCCGCGGCCTCGACGAACAAGCGGCCTTCTTCCGGCGTGCCATGGCCGATGGCCTGCGAGCGCATCAGCGCGTGTTCGAGCGTGCGGGCGAGCTGCGACAGGTCGGCGAAGCCCACCGTGGCGGAACTGCCGGCCAGCGAGTGCGCGAGCGCGATGGGCATCTCGCCCACCGGGCGGTGCAGCTCCATCGCCCACTCGGCCACTTCCGTGGTGAGCTTGCGCGACAGCTCGTCGGCTTCGTTCAGGTAGATGTTGAACAGCGGGATGCTGATGCGCAGCGGGCCGACGATGCGGACCTGGTCGTCGTCGACGAACGGGGCCGGCTCTTCGACGGCGGCCTCGATGGCCTCCACGGCCTCGGCGAATTCGATGGTCTCGGGTTCGCCGGCCGGCTCGGCGGCGGCCACGGGCACGGCGTCGTCGAACGGGATGTCGAGGTGGTCGATCTCGGCGGCGGGGAAGTCGACGAGTGCACCCGGTGCGGTGTCCTGGCGCGGTTCGATGACCGTGCGCTCCTCGGCGACGGGCGCGGCTGCGACGGCGGGCACGGCATCGCCGAACACGTCGTCACCGAGGTCGAGTTCGATCAGTTCCACCGACTCGGCGGCGGGCAGCGCGTCGAGTTCGACGGCCTGCGGCACGTCCAGCGACGACAGCACGGCTTCTTCAGCCGGCAGGCCGGCCGTGAGGTCGACCACCGGCGCATCGGCCGGCTCGGCCGCGGGCGGCACGGTGACCGGCGGGGTGTCGTCGAAGGCACCCAGGTCGAGGTCGAAGCTGAGTTCCGGCAGGGCCTCGGCGACCGGCACGGCCGCGGCTTGCACCGGCGCTTCGGGCGGGATGTCGGCGACGGGCGCCAGATCGAGGTCGAGGTCGAACGACTCGATGGTCTCGACGGCCTGGGCCACCGGCAGTTCGGGGGTTTCGACCGGCGCGGGCGCCGGAGCCACCACGGGCGCCTCGGCGGGCGTGTCGAGCGCCAGCGACATCAGGGGCAGCGCGGCCGCCTCGGCGGACGGCGTGGCGATGTCGCCGACGGGTTCGCCGCGGCCGAAGGCTTCGGCCGCCTTCACGAGCGGGCCGGACTTCCAGCCATGGGCGGTCTGGTTCGCGATGGCCTCGATCCAGTCGGCGAGGTGGTTCAGCGCCTTGTGGGAGAAGTCGAGCAGGGCCGGCGTGGCGGCGTTCTGTCCGGCGAGCCAGGTGTTGTAGAGCTGTTCGCAGGCCCAGGCCGCGTCACCGAACTCCTTCAGCCCGACCATGCGGGAACTGCCCTTGAAGGTGTGGAACGCGCGGCGCACCGCGGTGAGTTGTTCGACGTCGCCGGGGGCGGCGGCCAGCTGGGCGAGCGAATCGCGCGCCTCGCCGACCTTCTCGCGCGCTTCCTCGAGGAAGATCTCGCGCATCTCGGGGTCGTCGGCCAGGTCGGCGCCCGGGGCGCTGGCGGCGGGGGCCGCGACCGGCGCAGCCACCGGGGCCGGCGCGGGTGCGGGAGCGGATTTCGCGGCCGGCAGCGGCAGCGGGTCGAGCGCGACGGCATCGCCGGCGGTGATGACGAAGTCGTTGAGGGCTTCGGAGAGCTGCTCGCGGGCCTCGGTGACCTCGGCCAGACCCTGGGCCTGTTCGATGTTGTGCTGGGCCTGCTCGATGGTGGCGACGAGGCCGGCCTGGTCGGCGGCTTGTGCTTCCTGCTGCAGGTGTTCGAGTTCGTTCGACAGCGCGTCGAGCGGCATGCGTTCGCTGACGGCGGCCTCGGCCAGGGCCTGGGCCTGCTCGATCACGCGTGGCTCGACCGTGGGCGCCATCTTGGGCACCGCGAGGTTCGTGGCGCTGCGCGCGGCGGCGCTGCGGCCCATCAGCGGGCTCAGCGCGCCGGTGAGGGGGTCGAACACGAACAGCGACTTGGCGACCTGCGGCTGCGCGCCGAGCATGTCGATCAGGAAGCCGAGCGCGCCGAGGTTGCCGGCGAGACGGTCGAAGGTGCCGGACTGCACGACACCCTGCGGGTCCACTTCGGTGGCGATCAGGCCTTCGACGTCGTCGCGCATGCGCAGCAGCGCCTGCGTGGCCTGGTCCATGCCGAGCACGGACATCACGCCGCGCATCGACGACAGCTGGCCGGGCACCGGCATCAGCACGTCGCGTTCGGCGGGCTTGCGGAAGAACTGGTCGATCTGCTTCTCGACCTCGGCGAGCGAGGAGCGCAGCTCCTGCACGACGCTGCCCATGGTCTGGCGGTCGGACACGCGGCGGTACAGCTCCTCCATCCACGCTTCGAGCGGGTCGGGAGTCTGGCCGGAACGCACGCCGGCGATGCGCTGCGCGAGGCGGCGCACGCGCTGGGCCTGCTCGGGGTGGTCGAAGTCGGTGTCTTCGAGCGAGGACTCGAGGTACAGCACGCTGGTGGCGACTTCCATCGCGAGCGGCGTCTCGGGCGCGGCCCCGCTCTGCTGCGTCTGGAGGATGGCCTGCTGGAGTTCGTCGGCGAGCACCTCGCCGCTCGGGTAGAGGCGGCGCAGCGAATCGCCCACGAGCGAGAACTGCTCGGAGAGTCCGCCGAGGCGATGCATTTCACCGCCGGCAACGCCGGACCAGGCGTCCTTCGCGCTCGACACGCGCTTCTTCGCCTGCGCGACCCACGCGGGGTCGTAGCGGCCGAGGCGGCTGACTTCGTAGTCGACCGGCACGTGGGACTCGAGGTCGTAGGCCTGGCGCACGGCCGCGAGGCGCGGCGCACGGCCATCGGCCGGCGTGGGGGTCTGGGCGCAGAAGAACAGCAGGTCCTGCGCGAGGCGTTCGGAGACTTCGTTGTCGCCACGCTCGAAGATGCGCAGTTGCGCGAGCAGGCGCGAGGCCACGCGCTTGCCGAACACGTCGGCCTGCAGCAGGCCCTGGGCCTGCGACTGGAAGAAGGCGCCAGCGAGCTTCCACAGCGTGGACGCGGCGAGGTCGGACGCACCGGCACCGAGGCCCGCGCACAGGTCGCTCATGCGGCCCGCGGCGGTGGCCTGCTGGCCGCGCATCAGCAGCAGCATCTGCTGCTCCATCTCCGTGCGGGCGGACGCGTCGGCCGGGCGCGGGGTCACGCCCGGCTCGGACGGCACTTCACGCCACTGCCAGTCGAAGACCCACAGGTCGGCCGGGTGCACCCGGTCGGCACCGGCCACGGCCTGCACGTCGCGGTAGCGCGGGAACAGTGCGAGCGGCGAGAGCGGCTTGCCGGCGAGCAGGCGCTGCAGGTAGTCGAGCAGCGCGAAGGAGGTCTGTTCGATGACGTCGACGTCGGCCGAGGTCATCTTCTGCGGTTTCAGCACGAAGCGCTTGACCGCGGATTCGCTGGCGCGAAGCACGCTGGCCACGGCCGGCAGGCCGACGAGTTCGAGGGCACCCACGCCCTGGTGGATCTGCTGGTGCGCGGTGCGCAGCACGGCGGGATCGACGGCATCGACGTCGGAGCCGCTGACGGCCTCGGCATCCTTGACGAAGCGGCGAAGCGCCTTGTGGGCAGCCTCCAGGGAGCGGCGCAGTTCTTCCTGCACCCACGCCAGTGCGCTCAGGTCGTCGGTGGTTTCGCTGTGGTTGTCGCTCATCGTGGCCTGTGTGCGTTTGGCTTCGAACCGGGGATCAGTCCGCGGCGCATGGGTTCATGGCCGCGGGATTCTCCGGTCAGTCGATCTTGAACCGTGCAACCGATTGCTTCAGTTCTTCAGCGGTACGGGACAGCTCGCGCACCATCTGGGCGGTGGACCGGGTACCTTCACCGGTCTGCTCCGTCACCGCGAAGATGTGCTGGATGTTCGCGGCCACCACGTTCGCCGATTCGGCTTCGCGGAGCGCCTGGTTGGAAATCTGTCCGATCAGGTCGGCGAGCTGGCGCGACACGCGGTCGATGTCACCCAGTGCGCTACCGGCCGCGTCAGACAGCCGGGTACCTTCCACCACCCCTTGCGTGGAGCGTTCCATGGCGCCCACCGCGTCCTGGGTGTCGGTCTGAATGGTCTTCACCAGCGCCGCGATCTGGCGCGTTGCGTCGCCGGAGCGTTCAGCGAGTCGTTGCACTTCTTCCGCAACCACCGAGAAGCCTCGGCCGGCTTCACCGGCGGAGGCCGCCTGGATGGCGGCGTTCAGTGCCAGCACGTTCGTCTGTTCCGTAATGTCCGAGATCAGTTCGGTGATTTCACCGATCTCCTGCGAGGATTCGCCCAGACGCTTGATGCGCTTGGAGGTTTCCTGGATGTGGTCGCGGATGGAGTTCATACCGCCGATGGTGTTCTGCACCGCGGTCAGACCGGATTCAGCGGCCTGCAGCGATTGACGGGCCACCTGGGCGGTCTGCTGGGCTTGCGCGGACACGTCGTTGATTCGGTTCGCCATCTGGAGCACCGACTCGCCGGTTTCGCGAATCTCGCGGAGCTGCTCGTCGGAGGCGGCGAGCAGTTCGGTCGACGTGGCTTCCACCTGCTGCGTGGTTTCGGTCACCCGACCCACCGTGCCCTGCACCTGCGACACCAGGGTACGCAGTTCTTCCACCGTGTAGTTCACCGAGTCGGCGATGGCGCCCGTGATGTCTTCCGTCACGGTGGCTTGTTGCGTCAGGTCACCTTCAGCAACCGTCTGCAGTTCGTTCATCAATCGCAGAATGGCGGCCTGGTTCGCGTCGTTGACGCGCTTGGCTTCCTGTTCCTGGCGTTCGGCTTCGAGTCGTTGCGTTTCGGCGAGGGCGGCACGTTGGCGCTGGTCGCGCAGCGAGAGTTGCACGAGGCCGGCACCGCCGGCGGCCAGCACGGCGGCCGACAGCAGCAGCAGGATCAGCGTGCTGGTGGAGAAGCCGGTTTCGTCGCCGAGGCCGGACTGGACCTTCTCGAGGCCGATGCGCAGCGGTTCGCTGTCCTTGATGATGGCGGCTTGCGCTTCACGAGCGGACACCAGGCCCTGCAGGTTGCCCAGAATGGAGCCGGCTTGAACACGGGTCTCTTCGTACAGGGCGAGCAGCGCGGTGAGGCGCTCCTTGGTCTGCGGTTCCTTCGTACCCGGCAGGCGCAGTTCCTGGTTGCCGGTCAGCAGGCCGTCGGCGATTTCCTTGAACGAGTTCAAGTCCTTGCCGAGCAGGAACACGGCTTCGGGGCTCACGCCTTCCATCGTCAGGAATTCGTTGGCGGACTTGCCGATGCGCTGGGTCAGCATCACGAGCTGGCCCACGGCGGAGATTTCAGCGGAGGAGGCGTCCTGCTGCAGCTTCAGCGACGACACCGTTTCGGCGATTTCGAGCAGGTCGGACGACTGGCGGTTGATGGCGCGGAGCGCCTGACCCACCTGCGTCAGGATCTGCTGCTGGCCCAGCACGGTCTTCGCGTTCTTTTCGGCGGCGTCGACGAGCGGGAGCAGCGGCGCGAGTTCGGTCTGGACCGAGGCCGGTGCGGCGCTCAGTTCGCCGTCACCGGTGGCCAGGCCGCGCACGTTGCGCGCCAGCACCTCGGTGGATTCCTTCACTTCCGGGAAGGCGGACGCGGAGCCGATCAGGGCCTGCGACACCGACTTCGCGAGACGCTGCGACTGCATCAGCGCCTGGCCGGAAGCACCCACCTGGGCCGCGCCCTTGGTGGCGGAGAAGATGGACGCCGTGGCGGTGATCAGCAGGCCGGCGAGGCCCACCAGCACCATCGCGACGAGCACCCGCTGCTGCGTGCCCACCGGCTGGTCGCCGATGATGGGCAGGCCGGTGCCGGAGCCGCTGACGCCGTCGGCCGACGGCATGCGCGTGTCGGCGAAGTCGGCGATCTCGGACGGCGCCGCCTCGGTGATGATCGAGGAGTCCATCTGGGCCGTGGCCGCGGCGGAGCGCGGTTCAGCGGCCGGCCGCGTTTCTTCGTGCATGGGCACGTCGAGTGCGATCACGTCATTGAGCGGCAGATCGGAGTTGCCTCCGTCCTCGTCCCGCCCCTTGCCCTTGCCTTTGATTTTGTCCAGGAAGCCCATAAGTTCCTCGTTCCGTCTTATCTCGGTACCACTAACACACTGTCAGGATGGGTTGTGCGCTTGTGGCGCGTCAGCCCGCGATTCTCAGAAATGCCGCTTCGTTGGCGAGCGCCGCGAGGTTGAGTTCTCGCCACAGCCGATTGCCTTCGTCGCGGTAGTGACCACCGACGAAGGAAGGGCGGGCTTGACCGTCGTCGGCCTGCAGCGTGAGCTGCTCCGCGCTGCGCAGGCCGGCGAGCCGGTCCACGAGCACCGCGGAATTGATGTTCAGCGTGGTGTTGAAGGCCACGAACCAGCTCTGGTCGCGGCCGGCCTCGTTCCCGCGGATGCCGAGGAAGCCCGCCAGGTCGACCACGCCGTGCAGGCGACCCCGCAGGTTGGCGACACCGAGGAACCAGCGGCTCGTGTACGGCACGGGCACGGTGGGACCGAACGGGAAGATCTCACCGGCTTCCTGCAGCGGAAACAGAAAACCGTGGCCGCCGCTTTCGACGGCCAACCACGATTTGCCACGCTCTTGCGTTCGAGCTGCCCGCAGCCGGTCGGCCAGGCGGGTCTGTAGCTCGCGCAGTGCTTCCTTATTGGCCATTCACACCTGCCTCTGGAACGAGAAGGGGGTCATTGTGAATGACCGGTTCAGTCGAAGGCCTTGATCTTGGCCATCAATTCGTCGGCATCGACGGGCTTGACGATGTAGTCGCGTGCGCCCTGGCGCATGCCCCACACGCGGTCGGTTTCCTGGTTCTTGCTGGTGCACATGATCACGGGCACGTCGGTGAACCGGGCGTCGCGGGTGATGGCGCGCGTGAGCTGGAAGCCGTTCTGGCCGGGCATCACCACGTCCATCAGGATCAGGTCGGGCTTTTCCTCGGCGAGACGGCGCATGGCGTCCTCGCCGTCCTCGGCGGTGCGCACGGAAAAACCGCGCTTCGTCAGCAGGTCGGACAGGAAGTGCAGTTCCGTCTTCGAGTCGTCAACCAACAGGATCTTCTTGATCGGCATATCGTTCTCCATCTGGCGGCGCGGGGTCACCGCGCCTCATGGGGACAAGGCCTCGCGGCCCGGTCCCGTGCGTTGTGTCAGGCCTTCAGCCGGTACTGCTCGACGGCCTGAAGCAACTGGTCTTTCGTGAAAGGCTTGGTGAGGTAGGCCTCGGCGCCCACCATGCGCCCGCGCGCCTTGTCGAACAGGCCGTCCTTCGAGGACAGCATGATCACCGGCACGCCGGAGAAGGTGGGGTTGCGCTTGATGATCGCGCAGGTCTGGTACCCGTCCAGGCGCGGCATCAGGATGTCGCAGAAGATCAGGTCGGGGTGCAGGTCGTTGACCTTCGCGAGCGCGTCGAAACCATCCTCGGCGAGCAGGACGTCGTAGCCGCCCTGCTTCAGGAAGATGTCGGCGCTGCGCCGGATGGTGTTGCTGTCGTCGATGACCAGCACCTTGATGCCTGCTGCGGCTTCATTGCTCACCGGGAATCTCCTCTGTGCCTCGTTCGCGTGGCTGCCAACTACTTTTCCGGGCCACCGGTGTGTTCGGGTGAGACGGTCCAGGCCAGATCGTCAGATCTGGACCATCTCGAAATCTTCCTTGCGGGCGCCACACTCCGGACAGGTCCAGTTCATGGGGACCTGGTCCCAGGGGGTGCCGGGCGCGATGTCGTGATCGGGGTCGCCCGTGGCTTCGTCATAGATCCAGCCGCAGATCAGGCACATCCAGGTCCGCATCGTGGTCGCGTCTTTACTCACGTTATTCTTTACCAAGCTCACTACAATGAGGAAAGATTGTAGCCACGCAAAATGCCAAAAATGCGATGGTTTTTAGGTACATACGCCACATTCCTCACGTTTGTCTAGAAGTTCCCGGCGATCCCGGTCACTCCCTTCGCTCCATCTGACGGAAGCCTTTCCATGACCGCTGACGCTCCCGTGTCCGACCCCAACGACCCCTCCCAGGAAGGCGTGGGGCCGGCCTGCGTGATGACCTTCAACGCCACCGATCCCAGCGGGGCCGGCGGCCTCGCGGGGGACATCGCCACCATCGCCGCCATGGGCGCCCATGCGCTGCCCGTGGTCACCGCCATCGTGCTGCGCGACACCGCCGAGGTGTTCGACCACAGCGTGATCGACGCCGACGTGGTCGTCGAACAGGCCCGCAGCATCCTGGAGGATGTCACCATCTCCGCCTGGAAGGTGGGGTTCCTGGGATCCGCGGAGGGTGTCAGCGCCGTGGCCGAGGTGCTCTCCGACTACCCGGACGTGCCGCTCGTGGCCTACATGCCCAACCTGTCCTGGGTCGAGGAAGACGACCAGGCGGCCTACCTCGACGCCTACCGCGAGCTGGTGCTGCCGCAGGCCGAGGTGCTCGTGGGCAGCCACCAGACCCTCACCGACTTCCTGCTGCCCGAGTGGAACAACGACCGCCCGGCCTCGCCGCGCGAACTCGCGGTGGCCGCCGCCGAACACGGCACGCGCTTCGTGCTCGTGAGCAGCGTGCCCCTGCCCGACCAGTTCCTCGACAACGTGCTGGCCTCGCCCCAGGGCGCCATCACCGGCGAGAAGTTCGAACGCTTCGAGGTGAGCTTCGTGGGCGCCGGCGACACGCTGGCCGCCTCGCTCGCCGCCCTGCTGGCCTCGGGGGCCGAGCTGCACGCCGCCGTCGGCGAGGCGCTCGCGTTCCTCGACCAGTCGCTCGACGCGGGCTTCCGCCCCGGCATGGGCAACGTCATCCCCGACCGCTTCTTCTGGGCCCTGCCCCCGGGCGAGGAGGAGGAAGGCGACGGCGGCCCGGCGGCCGACACGGGCGCGGCCGACGACGACAACCTGCCCAAGGACCCGCGGCATGTCCACTGAGCCCCGCTCGACCCTGACCAACGACTCCCTCTTCGAACGTGCCCGCCGGGTGATCCCCGGCGGTGTGAACTCGCCCGTGCGCGCCTTCCGCGCCGTGGGCGGCACACCGCGGTTCATCCAGCGCGCCGAGGGTGCGTACATGATCGACGCCGAGGGCCGGCGCTACATCGACTACATCGGCTCCTGGGGCCCGATGATCCTCGGCCACGGCCACCCCGCGGTGGTCGAGGCGGTGCAGAAGGCCGTGCTCGAGGGCTTCTCGTTCGGCGCCCCCACCGAACGCGAGATCGAACTCGCCGAGGAAATCCTGAAGCTCGTGCCCACGATGGATCAGGTGCGCCTGGTCAGCTCGGGCACCGAAGCCTGCATGAGCGCGCTGCGCCTCGCGCGCGGCGCCACCGGCCGCCCGAAGATCATCAAGTTCGAGGGCTGCTACCACGGCCACGCCGACTCGCTGCTCGTGAAGGCCGGCTCCGGCCTCGCCACGTTCGGCCACCCCACCAGCGCCGGCGTGCCGCCCGAGGTGGTGCAGCACACGCTCGTGCTCGAGTACAACCACATCGGCCAGATCGAGGAAGCCTTCGCACGCGACGGCAGCCAGATCGCCTGCGTGGTGATCGAACCCATCGCCGGCAACATGAACTTCGTGCGCGCGAGCGTGCCGTTCATGAAGCGCGTGCGTGAACTGTGCGACCAGCACGGCGCGCTGCTCGTGTTCGACGAGGTCATGACCGGTTTCCGCGTGGGCCTCGGCAGCGCGCAGGGGATCTACGCCAAGGCGCTGCCGGGCTTCGCGCCCGACATCAGCGTGTTCGGCAAGGTGATCGGCGGCGGCATGCCGCTGGCCGCGTTCGGCGCGCGCCGCGCGGTGATGGAACAGCTCGCGCCGCTCGGCCCCGTCTACCAGGCCGGCACGCTGTCGGGCAACCCGGTGGCCACCGCCTGCGGCCTCGCCACGCTGAAGGAAATCCAGAAGCCCGGCTTCTTCGAGGACCTGGCGGCCCGCACCCGCACGCTGCTCGACGGCCTGCTGGGCGCCGCGCGCGACAACGGCGTGCCGATGGTGGGCGACTGCGAAGGCGGCATGTTCGGCTTCTTCTTCACGAAGGCCGGCGAAGGCCTGCCGCAGAACTACCCCACGGTGATGGCGACCGACAAGGAACGCTTCAACACCTTCTTCCACGGCCTGCTCGACCGCGGCGTGTACCTCGCCCCGGCGCTGTACGAGGCCGGCTTCGTCAGCGCGGCGCACACCGCCCGGGACATCGACGACACCGTGGCCGCGGCCCGGATCGTGCTTCGCTGAAGGCCACCGCGCCGCCCGCGCGGCGCCACCGATACACCCCCATGCACATCCACATCCTAGGCATCTGCGGCACCTTCATGGGCGGCCTGGCCGCCCTCGCGCGCGAAGCCGGCCACCGCGTGACCGGCTGCGACGCGGGCGTCTACCCGCCCATGAGCGACCAGCTCCGCGCGCTCGGCATCGACCTGATCGAAGGCTTCGATGCCGACCAGGTGAAGCTCGCACCCGACCTGTTCGTGATCGGCAACGTCGTCTCGCGAGGCAACCCTTTGATGGAAGCCATCCTCGACGCCAACCTCGCGTACACCAGCGGCCCGCAGTGGCTCGCCGACAACGTGCTGCGCGGCCGCCACGTGCTGGCCGTCGCCGGCACGCACGGCAAGACCACCACCACGTCGATGCTCGCGTGGATCCTCGACCAGGCCGGCCTGGACAACGGCTTCCTGGTGGGGGGCGTGCCGCAGAACTTCGGCGTGTCCGCGCGCCTGGGCGGCGGCAGCCCGTTCGTCATCGAGGCCGACGAGTACGACACGGCCTTCTTCGACAAGCGCAGCAAGTTCGTGCACTACCGGCCGCGCACGGCCATCCTGAACAACCTCGAGTTCGACCACGCCGACATCTTCCCGGACCTGGCCGCCATCGAGACCCAGTTCCACCACCTGGTGCGCACCGTGCCGGCCTCGGGCCGCCTCGTCGTGAACGCGCGCGAGGAATCGCTGCAGCGCGTGCTGGAGCGCGGCTGCTGGAGCGAGGTGGTGCGGTTCGGCGTGCGCAAGGAAACGCCCGGCGCGCTGCGCGCCCGCGGCGAACCCCATGCCTTCGACGTGCTGCGCGGCAGCCTGAAGATCGCCCGCGTCGACTGGCCGCTGCTCGGCGAACACAACCAGCTCAACGCGCTGGCGGCCATCGCCGCGGCCGAACACGTGGGCGTGGACCCCGAGGTCGCCGGCAAGGCCCTGGCCACCTTCCAGAACGTGCGCCGTCGCCTGGAACTGAGCGGCGAGGCCGGTGGCGTGAAGGTCTACGACGACTTCGCCCACCACCCCACCGCCATCCGCACCACCATCAACGGCCTGCGCCGCAAGGTGGGCGACAGCCAGCGCATCCTCGCCGTGTTCGAGCCCCGCTCCAACACGATGAAGCTCGGCACCATGAAGGCCATGCTGCCGTGGTCGCTGGAAGAAGCCGACCTGTCGTTCTGCCACCAGGGCAACCTCGGCTGGGACGCGCGCGAGGCGCTCGCGCCCATGGGCGACAAGGCCATCGTGGCCGACACCATCGACGCGCTGGTCGCGGCCGTGCGCAAGGAAGCGCGGCCGGGCGACCACGTGCTGTGCATGAGCAACGGCGGCTTCGGCGGCATCCACGGCAAGCTGCTCGCGGCGCTCGCCTGACGTCGCGCCTCAGCCGAGCAGGAAGCCCCGCACGAGGTCCCCGGCGTTCGCCGGGTCCTCCTGCATGAAGCAGTGCCCGCCCGGCACCTGCATCGCGCGCACGTGGCGGTTCACCCGGCCCGCACGGCGCGCCGCCCGCGCCACGAACGGGAAGCTCCGCTCTCCGTGCAGCAGCAGCGTGGGCTTCGCGATGGCCTTCACCGACGGCCACAACCGGGCCGGCGACGACGAGAAGATCTCGGCCTCGAGCCACGGCGCGCACTTGAGCGCCACCTCGCCCGCGTCGTCGCGCAGGCCGTGGGCCACGAAGGCCCGCAGCGCATCGTCGGTCCACGTCTTGTAGGCACCGCGCCCGTGCAGCGCCTCGAAGGCGGCCTCGCGGTCCGGCCACTGCGCGCGGCGCCGGGCCGCGCCCTTGGCGAGCGGGTTGTGGCGGGACAGGCCCAGTGCCTCCATGCCCTTGAGCATCGCCAGCATCGCGGGCGGGAACAGCACGGGGTCGAGCAGCACCAGCCGCTCGAACGGTTGCCCCGGCAGCGCGGCGATCAGCACGGTCAGCACACCGCCGAAGCTGTGGCCGGCCGCATGCACCGGCACGCCGCCGTACAGCGCGCGGTGTGCCTGGAACGCGGCCAGCGCCGCCAGGGCGTTGCGGTTCCAGCCGGCGAAGTGTTCACCGGGGTCGCTGTCGCCATGGCCCTGCAGGTCGCACAGCCACAGGTCGAAATGCTCGGCGAGCCTCGCCAGCATGGGGTCGTACGTGCGCCCGCACAGGCCGTTGCCGTGCAGGAAGTGGAGCACGGGTTTGCCCGAGGGCGGCGAACGCCAGCCGCGCAACGCGGGGGCACCGCTGCCCGGCGCATGGGACCAGGGGACGAGGTCCACGGCGTCAGGTCCGCGTCATCGAGGCCTTGAGCGCCTCGGTCAGCAGGCCCAGGCTGTCCTGCAGGTGGGCGCGGGACTCGATCGACAGACCCGGCCGCGCCGCCGCGGTGCGCAGCGACGCCTGCAGCTCGGTGGCACGGTACCGCACGAGGCTCAGCGCGTCGGGTGGCAGCGGGCCACCGCGGACCAGCAGCGCCTGCACGCGCTTCAAGTGCTCGCGCTGCAGGTTGCGGCGCAGGCCGTCGATCTCGCGGCCGGTCTTGAGTTCGCTCCACACCGCGTCCTGCAGCGTGCCGTACACCTCGGCGAGCGAGATGATGCCCTTGCGCTTCGCCGGCTCCACGTACAGCGGCAACTCCAGCACGCGCGTGGCGGTGCCGGCGCTCATCAGGCGGTCGAGCGCGATGGTCTGCACCGACAGCACCGAGCCCGGGATGCTCACCGGCCCCGTGCGCTCCCATTCGTTGTAGTCGGGCGCGAGGCTCGCGAGGAACCGCGGCTGGAAGCGGAAGCTGTCGGCGCTGAAGATGCCCTGCGTCAGGAAGCGCAGCGCGTCGCGCTGCTTGGCCGGGTCCACCGGCACGTAGGTGGGCCGGGTGCCGGTGCCGGGCAGCTCGCGCGTGGTGTTCATGCCGCCCACGTACTTGCCGACGAGCGTGGTGCTCGCCTGCAACTGGCGGAAGCCGCTCAGCAGCACGCGGCGCGCTCGGGTGAGGTCGTCGCCGGGTTGCTGCGGCCGGGCCTGCACCCGCTGCCACAGCTCGCGCGAGAGTTCGAGCCGGCGGCGGTAGTAGGCGAGCGGGTCGTCGCCCAGGTCGAAGCGGTTGACGAGCGGGTCGACCCCGTCGTTCGAGGCCTCGACGTCGTCGGCGTACGCGAGCAGCGGGTCGGTGCCGCTGCGGGCGGCGATGCGCCCGAGTTCGGCGGCTTCGTCGGCCGGCGCGACGGGCTTGTACGCGTACTCGATGGCCCAGTAGTCGTACGGCCCGAGCGTGGTGTTGTTCAGCGTGCTGGGCCGCTCGCCGGCCAGCGGCAGGTTGTAGGCGTTGTAGTCCATCACCGAGCCCGAGAGCCCGTGCGACTCGGTGAACGCCGCGTCGCGCAGCTGCGAGCGCGTGACCACGGTGGACGCCTTGAAGTTGTGCTTCAGCCCGAGCGTGTGGCCCACCTCGTGGGTGATGGTGTCCTTGATGACGGACTGCACCAGCGCCTCGGCCTCGGGGCCGTCGGGTGCGAGGTCGCCGCGCGCCTCGAGCAGGTCGAGCGCGAAGTCCATCTCGGCGCGGGCCTCCTGGGCGTAGTCGCAGGCGGCCTCGTGGCCGTGGTCGTGTGCCACCGGGGCCGCGCCGATGTCCTCGACCAGCACGCGCCGCGCGCTGCGGCCGAAGACGTCGCTCATCGCGATGTCGGCGTCGATGATCTCGCCGGTGCGCGGGTCGGACTGGTGCGGCCCCACGGCCATGCCGGCATCGCGGCCCACGAACCAGCGGATGGACGCGTGGCGGGCGTCGAGCGTGTCGAAGTCGTCGCCGTCCTGCTGCTGGCGCACGACGATCGCGTCGCGGAAGCCGATCTTCTCGAAGGCCTTGTTCCACTCGAGCACGCCCGCCTCCACCGACTTGCGGTAGCGCAGCGGGATGTTCTTGTCGAGCCAGTAGACGATGGGCTCCTTCGGCGGCGACAGCTCGGCCGCCGGGTCGGCCTTCTCCAGGCGCCAGCGCGCGATGTGGTGGACACGCGCGTTGTAGCGCAGGTCGTTGCTGAAGTCGGTGTACGGGTCGGTGAAGTGGCCGAGGCGCGGGTCGGCGCGGCGCGGCACCATCGGCTGCTCGGGCAGCTTCGTGAAGCTGTAGACGTGGCCCACGAAGAGGCTGCGCGGATCGGGCAACGCGGTGGGCGGCGGCACGGCGGTGGGGACCGGCACCAGCGGCGGCGCGGGCATCCGGGCCATGCCGTAGTGCAGGCGCACGGCGACGGTCGCGAGGTCGTCGGTGGCGCGGGTCTTCTCGAAGAACGAGTTGCCGCGGTCGAGCGTGTACGGCAGGCGGTACGCGGTGTCGATGCGCGTGGCGTAGCCCGGGAGGTCGGCGAGCAGGAAGGCCGCGTCGACCAGCACCGACTTGCGTTCGGGATGCGGGGCACTCGCGATCGTGGCCGAGGCCAGCAGGCTGTTCGAGAAGCCCTGCTCCACCACGAGCTTCATCTGCGGGTTGGTGGCGACGAAGTCGGTGTTCAGCGCGACGAGCTGGAGCTGCGTGGCGCCGATGCGGCGGAAGCTCGCGAGCCACGAGGTCCCCATCTGGGCCGCGTACAGGCCGCGCTCGCCCACGGAATGCGAGACGTTGGTGGAGAAGAGGAACGGCTTGTCGAGCAGGTCGACGGGCACCTCGAGCCAGAGCTTCTCGTCCTTGCGCCACAGCGACAGGAACCCGGCCTGGCGCGTGGCGCCCTTGACGACGTCGTCGAACGGGCGCGGCGCCGCGGGATCGGGGCGCGCGGTGGGCGCGGAGGCCCCCGAGGCCGGGGCCTGGGGCAACGACGGCGTCGCCGTGGCGAACCGGGGGGCCACGGGTGCGGCCGCGGGGGCCGCCGCAGCCGGTGCGCCCGGCGGCGCGACCGTGGCGCACCCGGACAGCACGAGGGCCGCCAGCGGCAGCAGGGCGAAACGACGGGGGACGGCGAGGTGCACGAAGTTCACGAAGGGTCCTGGAGATCGGTTGGGGCGGCTGGCCAAGCGAGTGTAGAGGCCCGCTCCGGACCGGAGTTCAGCCGCCCCGTTGCTAGACTGTGCCGTATGCCGCAAGCCTCCCCCCCGGTCACCCACCTGCTGTACCTGCACGGGTTCCGTTCGTCGCCGCAGTCCGCGAAGGCGAAGCAGATGGCCGCCTGGGTCGCGTCGCGTGCGCCGAAGGTCACCTGGTGGTGCCCGCAGCTGCCGCCGTCGCCGCGCGAGGCCGTCGACCAACTGCTGCAGGGCATCGCCGGCTGGCCACGCGACCGCATGGGCATCGTCGGCAGCTCGCTCGGCGGGTTCTACGCCACGGTGCTGGGCGAGCGGATCGGCTGCCCCACCGTCGTGCTGAACCCGGCGGTGGACCCGGCCCGCGACCTCGCGCGCCACATCGGCGAGACCACGCAGTGGCACAGCGACGACACGTTCTTCTTCCGGGAGGAATACGTCGACGAACTCCGGGCGATGACCCCGGGCGCCCTCGCTGTTCCATCTCGTTACTTCGCCGTGATCGCCACCGGCGACGAGGTGCTCGACTGGCGCGAGATGAGCGAGCGCTACCGCGGCGCGCACCTGCGCATCGTGGAAGGCAGCGACCACGGCCTCACCGACTTCGACGAGCACCTGCCACACGTGCTGCGTTTCCTCGGGCTGGTTCCTGGCAGGGACTGAACGAACCGGGCGCCGTTCAGGCGACAATCCCCTTCATGTATGCACTGTTCGATGACGCCGGGAAGTTCCTCGCCGGCCGCGTGATGTCGGAGACGGACACGTCCGCCCAGGTGGAACTCGACTCCGGCAAACGCGTGAAGGTGAAGGCAGCCAACGTGCTGCTCAAGTTCGAGAAACCCGCCCCGGCCGAGCTGCTCGCCGAAGGGCAGCGCCTGGCCGCGGACATCGATCTCGACCTGGCCTGGGAATTCGCCCCCGACGAGGAATTCGGCTTCGCCGACCTCGCCCGCGACTACTTCGACGCCGGCGCCGGCCCCACGCAGCAGGCCGCCGCCCTGTTCCGCCTGTTCGAGGCACCGCACTACTTCCGGCGTGCCGGCAAGGGCCTCTTCAAGAAGGCTCCGGAAGAGATCGTCAAGGCCGCGCTGCTGGGCATCGAGCGCAAGAAGCAGCAGGCCGCCCAGATCGAGGCGTGGGCCGACGAGCTGATCGCCGGCCAGTGCCCCGCGCCCGTGCGCGAGCAGCTCTACAAGATCCTGTTCAAGCCCGACAAGAACGCGTCCGAGTACAAGGCCGTGGTCGAAGCCTCGCGCCGCGCCCACCGCGCGCCGCTCGACCTCCTGACCGCCGCCGGGGCCATCGACTCGCCGTACCAGTTCCACTGGCGCCGCTTCCTGTTCGAGAACTTCCCGAAGGGCACCGGCTTCCCGGCGCTGCAGGCCCCGGCCATCAAGGACACACTGCCGCTCGCGCCCGTCCAGGCGTTCTCGATCGACGACTCGCAGACCACCGAGATCGACGACGCGCTCTCCGTGCAGGGCCTCGGCTCCGGCACCGTCGTGTTCGGCGTGCACATCGCCGCGCCGGGCCTGGCCTTCGGGCCCGAGACCCCGCTCGACAAGGTCGCCCGCGACCGCCTGTCCACCGTCTACATGCCCGGCTACAAGCTGACCATGCTGCCGGACGAGGTGGTGCAGGCCTACACGCTGCAGGAAGGCCGCGACTGCCCGGCCGTCTCGCTGTACGTGACCTTCGACGAGGCCACGCTCGCCGTCCAGGGCTTCGAGACGAAGCTCGAGCAGGTGCCCATCGCGGCGAACCTGCGCCACGACCAGCTCGACACCGTGATCACCGAGGCCACGCTGACCGGCGCCGCGCCGGCCGGCTACGGCTTCGCGCCCGAGCTGGCCTTCGCCTACCGCCTCGCCCAGCACCTGAAGGCCGGCCGTGAAGTCGCCCGCGGCAAGCCCGAGAACTTCAACCGCCCCGACTACAACTTCCGCCTCGACGGCAACGCCGGCGCCGAACCGAAGGGCGACGAGACGGTGGCCATCAGCACCCGCACGCGCGGCTCGCCGCTCGACCTGATCGTGGCCGAGGCCATGATCCTCGCGAACAGCACGTGGGGCGGCTGGCTCAACGAGCTGGGCGTGCCGGGCATCTACCGCAGCCAGGCCAGCATGGCCCCGGGCGTGAAGGTGCGCATGAGCACGAAAGCCGCACCGCACGCCGGCATGGGCGTGGCGCAGTACACCTGGGCCACGTCGCCGCTGCGCCGCTACGTCGACCTCGTGAACCAGTGGCAGATCATCGCGTGCGCCCGCCACGGCCGCACCGCGCTGCTGGCCGCGGCGTTCAAGCCGAAGGACGCGGCGCTGTTCTCCATCATCTCCGGCTTCGACGAGGCCTACACCGCGTACAACGGCTTCCAGAACGGCATCGAACGCTACTGGACGCTGCGCTACCTCGCCCAGAACGGCCTCGACGAACTCGACGCGGCGGTCATGAAGGACGGCCTCGTGCGCGCCGACACGCTGCCGCTCGTGTTCAAGGCCATCGGTGCCGAACGCCTGCCCCGCGGCGCCCGCGTTCGCGTGAAGGTCAACGGCACCGACCTGCTGACCCTCGACGTGCAGGCGAGCGTGCTCGCCCGCATCGACGACCCGTCCACGACCGACGACGACGCGGCGGTGGAGGACAGCGAACTGGAAGACGTGTCCGCCGGCCCGCTGACGCTGGCCATCGACGTCCAAGGCGACAATGGCGCCGAGGACTCCCCGGCGCCCGCCGCCCCCACTCCCTGAACCATGCTGAAAAAAGTCTCGGCCCTGACCGTCGCGATCGGCATCTCGGTGAGCGTGCACGCCGTGCTGCTCACCGTGCGCCTGGTGGACCCCGAAGGGTTCAACCGGTTCTTCGAGGACACCCCGCTGGAGGTGATCCTCGTGAACGCCCGGTCGAACGAGGCGCCCGTGAAGGCCCAGGCCATCGCGCAGGCGAACCTGGCGGGCGGGGGCGAGTCGGCCGCGGGACGGGCCACGTCGCCGCTGCCGTCGGAGTCGTTCACCGAGATCGGCGACGCCCACCAGGACAGCCGCAAGCAGATCGAGGAGCTGCAGGAGGCCCAGCAGCAGTTGCTGGCCCAGCTGCGGCGCGAACTCGCGTCGCTGCCGCCGCCCGACCCGAAGCGCGACCGCGGCGACCCGCAGGAGCGCGCGAAGGAAGAGCAGCGCCGCCAGCGCCTGGAGATGGTGGCCGAGATCGAGAAGCGCATCAACGCCGAGAACGCCCGCCCGAAGCGGCGCTTCATCAGCCCGAGCACGCGCGAGGAGGTCTACGCCCTCTATTACGACCAGCTGCGCCGCAAGATCGAGGAGCGCGGCACGCGCAACTTCCCCGAGCAGAACGGCAAGCGCCTCTACGGCGACCTGACCATGATGATCACGGTCGACTACCGCGGCCAGGTCGTCGAGACCGAGGTGGTGCGCCCCTCGAAGAACGCGCTGCTCGACAAACGCGCCATCGCCATCGTGCAGGCGGCCGCACCGTTCGGGTCGTTCACCACCGCGATGCGCCGGGGTGCCGACCAGCTCGTCATCACGTCGCGCTTCCGCTTCAGCCGCGAGGACGGCCTCGAGACCACGCTGAGCGCCCCGCAGCAGCAGTAACCCACTTTCCCTGACCCCGCCATGTTCCGCTACGTCATCGCCGGCAACCCGGTCGAACACAGCCAGTCGCCGTTCATCCACGCCCGCTTCGCCGAACAGACCGGCCAGCCCGTCGCCTACGACCGGCTGCTGTGCCCGCTCGACGCGTTCGCGCCCACGATCCAGGCCTTCGCCGACGGCGGCGGCTCGGGCTGCAACATCACCGTGCCGTTCAAGTTCGACGCCTTCGCGATGGCGAAGCGCACGAGCGAACGCGCGGCGCTCGCCGAAGCCGCCAACGTGCTGCGGTTCGACACCGACGGCTGGTACGCCGACAACACCGACGGCATCGGCCTCGTGCGCGACATCGAACGCAACGCCGGCATCCCGCTCGCGGGCAAGCGCGTGCTGCTGGTGGGCGCCGGTGGCGCGTCGTCGGGCGCGCTCGGCCCGCTGCTGCAGGCCGGCCCGGCCGAACTCGTGCTGGCCAACCGCACCGTGGCGAAGGCCCAGACCCTGGTCGACCGCCATGCCGCGGTGGCCGCGGCGAGCGGCACGCACCTCGTGGCGCGGGGTCTCGACGAACCGGGCACCGCCTTCGACGTGGTGATCAACGCCAGTGCGTCCAGCATGGCCGGCGCCGGCATCCCCGTGTCGTCCGCCGTGCTCAAGCCCGGCACGCTGGCCCTCGACATGATGTACGGCCCGGCGGCCCGCGGGTTCATCGACTGGGCCACGTCCTTCGGCGCCGTGGGGCGCGACGGCATCGGCATGCTGGTCGAGCAGGCCGGCGAGGCCTTTTTCGTGTGGCGCGGGATCCGGCCCGACACGGCGCCCGTGCTGAAGGCGCTGCGCGAGAAGGTCGACGCGAAGTGAGATCGTTCGGCCGCCTCGTGGGGCTGCTGGTGGTGTCCCTGCTGGCGCTGCAGCTGTTCTTCGCGGCGCGCATCGCCCTGATGGCCGTGGTCGACCCGCAGTCCACCACGTTCCAGCGTTCCGAGATGTGGCGGCTGCTCACCGAGCAGGGCCAGATCGCCTGGGCCCAGGAGTGGGTGCCCGACGAGCGCATCTCCCACCACCTGAAGCGGGCGGTGATCGCGTCCGAGGACGCCACGTTCACCGACCACGGCGGCGTGGACTGGGATGCGCTCGAGAAGGCCTGGGAGAAGAACCAGAAGGCCGAGGCCCGCGCCGACAAGCTCAACCTGCGCGAGGAACAGAAGCAGGCGAAGAAGCCCGCCGCGACGCCGGCCCGCCGGGCCGAGCCGAAGGTGATCGGCGGCTCCACCATCACCCAGCAGCTCGCGAAGAACCTGTTCCTCGCCGGCGAGCGCAGCCTCGCCCGCAAGGGGCAGGAGATCGTCATCACCTTCATGCTGGAGGCGGTGCTGTCGAAGCAGCGCATCCTCGAGATCTATTTGAACAACGTCGAATGGGGCGAAGGGGTGTTCGGAGCCGAAGCGGCCGCCCGGCACTACTTCCGCGTCCCGGCCTCCGCCCTCGGCACCTACCAGGCCGCCCGGCTGGCGGTGATGCTGCCGGCGCCCAAGCGCTTCGAGAAGCGCCCGGGCTCGCCGTACGTGCTCGGGCGGGCGGCGACGATCCAGGCGCGGATGGGGGCGGTCGAGTTGCCCTGAGGCCCGAACGGCCGGCGCCCGTCGCTAGAATCCCGCGATGGCATCCACCCTGACCGCCGAACTGGCGAGCGCCGCCGCGCGGCTGATCGTCGAGGAAGGCATGGAGTACGGGCCCGCGAAACGCCGGGCCGCCCGTGTGCTGGGCCGCGCTTCCGTGCGCCCGGCCGAACTGCCCGACAACGACCTGGTGGAAGACGAGGTGCGCGCGTACCTGGCCCTCTTCTGCGCCGACACCCAGCCCGCCGAGCTGCGCGCGCTGCGCGAGACCGCGGCCACCTGGATGGAACGGCTGCAGGCCTTCCGGCCCCACCTGACCGGCGCCGTCTGGCGCGGCACCGCCACCCGGCTCAACAGCATCCACCTGCAACTCTTCTGCGACGACTCGAAGGAAGCGGAGATCTTCCTGCTGGACCGCCGCGTCGAGTTCGACGTCGGCAGCGTCGACGGTCCCCGCAACCGCCCGATCGACGTGCTGAGCTTCGCGGTGCCGAACGCGGAACTCGGCGAGCTGGTCACGCTCCACCTGAGCATCCTCGACTTCGACGACCTGCGGGGCGCGCTGAAGGCCGACACCCAGGGCCGCACCGAACGCGGCGACCTGCCGGCCCTGCGCCGCCTCCTCCAGGACACCCCGCCCACCCCATGAACCGACGACACCTCCTGATCAGCGGCGCGGCCGTGGCCGCCGTCGGCGCGGGCGCCGGCCTCGCCTGGTGGCAGCAGCGCCCCTCCGCCCCCGGCCCGGAAGCCGCGCTCTGGCGCATGCAGTTCGACGCGCCGGCTGGCGGCACGCTGCCGATGTCGTCCCTCCAGGGCAAGCCGCTGCTGCTCAACTTCTGGGCCACCTGGTGCGCGCCGTGCGTCAAGGAGATGCCGATGCTGGACGCGTTCCAGCGCGCGCAGGCGGCCGCCGGATGGCAAGTGGTGGGCCTGGCAGTCGACGGGCCCACTCCCGTGAGAGAATTCCTCGCCGCGCGGTCGATCGGGTTCAAGATCGGGCTCGCGGGCATGGAAGGGGTCGAACTGTCGCGATCGCTCGGCAACGCCAACGGCGGGTTGCCCTTCAGCGTGGTGTTCGACCGCGAGGGCCGGGTGGTGGACCGCAAACTCGGAGCCTTGACCGAAGAAAACCTGGCCGATTGGGCCAAACGGGTGAACGCGTAAGCCCTGTCCGACAAGAATTTCAAGAATTGCGGCCAAAAGCGCCTAAAGCGCGTAAAGTTCAGCCTTCGCAAATTCCACGGCGCTGACGCAATGGCAGTTCTCGTTCTTCACGGCCCCAACCTCAACCTGCTCGGCACCCGCGAGCCGACGGTGTATGGGTCGGTGACTTTGGAACAGATCAATGCCGAATTGACGAAATTGGGCGCGGATGCCGGAGTGGAGGTGAAAACCTTCCAGAGCAACCACGAAGGCGCCCTCGTCGACCGCGTGCAGGCCGCTCGCACCGACGGCACCACGTTCATCGTGATCAACCCCGCCGCCTACACCCACACCAGTGTCGCGCTGCGCGACGCGCTGGCGGGCGTGGCGATCCCGTTCATCGAAGTGCACCTGTCGAACGTGCACCGCCGCGAACCGTTCCGGCATCATTCGTACTTTTCCGACCTGGCCGACGGCATCATCGTCGGCCTCGGACACAAGGGCTACCGCCTGGCACTGGGTCACGCGATCGAACGCGACCTCGCCAGCCGCCCTGCCTGACCGGCTCTCACCAGACCCTTACAAGCCGGTGCGACCGCGCCCCGCGGCGACACCCGGCCTCCTCGAACAAAGACTGCAGTTGGAGAACTCATGGACCTGCGCAAACTGAAGACCCTGATCGACCTCGTGTCGGAGTCGAACATCTCTGAACTCGAGATCACCGAAGCGGATGGCAAGGTGCGCATCGTGAAGGCGGACCCGAACGCGGCCGTGGTGATGACCGCAGCCCCGGTGGTCCAGCAGGCTGCCGTGCCCGCACCGGTGGCCGCTCCCGCGGTTGCCGCCGCCGCGCCGGCCGTCGCCGCAGCCCCGGCCGAACCCGCCGGCCACACGGTCAAGTCGCCGATGGTCGGCACGTTCTATGGCGCGGCCAGCCCGGGCGCGAAGCCCTTCGTGGAAGTGGGCACCGTGGTCAAGGAAGGCCAGGCCATCTGCATCATCGAAGCCATGAAGATCATGAACGAGATCGAAGCCGACAAGTCCGGCACGGTCACGAAGGTGATGTGCGAGAACGGCCAGGCCGTCGAGTTCGGTCAGCCGCTGTTCATCATCGAGTAAGCGCGGCATGTTCAAGAAGATCCTCATTGCCAACCGCGGGGAGATCGCGCTGCGAATCCAGCGCGCCTGCCGCGAGATGGGCGTCAAGTCCGTCGTCGTCTACTCCGAGGCCGACCGGGACGCCAAGTACGTCAAGCTCGCCGACGAGGCCGTCTGCATCGGCCCCGCCGCCTCGGCCCAGAGCTACCTCAACATGCCGGCGATCATCTCGACGGCCGAGGTCACCGACGCGGAAGCCATCCACCCCGGCTACGGCTTCCTGTCCGAGAACGCCGACTTCGCCGAGCGGGTCGAGCAGAGCGGCTTCACGTTCATCGGCCCCACGCCAGAATCCATCCGGATCATGGGCGACAAGGTCTCGGCCAAGCAGGCCATGATCAAGGCCGGTGTGCCGTGCGTGCCCGGCTCCGAAGGTGCCCTGCCCGAAGACCCGAAGGAGATCATCCGCCAGGCCCGCGCCATCGGCTACCCGGTGATCATCAAGGCCGCGGGCGGCGGCGGTGGCCGCGGCATGCGTGTCGTGCACACCGAGGCCGCGCTGATCCACGCCGTGCAGACCACGCGCAGCGAAGCCGGTGCCGCGTTCGGCAACCCGGCGGTCTACATGGAGAAGTTCCTCGAGAACCCGCGCCACATCGAGATCCAGATCCTCGCCGACGAGCACAAGAACGCCGTCTGGCTGGGCGAGCGCGACTGCTCCATGCAGCGCCGCCACCAGAAGATCATCGAGGAAGCCCCGGCGCCGGGCATCCCGCGCCGCGTGATCGAGAAGATCGGCGACCGCTGCGCCGCCGCGTGCAAGCGCATCGGCTACCGCGGGGCCGGCACGTTCGAGTTCCTCTACGAGAACGGCGAGTTCTACTTCATCGAGATGAACACCCGCGTGCAGGTGGAGCACCCGGTGACCGAACTCGTGACCGGCATCGACATCGTGCAGATGCAGATCCGCGTCGCGGCCGGCGAGAAGCTGCCGTTCACGCAGCGCCAGATCCAGATGCACGGCCACGCCATCGAGTGCCGCGTCAACGCCGAGGACCCGTACAAGTTCACGCCGTCGCCCGGCCGCATCACCGCCTGGCACGCGCCGGGTGGCCCGGGCGTGCGCGTCGACTCGCATGCGTACACGAACTACTTCGTGCCGCCCAACTACGACTCGATGATCGGCAAGATCATCACGCACGGCGACACGCGCGAGCAGGCCATCGCCCGCATGCGCATCGCGCTGTCCGAGACGGTCGTCGAAGGCATCCTGACCAACATCCCGCTGCACCGCGAGCTGATGGTCGACGCGAAGTTCGTCGAAGGCGGCACCAGCATCCATTACCTCGAAGGCTGGATGAGCCAGCACAAGCGCTGATGATCGAACTGCTGCTCCTGGTGCCGGAGGACCTCGTCGAGTCCGTGTCCGATGCGTTGATGGACGAACTCGAGGCCCTGTCGGTGTCGGTGGAAGACGCCGATGCCGACACCGATGCCGAACGCGCGCTGTTCGGCGAACCGGGCATGCCCCCGCCCAGCGCGGGCTGGCAGCGTTCGGTCGTGACCGCGCTGTTCGCCGACGAGGACGTCGCCACCGAAGCCGCCACGCTGCTGCTCGCCCAGGACTGGGCGCAGGAGAAGGTGCACGTGCAGGCCATGCGTCCGGTCGTCGAGCAGGACTGGGTGCGGCTCACGCAGTCGCAGTTCTCGCCGGTCGAGATCACGCCGTCGTTCTGGATCGTGCCCACGTGGCATGAGCCGCCGGCCGCTGCCGAGCGCTTCATCCGCCTCGACCCGGGCCTCGCCTTCGGCACCGGCACGCACCCCACCACGCGCATGTGCCTGCGCTGGATCGCCAACCAGGCGCCGACGTTCTCGGGCTCGTGGTCGCGCGTGCTCGACTACGGCTGCGGCTCGGGCATCCTCGCCATCGGCGCGGCGCTGCATGGCGGCCGCGACATCGACGCGGTCGACATCGACGAGGCGGCCGTGATCTCCACCAACGCCAACGCGGCGGCCAACGGCGTCACGCTGAAGGCGGCGCTGCCCGACGGTGCGTCCGGCACGTACC
Organism: Piscinibacter gummiphilus; assembly: GCF_002116905.1. Lineage (NCBI taxonomy): Bacteria > Pseudomonadati > Pseudomonadota > Betaproteobacteria > Burkholderiales > Sphaerotilaceae > Rhizobacter > Rhizobacter gummiphilus. The sequence goes on from NZ_CP015118.1 coordinate 5,291,023, forward strand.
CGCTCGTGCTGGCCAACATCCTCGCGACACCGCTCAAGCTGCTGGCCCCGCTGCTGTGCGGACACGTCGCCCCCGGCGGTCACCTCGTGCTCGCCGGCATCCTGGAACGACAGGCCGACGAACTGAAGGCCGCCTACGCACCGTGGTGCGACCTCGAGGTCAGCGACAGCGAGGACGGCTGGATCCTGATGACGGCCCGGCTGAAACCGTGATGGCGCGTGGCAAAATTTCGCCATGAGCCTGGCCACCCGTTGCACCGCCTGCGGTACCGTCTTCCGAGTCGTCCAGGACCAGCTCAAGGTCTCCGAAGGCTGGGTGCGGTGCGGCCGGTGTGACCAGGTCTTCAACGCCATCGAAGGGCTGTTCGACCTCGAACGCGACGCCCCGCCCGACTGGAACCCGCCCCCCGCGCCACCGCAGCCGCCGGCCTCGACCATCACGTCGGCCTACCGCGCGCCCGTCGAACAGCCCGAGGACGAGGACGTCTTCAGCCTGAGCGACGAGGACCGCATCCACTCGCGCTTCTTCCAGCCCGAGCAGGACGACGTCTCGCAGACGCCTGCCCAGAACATCGCCGAACGCGACCGCGTCGACTTCGCCGACGCCCAGTTCAACGACGCGCTGATCGCCGACGTCGAGGCCGACAACCCGTCCACCGAACGCCCGCCGGTCGAGGAAGAACCACCGCCGCCGAAAAAGCGCAGCACGTCGTCGAAGTCGGCCAAGGCCTCGCCCGGCTTCCTCCGCGACGCCAAGCGCAAGGCGCGCTGGCGCAGCCCGCGCGTGCGCTTCGGGCTCTCGCTGCTCGTGCTGCTGCTGTCGGCCACGCTCGCAGGCCAGGCCGCACTGCACTTCCGCGACGTCGTGGCCACCCGCTGGCCGGCCGCACGCCCGGCGCTGGTGGCCGCGTGCGAACAGCTGGGCTGCTCGGTGGGCCTGCCGCGCCGCATCGACGACCTGTCGGTGGAAAGCAGCGCGCTCTCGCCGGCGAACGGCGGCGGGTATCGCCTGTCGGTGGTGCTGCGCAACCGCGGCCACATGGACCTCGCGCTGCCCTCGATCGACCTCACGCTCACCGACTCCGAAGGCCAGATGGTCTCGCGGCGCGCGCTCTCGCCCGCCGACTTCCGCATCCAGCCGGCCCACCTCGCAGCCGGCGCCGAAGCCACGCTGCAACTGGTGCTCGCGGCCGAGGGGCCGCGCGTGAGCGGCTACACCGTCGAAATCTTCTATCCTTGACCCCCCAGGCGGCCACCCGATGCCGCCGCCACCACGGAGACCCCTCCCATGTCAGCCCTGATCTGCGGCTCGCTCGCATACGACACCATCACCACGTTCCCGGGCCGTTTCGCCCAGCAGATCCTGCCCGAGCAGTTGCACATCCTGAACGTGTCGTTCCTCGTGCCCACGCTGCGCCGCGAGTTCGGCGGCTGCGCCGGCAACATCGCCTACACGCTCGCGAAGCTCGGCGGTGACCCGCTGATCATGGCCGCGGCCGGTCCCGACGCGCAGGACTACCTGGCCCGCGTGAAGTCGTGGGGCGCGAGCACCGACCTGATCCGCGTGATCGAGGACAGCTACACCGCGCAGGCGATCATCATCACCGACACGGACAACAACCAGATCACCGCGTTCCACCCCGGCGCGATGCAGCAGGCGCACCTGACCGCCGTGCCCACCGACCGCGACATCCGCGTCGCCATCGTGGCCCCGGACGGCCGCGACGCGATGATCCAGCACGCCGCGCAACTCGCCGCCGCGAAGATCCCGTTCATCTTCGACCCGGGCCAGGGCCTGCCGATGTTCGACGGCAACGACCTGAAGACCTTCGTCTCGCAGGCCACGTGGGTCGCCGTGAACGACTACGAAGGCAAGATGCTGTGCGACCGCACGGGCCACACGCTCGAGTCGCTCTCGCGCTCCCACCTGAAGGGCGTGATCGTGACCCTCGGCGCCGAGGGCTGCGAACTGTGGGAACAGGGCGTGCGCACGCACATCCCGGGCGTGAAGGCCACCGAGGTCCTCGACCCCACCGGCTGCGGCGACGCCTTCCGCGGCGCCCTGCTCTTCGGCCTGGAACGCGGCTGGCCGCTCGCCAAGTGCATCGAACTCGGCAACCGCATCGGCGCGCTCAAGATCGCGCAGCGCGGCGGACAGAACCACACGATCGACCCGTCGATCGCGGCCTGATCGCAGGCCTCACTCGGGCGAGGCCACTCGCCCGAGCCACGCGGCCACCGTGTCCGCGGGCACGTCCAGCGCGAGCTGCTTGCGCTTGGACGTGTCGCCGCGTTGCAGCGTGACCGCGCTGCGCGCCACGTCGAGTTCCGCGGCAACCCATTTCAGCAAGGCTTCGTTCGCCGCACCATCGACCGGCGGTGCGGCGAGGCGGATGCGCAGCGCATCGCCATGCAGGCCCATGCACGCGGTGCGCTTGGCATTGGGCGCGACGAGCACGTCGAGCAGGCTGCCCGTGCGGGTCGTGTGAAGGCAGGGCCAGGAGGTCATCTCGAAGTGGCGCAGTGGATCCCGGCGTTCGCCGGGATGACGAGTATCCCAGGGCGAGCGCAGCGACGCCCCGAAGCGAGAACGCGTTCGCGGGGAGGCGAAGCCGACAGATCAAGCCACCCGCGAGGACGGGTCTCCCGGCCGACCCGGGGCGCCCCTTGTATGTTTGTCTTGTATGTTTGTCTTGAGGCTTGACTGCCGCACCGAGTCGGCAGAGAACCTCGATTGTGGAGGTTTGCAGCGCCGTGCATATCCAGTCGCCCCTCTGAGACCTTGATCTCGCCCCCAAGCAGTCGTGAGTGCACGGTTCTGCGTTTGTCTCCAAGCCCGAACAGTTACCTGAACGCACTTCGTATGTTGCAAGGATGGGACTATGACAAACGCTGCTGTTTCCGACACTCCGGCAGTCGCCGCAGGTGAGTTCATCGGCATCGATGTGGCCAAGGCCAAGTTCGACTGGAACACTCATGGCTCTGCCGTTTCTCACTCTGCCTGCAACGACTCTGTCGGATTCGAGTTGCTTTGGCAGGATTTGCGCGACCGACAGATCAACTTGATCGTGGTTGAAGCCACCGGGGGCCTTGAAAACGCCCTCATCGGCTTTCTCATCGGCCAAGGCTTGTCCGTGTCCCGCGTGAACCCGCGCGCGGCCAGGGAGTTCGCTCGCAGCCAGGGTCACCTGGCCAAGACGGATGCCATCGACGCCAGGGCGCTCTCGCATTACGCCCACACCCTGGCGCACAAGGCGAATCAGGCCGGCATTCGCTTCGTACCCGTGCCAGAGCAGGTCGAGGCCTTGCGGGTCCTGATTGTTCGCCGTCACCAGCTGCTGGACATGCGAACGGCCGAAAGGAATCGCCGCGCCGGGGCCATGCGCGTGCTACGCAAGAGCATCGATGCCGTGATCCTCACGCTCAACGAGCAGATCGCCGCGCTCAACGACGACATCCACACGCACCTGAAGGAACACTTCCAGGAGTTGGACGCACGGTTGGAGAGCATCAAGGGGGTTGCGCAGACCACCAGCGCGACGATGATCGCATTCATGCCCGAACTCGGCACCGTTGGTAGTCGCCGAGCAGCCAAGCTCGCCGGGCTGGCCCCGTTGAACAACGATTCGGGCAAGCAGCGGGGCAAGCGATCGATCTGGGGTGGTCGCAGCATCGTGCGCTGCGCCCTCTACATGGCCACCCTGGCGGCGGTCAGGTTCAATCCGGTGATCAAGGCCTTCTACGTTCGGCTCGTCGGGGCGGGGAAGCCCAAGAAGGTCGCCTTGACCGCCTGTTCCCACAAGCTGCTGCGCATCCTCAACGCCATGGCCCGTACCGGGCAGACCTGGAATCCGGAGATTCACGGCCTGCCGGCTTGACTTCGAACACAGTTGCTCGGGGGCAGGAGCGAAGCGACTGGGGGGCTCCATAAAAAAACCCCGCCGGAGCGGGGTTTCATGCAGAGCGTTGCTCCGATCCTCAGGGCTTGGCGCCCGTGGGGAACGGCCACGCAGCGGCGGGGCTCAGGGCCGTCTTCGCAGCGGGAGCAGCGACCGGCTTCGCAGCGGCGGGCGCAGCGGGCGCAGCGGCAGGCTTCGCAGCGGCAGGCTTGGCAGCAGCCTTCTTGGCAGCGGGCTTCTTCGCAGCCGGCTTGGCAGCGGGCTTCGCAGCAGCCTTCTTGGCGGGGGCCTTCTTCGCAGCGGCCTTCTTCGCAGGCGCAGCCTTCTTGGCAGCAGGCGCCTTCTTGGCCGCGGCCTTCTTGGCCGGTGCGGCCTTCTTCGCAGCGGCCTTCTTCGCCGGTGCTGCCTTCTTGGCGACGACCTTCTTGGCCGCGGCCTTCTTCGCCGGTGCCGCCTTCTTGGCGACGACCTTCTTCGCAGCGGCCTTCTTCGCCGGTGCTGCCTTCTTGGCGACGACCTTCTTGGCCGCAACCTTCTTCGCCGGCGCCTTCTTGGCGGCAGCCTTCTTGGCCGGGGCGGCCTTCTTCACAGCGGCCTTCTTCGCCGGAGCGGCCTTCTTCGCCGCGACTTTCTTGGCCGGAGCCTTCTTTGCAGTTGCCATTACATTTCTCCTTGATCAAGTTGAAAAAACACTGCCTTGCGCCAGCGGAGGTGCCGGCTCAAGCCAGTTATCCATCACCCGAAAGTCTGCCCAGGAGGGGCGCCCCGGTGCGATGAATGGGGTTGCGAATCGAAGGCCGCCGCTTCTGCGTCGGTCGGCCTCGATCCGCGAATCTTGATCCTTTACATGACCTGTTGCTGCTTGGCCCAGCCAGCGAACGTCAGTCCCAGGAGAGCGCGCCACCGGATTGATACTCGATGACACGCGTCTCGAAGAAGTTGCGCTCCTTTTTCAGGTCGATCATTTCGCTCATCCACGGGAACGGGTTTTCCTCGTTCGGGAAGAGCTCTTCCAAACCAATCTGTTGCGCACGCCGGTTGGCGATGTAGCGCAGGTAACCCTTGAACATGGATGCGTTCAGACCCAGCACGCCACGCGGCATGGTGTCTTCGGCATAGCGGTACTCGAGTTCGACGGCGTGCAGGAACAGCGCCTTGATCTCGGCCTTGAACTCCGCGGTCCAGAGGTGCGGGTTCTCGAGCTTGAGCTGGTTGATGAGGTCGATGCCGAAGTTGCAGTGCATCGACTCGTCGCGGAGGATGTACTGGTACTGCTCGGCGGCGCCGGTCATCTTGTTCTGGCGGCCCAGCGCGAGGATCTGGGTGAAGCCGACGTAGAAGAACAGGCCTTCCATCAGGCACGCGAACACGATCAGCGACTTCAGCAGCGTCTGGTCGTTCTGCGGGGTGCCCGTGTGGAAGTTCGGGTCCATGATCGCGTCGATGAACGGGATCAGGAACTCGTCCTTGTCACGGATGGACTTGACCTCGTTGTACGCGTTGAAGATCTCGCTCTCGTCGAGGCCGAGCGATTCGACGATGTACTGGTAGGCGTGCGTGTGGATCGCTTCCTCGAAGGCCTGGCGCAGCAGGAACTGGCGGCATTCGGGGGCCGTGATGTGGCGGTAGGTGCCCAGCACGATGTTGTTCGCGGCGAGCGAGTCGGCGGTGACGAAGAAGCCGAGGTTGCGCTTGATGATGCGGCGCTCGTCTTCGCTCAGGCCGTTCGGGTCTTTCCACAGCGCGATGTCGCGCGACATGTTGACCTCTTGCGGCATCCAGTGGTTCGCGCACGTGGCGAGGTACTTCTCCCACGCCCACTTGTACTTGAACGGGACCAGCTGGTTGACGTCGGTCTTGCCGTTGATGATGCGCTTGTCGGCGGCCTTCACGCGATGGCCGGCGGGTGCCGACGAAGCGGCAACGGGCGCAACAGCGGAGGTCGATGCAGTCGAAGGAAGCGTGGAGGACACGGCGGACTGCAGTGCGGGTGCTGCGAACTCAGACGACGACGGCTCGTTGCGCAGCGGCGCCGCAGCGCCGTTCGCCGTGTGAGAGATCGAGGGTTGAAGGTCTTCTTCCCAAACCAACATATTGAAAATTCCCGTACGTTTGAATTATGAGAGTGTTGCGTTCGAACACCAAGCACTTATTGACATCGCGGCCACTTCGCTGTTGCTGTGTCGCATCGAAACGCGATGCGGTTTTCAACGATGGATGTGATGCGAGCGATGCGTCGGCATGAACGACAGGAGGCTCACGTACCTCGCCTCGCTGTCGTTCGATCACCGTGCTCAGTGGACGATGCTCATTGGCAGGCTTCGCAACCCGGGTCGTCGATCGCGCAGAACTTCACGTCCGTCGCCGCTTCGGTGACCGGCGCGAGCACCGGTGCCGCAGCGACCGCGGCCACGGGTGCCGCGAGCTTCGCGCCGCTGTCGGCACCGCTCGACACCGAGTTCATCTGACCGGCCTTCACCGTCGACTTCTCGGCGTGCGTGGCACCCACCGTGCGGAGGTAGTAGGTGGTCTTGAGACCACGCAGCCACGCAAGCTTGTAGGTCTCGTCGAGCTTCTTGCCCGAGGCGCCGGCCATGTAGATGTTCAGCGACTGGCCCTGGTCGATCCACTTCTGCCGGCGGGCGGCGGCTTCCACGAGCCACTGCGTCTCGATCTCGAACGCGGTGGCGTACAGCGCCTTCAGGTCTTCCGGCACGCGGTCGATGCGGCGCAGCGAACCGTCGAAGTGCTTGAGGTCCATGACCATCACGTCGTCCCACAGGCCGAGCTTCTTCAGGTCGCGCACCAGGTACTCGTTCACGACCGTGAACTCGCCCGACAGGTTCGACTTGACCGACAGGTTGCCGAACGACGGCTCGATCGAGGCGCTGACGCCGATGATGTTCGAGATGGTGGCCGTCGGGGCGATGGCGACCGAGTTCGAGTTGCGCATGCCGTGCTGGCCGATGCGGGCGCGCAGGGCGTCCCAGTCGAGCGACGTGCTGCGGTCCACCTCGACGTAGCCGCCGCGCTGCTCGGCGAGCAGGTTCAGCGAGTCGATCGGGAGGACGCCACGGTCCCACAGCGAACCACGGTACGTGGAGTAGCGGCCGCGTTCCTCGGCCAGCTCGGTGGAGGCCCAGTAGGCGTAGTAGCAGACGGCTTCCATCGACCGGTCGGCGAACTCGACGGCGGCGTCGGAGGCGTACGGCACGCGCAGCTCGTGCAGCGAGTCCTGGAAGCCCATGATGCCCAGGCCGACCGGACGGTGGCGCAGGTTCGAGTCACGGGCCTTCTTGACGGCGTAGTAGTTGATGTCGATCACGTTGTCGAGCATGCGCATCGCCGTGGCGATGGTCTTCTTCAGCTTGGCGTGGTCGATCTGGCCGTCCTTGACGTGCTGGACCAGGTTCACCGAACCGAGGTTGCAGACGGCGATTTCGGTCTCGCTGGTGTTCAGCGTGATCTCGGTGCACAGGTTGCTGGAGTGCACGACACCCACGTGCTGCTGCGGCGAGCGCACGTTGCACGCGTCCTTGAACGTGATCCAGGGGTGGCCTGTCTCGAACAGCATCGAGAGCATGCGGCGCCACAGGTCGGTGGCGCGCATCTTCTTGAAGAGCTTGATCTCGCCGCGGGCGACCTTGTCTTCATACGCGGTGTAGGCGGCCTCGAAGTCCTTGCCGAACTTGTCGTGCAGGTCCGGGCAGGTGCTGGGCGAGAAGAGCGTCCACTCGCCGTTTTCCATCACGCGGCGCATGAACAGGTCGGGAATCCAGTTCGCCGTGTTCATGTCGTGGGTGCGGCGGCGGTCGTCGCCGGTGTTCTTGCGCAGTTCGAGGAATTCCTCGATGTCCAGGTGCCAGCTTTCCAGGTACGCGCAGACGGCGCCCTTGCGCTTGCCGCCCTGGTTCACCGCGACGGCGGTGTCGTTGACGACCTTCAGGAACGGGACGACGCCCTGGCTCTTGCCGTTCGTGCCCTTGATGTGCGAACCGAGCGCGCGGACATTGGTCCAGTCGTTGCCCAGGCCGCCGGCGAACTTCGACAGCAGCGCGTTTTCCTTCAGCGCCTCGTAGATGCCGTCCAGGTCGTCGGCCACGGTGGTCAGGTAGCAGCTGGAGAGCTGCGAGCGGCGGGTGCCCGAGTTGAACAGCGTGGGCGTGGAGCTCATGAAGTCGAACGTCGAGAGGACTTCGTAGAACTCGATGGCGCGGGCTTCGCGGTCGACCTCGTTCAGGGCCAGGCCCATCGCGACGCGCATGTAGAACGCCTGGGGCAGTTCGATGCGGGTGTCCTCGATGTGCAGGAAGTAGCGGTCGTACAGGGTCTGCAGGCCGAGGTAGTCGAACTGCAGGTCACGGTCGGCCTTCAGCGCGTTGCCGAGCTTTTCCAGGTCGTACTGGAGCAGCTTGTCGTCGAGCAGCTCGGCCTTGACGCCCTTCTTGATGTAGCCGGGGAAGTACTCGGCGTAGCGGGTGTGCATTTCCGAATGCAGCAGCTCCTCGCCGATGATTTCCTTGCGGATGGTGTGCAGCAGCAGGCGGGCCGTGGCGCGCGTGTAGCCCGGGTCCTTCTCGATCAGGGTGCGGGCGGCCAGGATGGCGGCCTTGTGCACTTCCTCGATGGGCACGCCGTCGTACAGGTTGCGCTGGGTCTCGGCCAGGATGGGCTCGGGCTTGACGTCCACGCCGAGGTTCGCGCAGGCGGATTCGATCAGCTGCTTGAGGCGGCCGGTGTCGAGCGGCACGCGCACGCCGCGGTCGGTGACCATCAGCGCCGGCTCGGCCGCGCGCTCGGGGATGCCCTGCTTCACGCGCTCCTGCGCGCGGCGCTCGCGGTACAGCACGTAGGCACGCGCCACTTCGTGATGGCCGCCACGCATCAGGCCCAGTTCGACATGGTCCTGCACGTCCTCGATGTGGAACGTGCCGCCACCCGGACGCGAGCGCAGCAGCGCGCGCACCACGGCTTCCGTCAGACCGTCCACCGTCTCGCGCACGCTGGCCGAGGCCGCGCCCTGCGTGCCGTGCACCGCCAGGAACGCTTTCATCAGCGCGACGGCGATCTTGCTCGGCTCGAACGAGACCACCGCGCCGTTGCGGCGGATGATCTGGTAACCCTGGTACGCCGACGAGGCGTGCGAGGGAGCGTCGGCCGGGCGTTGCGCGGTCGGGGCGGACGGGGTGGCGGTGGGTGTGACGGTTTGCATGGGTTTACCTCTTGTTCAATGTCAACAGCAGGAGCGCAGATTCGGATTCGGTGGGGTTCACATCAGGCCGGCGGGCCGCAATGGCGCTGCCACGGAGCGGGCGCTTGGGCACCGGTCCGGAAGATGCGAGTCGCACGGGACAGGAAAAACGGAAAGAGCGGCGGAAAAGAGCGGCTGGACGGTGCCAGGGAGACACCGGGAGCGAACACCACTCCCTTGCGGGACAGACTCGGACCAACCCAGGAGGATCCAACGAGCGTGTGCATGGAGCGGCGTTTTCCAGGGACGAAAGGATAACACGAAGGACACTATATCTGGGGGTTCTTCGAGGTACAAGCACTACCGCTAGCGTGCCACATCACGTCAGGGAGAGTGCACTGCGGCACCCCGGCGGTGCATCGCCGCCTTGATGCGGAGCAGCACTGCCGCACAGGGCCGATCGCAACGGCATTCCATGCCGGCAAGTGGCGCGCCTGCTCGCTCAGGCGGGCATTCGGCCCGCGAGACCGCATGGATGAACGCTTTGCAAAGGCGACCGCCGCACCGTCCCGGTGAAGCGTTTCAACGCGTGCCGCGCACCGCCTCGGGAAAATACCGACCGGGCCAGCCCAGTCGATCGATGAGCGCGGGCCAGTCGAAGCCGGCGCCGGGGTCGAACTTGCGCCCTGGCGCCACGTGCTCGTGGCCGGCCACCGAACGCAGCGGCAGGCGCCGCAGCAGCGCGATCAGCAGGTCGGCGAGGCGCTCGTACTGCACGGGCTCGAAGGTCTCGCCTTCGAGCCCCTCGAGTTCGATGCCGACGGAGTAGTCGTTGCAGTTCTCGCGGCCGAGCCAGCTGGAGCGTCCCGCGTGCCACGCGCGGTCGCGCGTGGAGACGTACTGGACGATGCCGCCGTCGCGGGCCACCACGAAGTGGGCCGAGACCTCCATGCCGCGGATCTCGCCGAAGTACGGGTGGGCGTTCCAGTCGAGGCGGTTCGTGAAAAGCTGCTCGATCTCGCCGCCGCCGTACTGCCCCGGCGGCAGGCTGATGGAGTGCACGACCGCGAGGTCGACCTCCGTGCCCTCGGGCCGCGGCCCGAAGTTGGGCGACACGCAGTGGCGCACGCCCGACATCCAGCCGGAATCGTCGAGCGTCAGCAAGGGGTCAACCCTCGTCGCCCCGGTCGGTGTCGTTGCCGTCGGTGTCACCACCGACGTTCACGCCCAGGCGCGCCATGCGGTAGCGCATCTGGCGCAGCGACAGGCCGAGGCTCGCGCCCGCGGCGGTGCGGTTGTAGCGGTAGCGTTCGAGCGCGCGGTCGAGCACGTCGCGCTCGACCTCGTCGAGGTAGGCGGCGAGGTTCGTGGGCAGCGGCTGCTGCACGGGCGCGGCCGGCCGTGCGGGCTCGGTGCGCACGGGCTCCGGCTCGGCGGGCAGGCGCAGTTCCGGCTCGCCCTGGCCGAGGGCCAGCTCGGGCACGCCGAGGTCGGCCACGCCGATGGTCTCGGCGCCGGTGAGGGCCACCGCGCGGTGCAGCAGGTTCTCGAGTTCGCGCACGTTGCCCGGGAAGCCGTAGCGGCTCAGGTGCAGCAGGCCCTCGCGGGACACGCGCGGCGCGGGCGATACGCCGGCATCGCGCGCGATGCGGTCGAGCACCCGTTCGCAGATGGACGGCAGGTCTTCCAGCCGCTCGCGCAGTGCGGGCACGCGGATCTGGATCACGTTCAGGCGGTAGTACAAGTCCTGGCGGAACCGGCCGGCATGCACCTCCGCGCCCAGGTCCTTGTGGGTGGCACTGACGAGGCGCACGTTGACCGCCTGTTCCGTCACCGCCCCCACCGGTCGCACCGACCGTTCCTGGATGGCGCGCAGCAGCTTGCTCTGCATCGCGAGCGGCAACTCGCCGATCTCGTCGAGGAACAGCGTGCCGCCGTCGGCCGCCTGGAAGAAGCCCTCGCGGTCGTCGGCGGCGCCGGTGAACGCGCCCTTGCGGTAGCCGAAGAACTCGGCCTCGAGCAGGTGTTCCGGGATGGCGCTGCAGTTGACCGCGATGAACGGCTCCTCGCCGCGCGGGCTCACTTCGTGGATGGCGCGGGCCACGAGTTCCTTGCCGGTGCCGGACTCGCCGTTGACGAGCACGGGCGCCATGCTGCGCGCGACCTTCTCGACGAGCGCCCTCACCTGCTGGATGGCCGACGACTGCCCCGCCATGCGCGCGAGCGCCGGGCTCAGGGGCGGCGCGGGCGGGTCCGACACGGCCACCGCGGGTCCCGTGGCGAGGCCCTGCGGGAACGGCGCCGCGGGCGCCTTGCCGTTCTCGGACGGCAGGTTCGCCGGCACCACCGTGGGGGAGCCTGCGCCGCGGCCGAGCGCCGAGGCGACGACGGCACGGAACTGCTTCAGGTCGACCGGCTTCGTGAGGTAGTCGTACGCACCGGACTTCAGCGCCTCGACCGCGTTCTCGGCCGAACCATACGCGGTGATGACGATGGCCTTCTCGCGGCGGCCCGCCTCCTCGAGGCGGCGCAGCAGGTCGAGACCGGTTCCATCGGGCAGGCGCATGTCGGTGATGACGGCGCTGTACGTGCGGTCCTTCAGGTGCAGCCAGGCGTCCTCGACGGTGCCGGCGGTCTCGACGTCGTAGCCTTCCCGCAGCAGCGTCAGCTCGTAGAGGGTGCGCAGGTCGGGCTCGTCGTCGATGACCAGCAGGCTGAAATGCGAGGGGGAGCTCATACGGTCATGAGGTCAGGTGCAATCGGGCTTCGCCGACGCCGCCGGTGGGCAGGGGCTGGCGGCGCATGGCCACGAAAAACTCGTTTCGGTTGGGTTCGGCCGGCGGCCGGACCCGGTAGTCGATGCGCGCGCCGTAACGTTCGCACAATTCGCGGCAAATATACAGGCCCAGGCCCGTTCCGCGGCTGCGCGTCGAAAAGAACGGTTCGAAGAGGTAACGTTCCACATCCGGCGGGATGGGCTGGCCGTCGCTGAGCACGCTCACCACGGCCCGGGAGTCGTCCCGCACGCTCAGGCGCACCCGCACGGCGCCGGGGACGTTGCTCGCATGGCGCTTGGCGTTGTCGAGCAGGTTCACGAGCACGCGCCGCAGGTGCTCGGGGTCGAACAGCACGCCGACCGGTTGCGTGGGCAGGTCCACGCGCAGCACGCTCTGCTCGCCGAGCGGCAGTTCCACGGTGCGCGCCCATTCGCTGCAGGTGGACGCCACCAGCGCGGTGACGTCGATCACCTCCGGCTCGCGCGCGGCGCCGGGGGAGACCTCCATCACGTCGTCGACGATGCGCTTGAGGCGCTCCACGTTGTCCGTGACCATGCGCGTGAGCTGCCGCTGGCTGGGCGTGGTGGCGTCCTCGGCCATCAGGGCGTTGGCCTGCGAGATGGCCGCGAGCGGGTTGCGGATCTCGTGGGCGATGCCGGCGGACACCCGCCCCATCGCCGCCAGCTTCTCCTGCCGGGTGCGCGCCTGCACGCTGCGCACGTCCTCCAGGAACAGCACGCACAGTTCCTCGGTGGCGTTGGACTCGCGGCGGCGCGTGAACCGCACCCGCAGGCGCAGCGTGCGCGTGACGCCGGAGTCGAACGTCAGCACCACGTCGCGCCCGCCTTCCGGCCAGCGCCCGTCCGAGAATGCCCGCTCGACCGATTTCACGAGGGCCGACCACGCGTCCACCCCCCACAGCTGGAACGGCGCCTCGCTCGACAGACCCTCGGTGACCAGCAGCCCCCGTGCCGCTGGGTTCGCCGCGCGGACGCGGCCCCGGCGGTCGACGACGATCACGCCCTCGGTCATCTCCTCGATCACGAGGCGGTTGAGCTGCGCCTGCTGCCGCGCGAGCTCGAGGCTGCCCCGGGCGGTCAGCTCCTCGCGGGCGAGCCGGCCGGCGAGTTCGCCGGCGAGGATGGTGACGACGAACAGCCCGGCGCCCGCAAGCCCGGCCTGGGTGAGCAGCACGGTGAGATCGCCCCCCTTGACCACGCCGAACGCGGCGAGTGCCAGCAGCGCGAGCGTGATGCAGGCGGTGGTGGCGAACGCCATCAGGCGCGGCGTGAGCACGCCGGCCATCAGCACCGGCAGCACGAGCAGGGCCACGTAGTTGAGCGACGAGGCCGGCGACACGGCATGCAAGCCGACGAAACAGACGATGTCGACCCCGATGGTGGCGATCCATTGCGGGCTGCGCAGCCGCGCGAGCGTGCTCGGCCGCACCGCGGGCCGCACGCGGGGGAACAGCCACATGCTGCACGTGATGGCCGCGTACGCGACGCAGATCGCCGCCACGAGGATCGGCGGGCGGTTGCCGAACGCGCTGCTGATCACGACCGACAGCACGAGGGCCAGGCCCAGCGTGGCCCGCGCACTGAGGAACGCGCCGTAGATGCGCTGGAACGCCGACTGGCCGCTGCCCACGATGCGCCGCGCCTGGCGGCTCAGGAAACGGGACTCCGATTCCTTCGCGCCCACGGCCTGCCAGTCGCCGTCGTGCCGGGACTCCGGCGCGTCGACCCAGCCGTCCTCGGGCGCCTGGGTGTCGCCCGCGACCCCGAGCGCGCCGAACCACGACTCCTCGCGCGGCTGCATGGCACGCCGGGCGGCCCGGCGGCGTTCTTCGCGGGGACTGCGTTCTGCGGGCTTCGGCGAGCCGGCGCTCATCGGTCGTTTCCGGGGCCGCGGGCGGCGGCGGCCCGGTGGGCCTCGCTGCAGTACACGCCGTCCGGTCCGGCCAGGGTTTCGGTGCGCGGCAGGTGGACGCCGCAGTGCGCGCAGGCCACCATGACCGGCGACGGGTCGGCTGCGTCTGCGGGAGGCGGGGCGGCCGGGGTGCCCGTGTCGTCACGGTCACGGCGGCGGGTGAAATGCTTGAGCAGCAGGAACAGCACCAGGAACAGCACTGCGAAGAAGATGAGTCTTGCCATGGAATGGTCCCGGATGATCAGGCCCCGTACGGGGCGCGCTGGAACACGATCTCGAGCATGAAGCGGGAGCCGACGTAGGCGAGCAGCAGCAGCGCCGCCCCCGCGTACAGCCAGCGCAGCGCCGGACGGCCGCGCCAGCCCAGCTTGAGCCGGCCGATCAGCAGGCCGGCGAACACGAGCCAGCCGAGCACGGACAGCACGGCCTTGTGGTCCCAGCGCCAGGGGTTCGCGAACCACCAGCCGAGCAGCAGCGTGGCCGAGAGCAGCGCGAAGCCGGCGGCCACGAACTGGAAGGTGAGCCGCTCCAGGCGGAGCAGCGGCATGCCCATGGGCGTGGCGGAGGGCGACTGCAGTTTCAGGCGCAGGCGGCGCTCGGCCGCGTCGAGCATGGCGGCATGCAGCACCGCGGCGCCGAACAGGCCGTACGAGGCGATGCCGAGGGCCCAGTGGACCGGCGCCCACGGCGAGGCGATCTGCGGGCGGAACTCGCCGGGGAACAGCGCGGCCAGCACCACCGCGGCCATGCCCAGCATCGCCAGCGTGCGCCGCACGCCGGGCAGCGGCACCCACTGGCTCTCGACGACGTAGACCGCCAGCACGAGCCACAGCGTGGCCGACAGCGCCGGGGCGAAGCCGAACCGGGCGCCGGTCACCCCGGTGCCGATGCCGGCCATGTCCACCACGATGGCCGCGGCGTGCGCGGCCCAGCCGATCAGCAGGGCCAGACGGGGTCCGTCGCCCCCGGTGTCGCGCCACCACACCGCGGCGCCATAGGCGACCAGCGCCAGCAGGCTGGGTACCCACAGCGCGATCGTGGCGGGGTTCGTGAAGGAGGCGGGCAGGCCCGACGATAAAATCATCGCCACAGTGTACTTTCGCGTGCCCGCATTCCGGACCGCGCCCCCCCCATGGCCTCCACCCTCACCGACCGCCTGAGTCGCCTCGTCAAGACGATGCGCGGCCAGGCCCGCATCACCGAAGACAACGTCCAGGACATGCTGCGCGAAGTGCGCATGGCCCTGCTCGAGGCCGACGTGGCCCTCCCCGTGGTGCGCGACTTCATCGCCCGGGTCAAGGAAAAGGCGCTCGGCGCCGAAGTGGTCGGCTCGCTGTCGCCGGGCCAGGCGCTCGTCGGCATCGTCAACCGCGAACTCACCGCCACGATGGGCGAGGGGGTCTCCGACATCAACCTCGCCGCCCAGCCCCCGGCGGTGATCCTGATGGCCGGCCTGCAGGGCGCGGGCAAGACCACCACCACGGCCAAGCTCGCCAAGCACCTGATCGAGAAGCGCAAGAAGAAGGTGCTCACGGTCTCCGCCGACGTGTACCGCCCCGCCGCCATCGAGCAGCTCAAGACGGTGACGAAGCAGGCCGGCGCCGAGTGGTTCCCGTCCACGCCCACCGACAAGCCGGTCGACATCGCGCGCGCCGCACTCGACCACGCCCGCCGCCACTATTTCGACGTGCTGCTGCTCGACACGGCCGGCCGCCTGGCCATCGACGAAGCGCTGATGAAGGAGATCGCCGAGCTGCACAAGGCCGTCGACCCGGTCGAGACCCTGTTCGTCGTCGACGCCATGCAGGGCCAGGACGCCATCAACACCGCCCGTGCGTTCAAGGAAGCGCTGCCGCTCACCGGCATCGTGCTGACCAAGACCGACGGCGACTCGCGCGGCGGTGCCGCGCTGTCGGTGCGCCAGGTCACCGGCGTGCCCATCAAGTTCGCGGGGGTCAGCGAGAAGATCGACGGCCTCGAGGTGTTCGACGCCTCGCGCCACGCCGGCCGGGTGCTCGGCATGGGCGACATCGTCGCGCTGGTCGAGGAGGTGCAGAAGGGCGTCGACGTCGCCGCGGCCCAGAAGCTCGCCGAGAAGCTCAAGTCGGGCGACAACTTCGACCTGAACGACTTCCTCTCGCAGATCAGCCAGATGAAGAAGATGGGCGGCCTCGCCGGCCTGATGGACAAGCTGCCCACGCAGATGGCCGCCAAGGCGGGCCAGGCCGACATGGACCGCGCCGAACGTGACGTGCGGCGCATGGAGGGCATCATCAACTCGATGACCCCGCTCGAACGCCGCAAGCCCGAACTGCTCAAGGCCACCCGCAAGCGCCGCATCGCCGCGGGCGCAGGCGTGCAGGTCCAGGACGTCAACCGCCTGCTCAACCAGTTCGAGCAGATGCAGGGGATGATGAAGAAGATGAAGGGCGGCGGCCTCATGAAGATGATGAAGCGCATGGGTGGCATGAAAGGCCTGGGCGGCCCGGCCGGGTTGCGCTGACGTGACATTTGCACGCACTTACCGCAATTGACCGCGCGTTCATCGAACGTTAAGGTTACCCATTCCCCCCTAACGACGACGTGAGATGGAACTGCTGATCATTGCGGGGCTCGTGCTGCTGGTCGCCCTGCTGGTGCTGGTGCAACGGGCACGCCGCCCCGCTGCGCCCGCCCAGCGCAAGCCGAAGGGCCAGAAGGCCCGTGGCATGGACGCCCTCGACACGGTGGCCGGCTGGCCGCCCCAGGCCACGCGCGTGCTCACCCCGGCCGAACGCAAGGCCTGGTTCGTGCTGCGCACCGCCCTGCCCGACCACATGATCCTGGCGCAGGTGCCGCTGTCGCGGTTCATGAAGGTGCCCACCCGCAACTCGTATTCCGAGTGGCTGCGCCGCGTGGGGCTGAAATCGGTCGACATCGTCGTGTGCGATGCCGCGTCGCAGGTCATCGCCGTCGTTGACGTGCGCGCCGAGGACGGCAAGGAAAGCAGCCGCGCCCGCCAGCGCCACGCCCGCGTGGACCGGGTCATCGCCGCGGCGAACATCCCGATGCACGTCTGGTACGAGGACTCCATTCCCACGCCGGCCGCGGCCCGCGATCTGATCCTGGCGCCCGCCAAGGGGGCCGCGGAAGACGCCTCCGCCGCACCCGTGCCGCCGCGCCTCAACGACCCCATCGAGGCCGACGCCATGCTGGACGCCGAAATGGAACAGCGCGATCCGCCGCCGTCCACCTGGTTCGACAACCTCGACTCGGCGGCGGTGCCGCTCGGCAACGTGCCGGCACCTCGCGCCGGGGCGGGGGCGCCGCAGCCGCGCAAGGGCTGAGAGACGCTTCTCCAACACCCGAAAACACGTCATCCCGGCGCAGGCCCATTGCTGTCCGGGGAAAATCGGCGCGCTTGCGGCGACTCGATCGACACCGTCGGCTCGCCCACGTCGAACCTGTCCCTGGCAGCACATCGCCGCAGGCGATGTGCGCCTCCTCGAGCACGATGCGAAGCGAGCCCGGGGCTCTTCACCCCCCGTTGGAGGCGTCGAGGAGCGCAGCGGCTTGGGGTCGCCGCCGCGCAGCGGCGGCCGAGCCCACTTGTTTGAGCCCGTCAGGGCGAGTTGTGGGCGAAGCCCCAAGCCGCGAGCACCGCAGAGCAGTCCTGACCGGCGCAGCCGGGCAGGACCGCCAGATCGGGGGCGCTCTTTGCCCACTTTCTCGCGTGAGAAAGTGGGTCGGCTGCCGGGCCGAGACCCGGCGCGGCCTCTCCCAAAGAGAAATCTCCACGCCAGATCACTCGATGCCACGCACGCTCAACGCCCCCAGTGGGTCCCGGCCTTCGCCGGGATGACGAGTGTTTTGAGGTCGTCTCGCTTCCCCCGGACAGCAGTGGGCGCAGGCCGGGATGACATCGTTCGGGGGACTGCCTGATCAGCTCAGGACGGCCTGGGCGAACTCACGCGCGCTGAAGGTCTGCAGGTCTTCCAGCTTCTCACCCACGCCCACGAAGTACACCGGGACGGGCCGCTCGCGCGCGATGGCCGCCAGCACCCCACCCTTCGCCGTGCCATCGAGCTTCGTGATGATCAGCCCGGTGAGCTGAAGCGCATCGTCGAACGCCTTGACCTGCTGCAGCGCGTTTTGCCCGGTGTTGCCGTCGACCACCAGCAGCACCTCGTGCGGCGCCCCGTCCTGGGCCTTGCCGATCACGCGCTTGATCTTCTTCAGCTCCTCCATCAGGTGGAGCTGCGTGGGCAGGCGGCCCGCGGTGTCGGCGATCACCACGTCGCAGCCGCGGGACTTGCCCGCCACCACGGCATCGAAGCTCACCGACGACGGATCGCCGCTTTCCTGCGACACGATCTCCACCGCCACGGCCGGCGCACCCGGCTTGTCGGCGCGGTCGGCCCACACCGCGAGCTGCTCGCGGGCGGCGGCGCGGAACGTGTCGGCCGCAGCCAGCAACACCTTCTGACCGCCGTCGGCCAGATGGCGCGTGAGCTTGCCGATGCTCGTCGTCTTGCCGGCACCGTTGACCCCCACCACCATCATCACGGTGGGCGTGGCCTCGCCGATCTCGAGCGGCTTCTCGAGGGGCGCCAGCAGGTCGGTGATGGCATCGGCCAGCAGCCCCTTCACCGCGGCCGGGTCGGTGGCCTTCGCCTCCTTCACCCGCCACTTCAGGTCCTTCAGCAGGAACTCCGTGGCCTTGACGCCGGCGTCCGCCATGAGCAGCGCGGCCTCGAGGTCTTCATAGAGGGCATCGTCGATCTGCGTGCCGGTGAACACCTGCGTGATGCTGGAGCCGGTCTTGCGCAGCCCGGTGCGCAGCTTGTCGAGCCAGGTGCGGCGTTCGGCCACGGCTTCGGCGGACACCGGTGGTTCGGCGGGCACGGGTGCCGGAACCGGAACCGGAGCCGGGGCCTGAACCGGGACCGGCGCAGCGACCACGGGCGCGGGGGCCGGCGCCGGAATGACGGGGGCGGCCGGCGCAGGCGCGGGCGCGGGCGTGGCCTCGACGGGCGTGTCCCCCAGTCCGATGCCACTGCGCAGCCGGTCGACCCAGCTGCGCTTCTCCTCCCCCGTGTCGACGGCGGGCGCGGCGGCCGGCGGCGCGTCGGACGGGGGGGATTTCTTCTTGAAAAAACTGAACATGTGAAATGCTTGGATGAGACCCGAGACGAGAGAGTAGCCGAGTCCCCGATTGCGTGGTTATAATGTGAGGCTTAGGCGCTTTAGCTCAGTCGGTTAGAGCGACGGAATCATAATCCGCAGGTCCGGGGTTCGAATCCCTGAAGCGCCACCAAACAACGCAAGAGCCACCTTCGGGTGGCTCTTTGCTTTGGGGCTCACCCTTCGCACAGCGGGCGCAGCACGTCCGCACGCGACTGTGTCCAGCAGGTGAAGTCCATCAGGCCCGGGTGCAACGCCCGCGCCACATCGGGCGAACGGGCCGCGCCATAGCGGGCCTCGTCGTGCTGCTGATGGGCGAAGCAGCCCGCCATCTCGAAGGCGCCCGGGAACGGCTGCCGACCGAAGTCCTCGACCGGCATCGGGTCGTGTCGCACGCGCTCGCCCAGCGCGTGCGACAGCACGTCGGCCATCTGCGCCCCCGTCAACTGTGCGGCGGCCAGGCCGATGCGCTGCCCCACGCAGGCCGGCCCCTGGTTGAACAGCGCGGCCACGCAACCGCCGATGTCCTCCGCCGCGATGCCGCACAACCGGGCCCCGCCGATGGGCAGGCGCCAGCGCAGCTTGCCGTCCGCCTCGCGGCGCGGGTGCAGGCCCAGCTGGATCAGGTTGTCCCAATAGAAGGACGGCAGCACGAACGTGGTCGGCAGGCTGCGGAAGAACGTGTCGGCCTGGCCCTTGGCATCCATCTGCGGCACACGCCACGCGGCCGCGCCGCCGCGGGTGTCCTCCTGCGTGGACCAGACGATGTGCTGAACGCCGGCCCGGGCCGCGGCCTCGGCGAGCGCGGCCGCCTGGCGCAGTTCGCGTTCGGGGCTGAAGTGTTCCCAGAAGTCGGTGACACCGAAGAGACCCCAGGCCCCCTCGAGCGCACCGGCCAGCGTGCCGGGACAGTCGAGGTCCGCGGCCACGACCTCGGCGCCGGCCTGGGCCAGCGCACGCGCGGCGCGCTCGCCGGGCCGCCGGGTCAGCGCCCGCACGGCGAAGCGCTGCGCCGGGTCGCGCAGCAGCGCACGCACGAGGCCGCCGCCTTGTGCGCCGGTGGCACCGACCACGGCGATGAGCGGCCTCATCGCGGCCGCGCCGGCAGGTGGGAGAGAGGGCCGAGTCGGATCATGGGAAGGCTCCATCGTGGGTGTCGATGGCGTCCATCTTGGGCATCGCCGGCTGCGGCGGCATCGCTCGGTGGAGCCATGCGGCAGCCCGCGAAGGCGCAGTTCAGCGCCGGAGCCACCAGGCCGCCGCCTGCGTGCGGCTTTCGAGGGCGAGCTTGGTCAGGATGTTCGCGACGTGGCGCTTGACCGTGTGCAGGCTGAGGTCGAGCGCGCGGGCGATGAGCTTGTTGCTCTGGCCCTCGGCGAGCAGCGCCAGCACCTCGCGCTCGCGCAACGACAGCGGATCGTCCTCGAGCGGCATCGTGTCGGCCGGCAGGCTCTCGCTCTCTCCCTGCCATGCCGACAGGCGGCGGCGCAGCCGGGCCTGTGCCGCGGGCGGGCAGCGAAGGCGGGATGCCAGCGCCTCCCACAGCGGGTACAACCGGCCGGACGGCTCCAGCAGCAAGCCGAGGCCTTCGTCGTCGATGGCCTCCGACAACACCTCGTCCAGCGCCTCGGCCGCGGCATCCGGCTCGCCCTGCGCGGCACGGCACACGGCCAGCGCGAACCGCGCATCGCCCATGAAGGCCGGCAGCCGGCCGCCGCCTTGCAGCACCACCGCGCGCTCCAGCCATTGCCGTGCGACGGCGAGGTCACCGCGCAGCAGCGCCAGCTGTCCCTGGACCAGCGCCGCACCGGTGTCCAGCACCGGCCACTCCCGCGTCGAACGCGGCCGGACCAGTTCGGGCAACAGCGTGGCGAGCCCGTCGGCATCCTCCGCGCGCCAATGGAGGCGGGCCTGCGCATGGAGGTAGGTGCGCCGCCAGCCCTGGCTGTAGCCGGGGGTCATCATGCCCGGCACCTGCGCGATGCTGGCCAGCGCCTCGGTGCCGAACCCCTGCGCGGCCAGGTGCAGGCTGTGCAGGTGCAGCGCGCTGATGCCCAGCATCACGTCACCGGGCAGGTGGCGCTGCCGCTGCAGCAGGAGCTGCAGCGCCTCGCGCGCCGAACCGGGTTCGCCGTGCCAGAAGGCCAGCCAGGCGTCCAGCGCCGGCACGTGCACCTCGTCCACCCGGTCGCCGCGGCACAGCTGCCGCAGCCGCGCCATCAGCGGCCGCGTGCCGGGCAGGCCGATGAAGTGCCCGTAGCTCATGTCCACGATGTTGGGATACCGGGCCTCGGGGGCCAGCGCGGCGTTGTCCGCCATCGCGGACAGGCCCGCGAGCACCGCGGGCGCGTCTCCGCGCGCCACGCCGTTCCAGGCGACCAGCGAGTCGAAGAACACCTGCAGGACCGGGGGCAGCCGTGCGTCGGCCGCCGCGGTGATCGCCTCCTCGGCCCGCGCCAGGTCGCCGAGGGCGTTGTGGCATGCGCCCAGCATGCCCAGCGCGACGAAACGATCTCGCGTCTGGCCGTGGCACACGAAGGTGTCGTGGCTGCGCTGGAACTCGTCGCGCGCATGCACCCAGTCCCAGCGCGACCAGGCGCACAGGCCGCGCAGCAGCGCCGCGTCGGCCTGCGGCTCGCGCCACTCGGCGGGCAGTTGTTCGAGCCAGCGCTCGAGGCGATGGGTGCCACCGACGGCCAGCAGCCCGTCGGCCATGTGGCGCAGCGCGGCGAGCGCCTCGGCCCAGCGCCCCGCCGCGAGCCAGTGCGGCACGGCGCGCTCGGCACGGGTCTCGGCCGCGGCGGCGCGGGCATGCAGTTCCGTGGCCATCCCGGGTTCGCGGCGTTCCAGCTCGCCATGCAGGAAGTCCCGGAACAGGTCGTGGAAGCGCAGCACCGGCACCGCCTCGTCCAGCGCGCTCAGAAACAGCTGGCGCCCGAACAGCGTGTCGAGCACCGCCCTCGCGTCGGCCCGCCCGGTCACGGCCTGGCACAGCGCGGGGCTGAGTTCGGGCAGCACGCTGCTGTGGAGCGCGAACTGCTGCAGCGGCGCGGGCAGCTCGGCCAGCACTTCCTGCGCGAAGTAGTCGAACAGATGGCGGTGGGCCGCCGGACCGATCAGCGAAGGCAGCCCGGCGCGGTCGCGCGCGCTGCCCAGCATCAGGTGCAGGCCGGCGACCCAGCCATGGGTGCGCGCCAGCGCGGCCTGCAGCGCCTCGTCGGATGGCGCGTCCAGCCCGCGCAGCCGGCACAGGGCCTGGGCCGCGTCGAGGTCGAACTGCAGGTCCTCGAACCCCAGCTCCACGAGTTCGCCGCCCGCCCGCCAGCGTGCGAGCGACAGCGGCGGCGTGACACGGCTTCCGATGAAGACGCAGAGTTCGGGCGGTGCGCGGGCGATCAGCGTGTCGAGCAGTTGAAGCGCCGCTGCGTCGGTGACGTGGTGCAGGTCGTCCAGCACGAGGGCGATGCGTGTGTCGGGCCGGCCCCCGAGGGCATCGATCAGCGGCCCCAGCGCGGTGCGTGCAGCAGGACTCGCGTCCTGCAGCTGCGCCAGCACCGTGGCCGGTGGAACCGGCCAGGGCAGGTCCAGGGCGTCGAGGGCGCCGAACAACGCGGCGAACAGGCGGTTGGCGTCGTTGTCCTCGGCGTCGAGCGACACCCAGACGATCTCCCGCCCCGAACCAGCCGCGAGCGCGGCGGCGAGTTGCACCAGCAGCGTCGTCTTGCCGAAGCCCGCCGGTGCCTGCACCAGCACGAGCCGGGCCTCGGCGACCTGCTCCAGCGTGCGCGCCAGCAGGACCGGGCGCGGCACGGCATCCCGGCGCGAACGCGGGATGCGGTACTTGCTGGCGCGGGCGGTCGGGATGCGGGTGTCCATGCGGGGCGGCGGCGGGCGAGCTGATTCTAGGGAACTGCGCCGCGCCCGGGACCCGGCTCAGAGCCAGTGGCGCATCAGCACGACATCGAGGTCGCTGCCGTTGGCCTCGCCGGCCTGCAGCACGCGCACCGTCGGCACCCGGTCGTCCGGTTGCAGCACGAGCGCACGACCCGCGTCGGTCTTCGTGCCGGTCGCCACCGCCGTGGTGCGGATGCCGCCGGGACCGAAGGCCGTGTCGGCACGGCCGTCGGCATTCAGGCGCACGAGCACCGTGTCGGCGCTGGAGCTGTTGCCGGTGTAGGTCCAGCCGCCCAGCAGCAGCTTGCCGTCGGTTTGCTGCACCAGGGCCGTGGACTCGTCCCAGTTGTCGGCGCTCACGGCGATGACCGCACGGCCCCCGGTGCCGAAACCCGTGTCGAGCCCACCCGCGGGCAGCAGGCGCACCGCGGCGAAGTCGTGGTCGCGGTGGCCGGCGAGCACGAGCCGGTTGTCCGTCGTCACGACCACCCCGCGCGCAGCGCCGGTCACGCTGCCGAACAGCCCGCGCACGATGCCGGCGGTGCCGAAGGTCGTGTCCACCGAGCCGTCGGCGCGGTAGGCCGCGGCGATGAAGTCGCCTTCCCCGCCCACCGCGACGAGACGCGGCACGCCACCCACGGTCTGCAGGGCGAGCGCGTAGACGGTCTCGCGGGCGCCGTCGCTGCCGATGGCCGTGAGCACCTTGCCGCCCGTGCCGAAGCCGGTGTCGAGGCTGCCGTCGCTGTGGTAGCGGGCCAGCGCGAAGTCGCTGCCGTTGGCGCCCTGGCTGCTGTCGCCGGCGAGCACGATCCGGCCGTCGGGCTGCAGCAGCAGTGCGCAGGCCTTGTCGGCACCGGCGCCGAACGAGGTCGTCACGCGGCCGCCGTTGCCGAAGGTCGTGTCGAGCGACCCGTCGGTGTTGTAGCGGGCCAGCGCGAAGTCGTAGCCGGTGGCGCCCTGGTCGCTGCTGCCCGCGACGAGGATCTTCCCGTCGGGCTGGACGGCCACGGCCTGGGCCTCGTCGCTGCGGCCCGCATTGCCGAAGGCGGTGGCGACACGCCCGCCGTTGCCGAAGCCCGGATCGAGGCCGCCATCGCGCAGGTGGCGCACCAGCAGGAAGTCGGTGCCGGTGGCGACCGTGGCCACGCCGAATCCGGCCACCACGGCCTTGCCGTCGGCCTGCACGGCCACGCCGCGCACGTCGTCGTCGGTGAGACCGCCCGGGGTTACGAGGGTGCCGCCACCGAAGCTGGTGTCGACGTCGCCCGCCTCGCCGCGCACGGTCACCGTCAACGGCTTGGTGGCCTGGGCCGCGCCGGCGGTGCCCTTCACGGTGACACCGGTCGGCAGCGAATGTGGAGCGGTGGCCGCCGCCTGCAGCGTCAGCGTGCCGGAGGTGCCGTCGGCGGGCACGTGCAGCGCCGCCGCGGTCGTGCCCGCGGGAAGGCCTTCGGCGCTGAACTGGATGCCCGCCGTGAAGCCGGGGTCGCGTTGCACGGCGACGGCGACGGTGGCCTCGCGGCCCTGCCACACGACGGCCTTGCTGGTGTCGAGCGTGAAGGTGAAGCCCGCGGCCGCGGACGGCGTTGGGTCCGACGTGCCGGTGGTGACGTCGGCATCGTCGCCACCACACGCGGTCAGTGCGGCGAAGGCGAACAGGGACAGGGTGGAGCGGAAGAAGGGGGAGGCCATGGTCGGTTCCTCGGGGTCGGTTCAGCGGGCGGCCGGCGGCAGCGGGGCCGGCACGCGGTTGCGGATGGGGGGCAGCGTCTGCAGGTAGGCGTACATCGCCTTCAGGTCGGCGTCGGTCATCTGGCCGTACGCGGGAGGCATCGGCGGCAGCAGCGGGCGGCCGCGGCCCACGTGGCGGCCTTCGCGCAGGGTCAGCACGAAGTCCTGTTCGCTCCAGAGGCCCAGGCCCGTCTCGCGATCGGGTGTCAGGTTGGCCGTGAAGCTCACGCCCCACGGACCGGCCCACGCCGTGTTCGTCGCTGACGACACGACCTGCCACGGCCCGGCCGGCAGCGCCGGCACGGGCGGCATCACCAGGCCCTCGGGGTGGCCGGCCAGCGTGCGCGCGGCATCGGGCTCGGGACCGCGCGGCCCCATCTTCAACGGCGTGTGGCAGTCCGCGCAGCCGCTGGTGGTGACGAGGTAGCGGCCGCGTTCGATGCGGTCGCGCGGGGCGGGGTCGGCCGCCTGGGCGGCCAGCGCGGCGCCCAGGAGCGGCAGGAGGAGGAGCGGTTTCATGATCGGGACTCCGGTCGGGTGGATGAGCGAAGGCACTGTGCCGATCGGTCGGCCCGCCGCCATCCATCCGACAGGCCAGGACCTCCGCCCATGAAGAGCCATCGCCGCAGGCGCCGCGATGGCTCGTCGGAGCGATGCCGGTTCTCCTGCGCGTCGCAACACTGGGGTCCCTGCCTCCACACCCCGGCTCGCCATGAACACCCTGCCCCGCTACGACCTCTACGCCCCGATCCACAAGGCCCTGCGCCTGTTCATGACCGACACGCTGTCGCAGCTGAGCCGGCTCGACCTCACCGACGAGCAGGACCTGGCCACCGGCCTCGCCCAGCTCGAGGCGCTGCTGGAGGCCGCGAGCCGCCACCTGCAGCACGAGAACGACTTCATCCATCCCACGCTCGAGATCCACCAGCGCGGCGCCAGCGGCCGCATCGCGATGGAGCACCGCGAGCACCTCGACGCGATCGCCATGCTGCGCACGCAGGCCGCCGTGCTGCGTGCCGAGCCCGCGGCCCCGACGGCCCATCGCCTGTACCGGCAGCTGGCCGCCTTCGTCGCCGAGAACTTCGAGCACATGGATGTGGAGGAGACACGGCACAACCAGGTGCTGTGGGCGGCCTGCGGCGACGACGAACTGGCCGCGATCGAGGGCCGCATCCTGGCGAGCATCGACGCCGACGAGATGACCCTGTGGCTGCGCTGGATGCTGCCGGCGTTCAACCCGACCGAGCGCGCGCAGCTGATCACCGGCTTGCCGCCCGAGGCGCGGGAGCCTGTGCTGCTTTCGGCGCGGTCCCTCCTGGGCGACACGGCCTGGGCGAAACTGCGCGATGCGCTGGACCTCGCCGAGCCCCTGTAGGCCCAGTCGCACGCGACATCGCGATCACCTCCGGTACCCCCCGCCCCGCCGTTGGCCGATGCTCTGTGGACACCCCACCCCGAAAGGAGCATCCCATGGACAAGGACGACATCGTCGACATCCTGAACGACCTGATCGAAACGACGAAGGACGGCGAGTACGGCTTCCGCACCAGCGCCGAACGGGCGCACTCCGCCAACGTGAAGGCCACGCTGAACAGCCGCGCGGCCTCGTGCGCAGCGGGTGCCGCCGAACTGCAGGCGCTCGTGCGCCAGTACGGCGGCGAACCCGAGGACGACGGCACCGCGCTCGGCGCGATGCACCGCGGCTGGGTCGCGGTGAAGGCCGCGATCTCCACGAGTGCCCATGACGACCACGCCATCCTCGCGGAATGCGAGCGTGGCGAGGACAAGGCCGTCAACACCTTCCGCAAGGCGGCCCAGGAACCCGACCTGCCCGCGGACGTGCGTGCCGTGATCGAGCGCCAGCTGCAAGGCGCCCGCGCGAACCACGATCAGGTGAAGGCCCTGCGCGACGCCACGAAGGTCTGACCTTCGCCGTCACGCAGGCCCCCGGCCACCTCAGGCGGCCGGGGGCCTTTCGTTCGCCTGCACGGCTGCGCGGCACAGCCGCGCCATGTCGGCGGCCCACCCGGCCATCGCGCCGGCATCCAGCTGCACCAGCATCGCGTATCGCCGGCCGCCCCACACCGCGAGGTGCAGCGACCGAACGAGGTGCGGCGCCGGCCGCTGCGGCAGGTCGGCGCACGCGTCGAACACCCGCGCCCACGCCGCGGCCAGTTCCTCGTTCGCACGGGCCTGGTGCTTGGGCTCCGCCATCTCGGTCTCCAGCGCCAGCATGTCGCGGTGGAACCAGGGCAGCTCGGGGGCATCGACGCCGCAGCACAGGCGCACGAGCTCGTCGAGGCGTTCGGTCCACGCGAGGTCCGGCGGTTGCACGGCGCGGCGGTCGATCTCGGCGAGCAGGGTCTCGATGCAATGTCGCACGTAGCCCGACAGCAGCGCCGTCTTGCTCGGAAAGTAGTCGTAGAGCGTGCCGACCGCGATGCCCGTCTCGAGCGCGACGGCCCTCGTGGTCAGGCGCGCCCAGCCATCGCGCTGCCAGATCCGCACGAAGGCGTCGAAGACCGCCTGCACGGTGACCTTCGCGCGCGCCTGCGTGGGCCGCTTCAGCGGCTTGGCCTTGGACAGGGGACGTGGCGTCGTCATCCTCCGACCATATCATCCGGTCGCATGGAACCCATCCCCACCGCACCACCGCCGCCCGTCACCTTCGGGGAGGCGTTCCGCTTCTGGCTCAAGCTCGGTTTCATCAGCTTCGGAGGGCCCGCCGGGCAGATCGCGATCATGCACACCGAGCTCGTCGAACGGCGCCGGTGGATCAGCGAACGCCGTTTCCTCCACGCGCTGAACTACTGCATGGTGCTCCCGGGCCCGGAGGCCCAGCAGCTCGCCACCTACCTCGGCTGGCTGATGCACCGCACGCCCGGCGGCATCGTCGCGGGCGCGCTGTTCGTGCTGCCGTCGCTGCTGATCCTGGTCGCGCTGTCGTGGATCTACATCGCGCACGGCCAGATGCCGGTGGTGGCCGGCATCTTCTACGGACTCAAGCCGGCGGTGACGGCACTCGTGCTCCACGCCGCACACCGCATCGGCACGCGCGTGCTGAGGAACGGCTGGCTCTGGGGCATCGCGGTGGCGGCGTTCGTCGCGCTCTTCGCTGCCGACGTGCCGTTCCCGCTGATCGTGATCGCGGCGGCGCTCGCGGGCCATCTCGGCGGACGGCACGCGCCGCAGCGGTTCGCCGCGGGCAGCGGACACGGCGGCGGCGGCGTGCGCGGCCACGGTCCCGCACTGATCGACGACGACACCCCCCCGCCGGCCCACGCGCGCTTCACCCGCGCGGGCCTCGTGCGGGTGCTGCTGGCGGGCCTCGCGCTGTGGGTCCTCGCGATGGCGGCCCTCGCCGCCCACTCGGGCCTGGACGGCGCGCTGGCCGCCATGGGCTGGTTCTTCACGAAGGCCGCGTTGCTGACGTTCGGTGGGGCCTACGCGGTGCTGCCCTACGTCTACCAAGGTGCCGTCGAACACCACCAGTGGCTCACCGGCCCGCAGATGATCGACGGCCTGGCCCTCGGCGAGACCACGCCCGGCCCGCTGATCATGGTCGTGGCCTTCGTCGGGTTCGTGGGCGGCTGGACGAAGCAGGTGCTGGGGCCCGACGCGCTGTTCGCGGGCGCGGCACTCGCCGCGGCCGTGGTCACGTTCTTCACGTTCCTGCCGTCCTTCGTGTTCATCCTCGCGGGCGGCCCCGTCATCGAATCGACCCATGGCGACGTGCGCTTCACCGCGCCGCTCACCGCCATCACCGCGGCGGTGGTGGGCGTGATCGTCAACCTCGCGCTGTTCTTCGCGTACCACGTGCTGTGGCCGCAAGGCTTCTCGGGGCGGTTCGACATCGTGTCGGCCGCGCTGGCCGTGGCGGCGGCGGTCGCGCTGTTCCGCTTCAAGTGGGGCGTGATGCCGCTGCTGGGCGCCTGCGCGGTGGCGGGGGTGCTGCTCCGCTGAGCCGCCGTCTCAGCGGCTCGGGTCCTTCCGCCGGCTGGCACCCTTGCCTACCAGCAGCGCGAGACCGGCCACCAGCGCCATGACGACCGCGCCGATCAGCAGGTGCGGCGTCTGCAGCACGAGCGCGAGCACCACGAATGCGACGACGTGGACTCCGGCGAGGATGACGATGAAGCGGGTGAGCATGGCGGGGCGTGCGGCACGGCGGGGAAGACGGCCAGTCTAGCGTGGGCCGTCGACCCGAATCATTGAACGTCGTATAAACTTGAACGACGTTTAACAGATCCGACCTCATGCCCCTGCTTCCGTCCCCCGGCCGCCGCGAACGGCGCCGCACCCAGACGCTCGACCTCGTCGCCACCACCGCGATGCAGTTGTTCGAGTCCCAGGGCTACGAGGCCACGACGATGGAACAGATCGCCGTCGCCGCCGACGTGGCCAAGGGCACGCTCTACAACCACTTCCCCACGAAGGAAGCCGTGCTCGCGCACTGGATGCACCTGACGCTCGCCGCGGATGCGCCGCGTCTGCGCGAGACGCTCGACGCACCGGGCACCTTCGCCGAGAAACTCGCACGCCTGCTCGACGCGTCGGCGCAATGGATGTCGGCACACCGCCCCTACCTGCTGCCGTACTTCCGCCACCGCTTCCTCCACATCGACAGCGAAACCGCCGCGAACACCGACGAGGCGCCTCGCGACCTGGCCGGCGTGTTCGCCTGGCTCATCTCCCAGGCCCAGCAGGAAGGCGTGCTGCGCGCCGACCTGCCGGCCGAACACTTCGCCTCGCTGCTGCACCACCTCTACTTCGGCGCCCTGATGCGCTGGCTCACGGCACCGGACCGCCACCTCGCCACCGAGTTCTCGGCCGCCGCCGACCTGTTCCTCCGCGGCGCCCTCGCCCCGGCCCCCACACGGAGCAGACGCCCATGAAATTCGCCGTCGTCACCTATGGCACGGAGGGCGACGTGCGCCCTCTCGCCGCGCTGTGCGCCACGCTGGATGCCGCCGGGCACGAGACCGTGCTGCTGGCCGACGGCGCCACGCTCGCGAGCGCGCAGCGCCTCGGCGTGGCCACGCAGGCACTGGCGGGCGACATCCAGGGCTCGTCCGGCGCGGGCGGCTCCATCGCCGACGTCGTCGCGCGCAGCGCACGCCCGAACGATGCGGCCCGCGCCCTGGTCGGCATCGCGAACACGCATGCCACCGCCTGGCTGCGCCAGACCATCGAAGCGGCGCGCGGTTGCGACGCCATCGTCGCCAGCGGCCTCGCGGGATTCGTGGGCCTGTCGGCCGGCGAAGCCCTCGGCATCCCGGCCATCGGCGCGGGCATGTTCCCGCTCACGCCCACCCGGGAGTTCGCCTACCCGTTCCTGCCACCCGCACGCCTGTGGCACCGGCTCAACCGCGCCAGCTTCCACCTCGTCAACGGCTTCCTGTGGCGGGCCTTCCGTCCTTCGCTGAACGCCGCGCGGGCCGAGGTGTGCGGCCTGCCGCCGCGCCGCCGGATGTGGGCCACGCACCCGGTGCTCTACGGTTACTCGCCCACCCTGCTGCCGCGCCCGGCCGACTGGCCCGCGCAGGTGCACGTCTGCGGCCAGTGGACGCTGCCCATGCCCGACTGGACGCCGCCACCGGCGCTCGCCACCTTCCTCGACGCGGGCGAACCGCCGGTGTACATCGGCTTCGGCAGCATGGGCGGCTTCGACACGGGCCGGCTGCGCCAGGCGCTGGTGGACGGCCTCGGCGGCCGGCGCGCGTTGTTCTACCCGGGCTGGAGCCGCATCGACCCGTCGGACCTGCCCGCGAACATCCACGTGCTGGGCGACACGCCCCACGATTGGCTGTTCCCGCGCACGGCCTGCGTGGTGCACCACGGCGGCTCCGGCACCACGCACTCCGCAGCCCGCGCGGGCGTCCCGTCGGTGGTGGCGCCCTTCGCGGGGGACCAGCCCTTCTGGGCGCACCGCCTCGCACTCGCCGGTGTGGCGCCGCCCGCGACGGCCGGCGTGCGCTTCGGCGCGGACGACCTCGCGCGCGGACTCGGCTACGCCGACCGCCCGGAGGTGCGCGCACGGGCCGCGGACCTCGGGGCGCGGCTGCGAGCCGAGGACGGGCTGGGCACCGCCGTGGGACACCTGACGCGCCTGGTCGGCACTCCCTGATCGAGCGCAGGCGACCTCACAGCATCCGGTGATATGTGATGAACACCTTCTCCCGTTCATACCCGAGCGACTCGTAGAGCGCCTGCGCCGCCAGATTCGTCGTCGCGGTTTCGAGCGTCAGGCGATGAACCGCCTGTTCGCCGAAGTGCCGGATCAGGTGCTGCATCAGCACTTTCGCGTGCCCCATGCGGCGGGCCGAGGGATCGACGAAGAGGTCCGACAGGTAATGGAACGGCCGCATCGCGATGGAGCACTGGGACGGGTAGAGCTGCGCGAAGGCGACCGCCTCCCCGGCGTCGTCGACAAGCAGGAAGATCAACGATCGCCGCGCTTCCAGGTTCGCCGCGATGAACGCCCGGGCCCCTTCGGGGTCGCTCGGTTGTCCATAGAACCTCCGGTACTTGTCGAACAGCCCGGCCGCGGCTTCGAGGTGCTTTGCCTCGCACTGAAGAATTTTCATGGGATGCGGACTGTAGGGGATGCCCGTCCTGAACGCTCCCCCCTAGAACTCGTGCGCGATCGTGAAGCTCCCGAACACGGGCTTGCGCCGCTGGCCATCGAACTCGAGGCTGCGGTGGTACCGCGTCAGCGCGAACTTCCAGTCGTCGTAGCGCACCTGGAAGCCGTAGCTGAGTTCGCCGACCACCGCGCGCCGGTCCACCGAGTGGCTGTCGCGGAAGGTGTTGCCGTCGAGCACGAGGCTGTGCAGCACCCAGCGCACGTCGGCACCCACGAACACGTGGCCCGACCAGCCACGCCCGTGGCCGAACGACGGGCGGCGCGGCGCGGTGTTGTCCCCGGCCGCCCACAGCGGCAGGCTGCCGAAGTCGTCGGGGAGGCCGCGGCCGTAGCGCCACTGCAGGCCCGTGACGAGGTTCGTCGTGATGGTGCCGAGGCTGCCGCCCCAGTGCACGAGCGCGTCCATGTTCGGGCTCGGGCCATCCCACCGCTGCGTCCACTCCCGCTGCAACTGGAAGACGGGCTCGTCGTGCAGCTGGTTCGACCAGCCCTCGAAGTCGGTCGAGCCGGTGACCTTGTGCACGGCCTCCTGGACCTCCTGCCCCCGGGCCGACGGGCCCACCCAGCCGAGGCGGATCAGCCGGCTGTCGAGGCGGTTGCCGGTGCGGCCGTGGTAGCCGAAGGTGCCGGCGAGCAGCGCCGCATAGGGCCGATCGTCCACGATCAGGTCGCTGCGCGTGCCGTCGGTGGGGGTGTAGATCGCCTGCGCGAACGCGAAGGTCATGTTGCGCTGCTCCGCGTGGTGCGGCTGCAGCCACGTGAAGGCGTGGTTCACCCAGCGGGCCGCGGACGGCAGGCACGGGTCCTCGGTGTAGTCGGTGACGTTGGGCGACGCGAACGTGAAGACGATGCCGTTCGTGTAGCCCTCGTCCTGCCCGCCGAGCAGGTCGTTGTCGACCCGCACCGCGACACTCGGTGGCTGGCCCTCGCGGACCGGGCATCCGTCGTCCGAGGCGGCGGCCCGGCCGCCCCACGCGAAGGCGGTGCAGGCCAGCAGGAGGGGGAACGTGCGGCGGGTCGGCGCGGGGATGGGCGGCATGTGGGCGTGGGCAGGAGGACCGGTGGATCCGCCCCTCCCGATCACCTGTGCCGCTCACGACCGGCGGGGCCCTTCCGGACCTCCATGCTCGGCGACGCGGACGCGGCCCCGTGTCAGCGAACGCCGCATCCGGTTGCCGGACGAACGCGTGGCCCGGTAGTTGCAAACCCCGATCGCACCGGGGGCGCATGCCGCTACCCTCGAACCCACGACGCCCCGACCTGCCGAAAGCCTTTTTCCGTGAACACCCGCTTCCTCGAAACCCTCGTCGTGCTCGCCCGCGTTCGCAGCTTCCGCGAAACGGCCCAGGTGCTCAACGCCACCCAGGCCGCCATCTCGCAGCGCATCGCCTCCCTCGAGGACGAGCTCGGCGCCGAACTGGTCGACCGCACGTCCCGCCGGCTGATGCTCACGCCCGCGGGCGAACAGGTCGCCCGCCAGGCGCAGCGCATCCTGCAGCTCGAACGCGAGCTGGTGATGTCCACGAAACCCGAGGCCCCGCCGGCCGGCCGGGTGCGCATCGGCACCATCGAATCCGTGGTCCACACCTGGCTGTCGCCGCTGATCCGCATGCTGGCCGAGCGGTACCCGCAGGTGAACCCCGACATCACGGTCGACACGGCCCGCAACCTCCAGGACCAGTTCCGCCTGCGCAAGCTCGACCTGATGATCCAGAACGACCCGTACGCCGAATCGGTGGGCAACACCGACTACCGCGTGACCCCGCTGTGCGAGTTCCCGGTGCAGTGGGTGGCCCGGCCCGACCTGGTGCCGAAGGGGGGCACCATCACCATCGACGACCTCGAACGGGTGCCGGTGCTCACGTTCTCGAAGACATCGAGCCCGCAGGCGCACGTGCGCGCGCTGTTCGTCGACCGCGACACCGAGCCGCGCGTGTGCAGCTTCCCGTCGGTGGAATCGATCATCCAGCTCGTGGGGGACGGGTACGGCATCGCCGCGATCCCGCCCGTGTTCGTGCGCGAGCGGCTGCAGCGCGGCGAGCTGCAGGTGTGCGAGGGGCCCGCGCTGCCGCCGCTGGTCATCACGGTGCTGAGCGAACGCGGCGCCAACAGCGCGGTGCGCGCCACCCAGGCGCTGACCACCGAGGTGGTGAACGGGTTCTGCGAGCGCGTGGGCGAGGCCTGGGCCCGCCGCCTCGATCCAGACCTGCCCGCCTGATCAGCCGGCCAGCACCACCAGCACCTGGTCTTCCTCCACCATGTCGCCCTCGGCGGCCTGGATCGCCTGCACCGTGCCGGCACACGGCGCGGCGAGCGGGATCTCCATCTTCATCGACTCCACCACGAGCAGGGTGTCGCCCTCGGCCACCGCCTGGCCCACGGCCACCTCGACCTTCCACACCCGGCCACCCACCTCGGCCCGCACCTCGTGAAGATCAGCCATGGCGCGGGGCCTCCAGCACGACACCGTCGGACTGCAGCGCCGCCCGCAGCGAACGCGCGAAGTCCAGCGCGCCCGGCTGGTCGCCGTGGATGCACAGGGTCTCCGCACGCAGCGGCACGTCGCGGCCGCTGACCGCCCGCACCGACCCCGACAGCATCTGCCGCACCTGCGCGAGCGACCGCGACACGTCCTCGATCATGGCGCCGGGCTGGCCGCGCGAGGTCAGCGAACCGTCGTCCTGGTAGCTGCGGTCCGCGAACACCTCGGAGGCCGTCCGCAGGCCCAGGGCCTCGGCCGCCGCGATCATCTGGCTGCCGGCCAGGCCGAAGAGGATCAGCGTGGGGTCGACGTCGTGCACCGCGCGGGCGATGGCGTCGGCGAGCGCGCGGTCCTTCGCCGCCATGTTGTAGAGCGCCCCGTGCGCCTTGACGTGGTTGAGCCGGCCGCCCGCGGCCCGCGCGAAGCCGGACAGCGCGCCCACCTGGTACACCACCATCGCGTGGGCGTCGTTCGGCGAGACCTGCATGTTGCGGCGGCCGAAGCCCTGCAGGTCGGGGAAGCTCGGGTGCGCCCCCACCTGCACGCCCCGCGCGAACGCGGCGCCGACCACGCGCCGCATCGTGGGGGGATCGCCCGCGTGGAAACCGCAGGCGATGTTGGCGGAGGTCACGTGGTCCAGCAGCGCGAGGTCGTCGCCCATCGTGTAGGCGCCGAACCCTTCGCCCATGTCGCAGTTGATGTCGAGGGTGGTCATGGCGTGGCTCCATCGAAGGCTCGTTGCGCGCGCCTCAGCGCGGCGAGCCGGGTTTCTCGTTCGAGGTACAGGTCCTGCGCGTGTTCCAGCGTGACCGGCTCGAACCGCAGCGACTGCGACGGGGCGAGCTGGGAGAGCAGCGGCAGGTCGACGCTCGCCACATGGGCGATCTTCGGGTAGCCGCCCGCACTCTGGCGTTCGGCCATCAGCACGATGGGCTGCCCGTCGGGCGGCACCTGCACGGTGCCGAACGTGACCCCTTCCGAGATCAGTTCGCCGGGCGCCTGGCGCGCGAGGGCCGGGCCTTCCAGCCGGTAGCCCATGCGGTCGGACTGCGGACTCACCCGGTAGGTGGCCTGCGGGAACAGCGATTGGGCCTCCGCGGTGAACCCGTCCCAGTGTTCGCCGGGCACGACCCGCACGACGGTCACCGCACCGGGGTCGGCCGACGGCACCTGGCGGCCGGCCTCCAGCCCCGGCACCGGCACCACCGCGAACGCGCGGTCGGCCACGCCGTCCGGCGGCGCGGTGCCCGTGTCGCCGGTGTCGAGCACGTCGCCCTTGCG
The DNA here is from genome assembly GCF_002116905.1 of Piscinibacter gummiphilus. NCBI lineage: Bacteria > Pseudomonadati > Pseudomonadota > Betaproteobacteria > Burkholderiales > Sphaerotilaceae > Rhizobacter > Rhizobacter gummiphilus. The sequence goes on from NZ_CP015118.1 coordinate 5,326,018, forward strand.
CAGCGCACGTCCCTCGAACCCGCCGAACCCGCCCCGCACGAACGTGCTGCGGCTGCCCATCACCGGGGCCACGTCGAAGCCGCCGCGCACGGCGATGCAGGTGCGCAGGCCGTCGACGCGCTTGCCGAAGTCGAGCTGGGTGCCCGCGGCGACCCACACCCGCTGGTGCAGCGGCACGGGCTCCGTGCCGATGCGGGGCGACAGGTCGCCCCCGCAGATGGCGATCCACGTGGCGGCCTCGAAACGCAGGCTCGGCCCCATCAGCACGATCTCGAGCGTGGCCTCGTCGCCGCCGTTGCCGGCCAGCAGGTTCGCCACCTGGTGCGACCAGGTGTCGATGGCCCCGCCCACCGGCACGCCGAAGCGCTGGTGGCCCCAGCGGCCGAGGTCCTGCAACTGGGTCTGGGCGCCGGGCTTGAGCACGTCGATCTTCATGGCGAAACCTCCGCCTGGCGCGCCACCAGGTCCTGGTACGCGGCCTCGTCGATCGGGACGAACCGGATCGCATCGCCCGGCCCCAGCAGGCACGGGACCGCCGCGGCGGGATCGAACAGGCGCAACGGCGTGCGGCCGATGAGGTTCCATCCGCCGGGCGTGTTCAGTGGGTAGATGCACGTCTGGTCGCGCGCGATCGCCACCGACCCGGGCGGGATGTGGGTGCGCGGGGTGGTGCGGCGCGGCATCGAGAGCGTGGCGTCGAGGCCGCCGATGAACGGGAACCCCGGCGCGAAGCCCAGCATGTGGACGCGGTGCGGCGACCGGACGTGGCGGTCGATCACCTCCGTGGCGCTCAAGCCGCAACGCATGGCCACGTCGTCGAGGTCGGGGCCGGCTTCGCCGCCGTACCAGACCGGCACCTCGAACACCCGCGTGTCGGCCGCGCGCGTGCCGAGGTCCCGGGCCAGGCGGTCCAGCACCGCGGCGCGCATGCGGGCGTGGGGTGAACCGTCGCCGGGCGGTGCGAGCTCGGGCCGGTAGTGCACCGTCACGGTCGTGAACGCAGGCACCACGTCGCGCTGGCCGGCCAGCGGCTGGTCGAGCAGGTGCTGGGCGAAGGCGTGCACGCGGTCGCTGGTGTCGGCGTCGACGCGGTCGCCGAAGCCGACCAGCAGCGCGCAGTCGCCCACGGGCTCGATGCGCCAGGCCGTCATGCCGGTGCTCCCGCGGGGGTGACCAGCGCGGCCCGGGTGCGCTCGACCCAGCCGGTGTCCACGTCGCCGGCGACGAAGTCGGGGTGGGCCACCACGGCCTCGAGGAAGGTGACGTTGTTGCGCACGCCTTCGATGTGGCTGTCGGCCAGGGCCTCGCGCAGTCGGGCCAGCGCGGCCGGGCGGTCCAGGCCCCACACGATGAGCTTGGCGATCATCGGGTCGTAGTACGGCGTGATGGTGTCGCCCTCGCGGACACCGGTGTCGATGCGCACGTGCGGCCGGCCGTCCGGCAGGCTGAACCGCTCGAGCCGGCCGGGCGACGGCAGGAAGTTCTTCGCCGGGTTCTCGGCGTACAGCCGGCACTCGATGGCCGCACCGGACGTGGTGATGGCCTCCTGCGCCACCGGGGTGAACGTGCCGGCCGCCAGCCGGATCTGGGCCTGCACCAGGTCCCATCCGGTCACGCCTTCGGTCACCGGGTGCTCGACCTGGATGCGCGTGTTCATCTCGAGGAAGAAGAACGTCATCGCGTCGGCGTCCACGATGAACTCCACCGTGCCCGGGCCGCGGTAGCGCTGGTGCGCCGCGAGCGCGACGGCCGCCTCGCACATGCGCGCGCGCATGGCGTCGGGCAGGCCCGGCGCCGGGCTTTCCTCGATGATCTTCTGGAACCGCCGCTGCACCGAGCACTCGCGCTCGAACAGGTGCACCGCGGTGCCGTCACCATGGCCGAACACCTGGATCTCGATGTGGCGGGCACGGGCCACGAGGCGTTCGAGGTACACCGTGCCGTCCTTGAACGCCTTCGCGGCCATCTGCTGCGTGGCGGCCACCGATGCGCGCAGCTGCTCCGGCGTGTCGACCCGGCGCATGCCGATGCCGCCGCCACCGCCGGTGGCCTTCACGAGCAGCGGGTAGCCGACCGCCGCGGCGGCCTCCTCCAGGCCATCGAGCGCGTCGAGGGCGAAGCGCCGGCTGCCCGGCAGCACCGGCACCCCGGCCGCTTCGGCGATGGCGCGGGCGCGCTGCTTGTCGCCCATGTCCTCGATGCTGTCGGGGCGAGGGCCGATCCACGTGATGCCGGCGGCTTCGGCGGCACGCGCGAAGCCCGTGTTCTCGGACAGGAATCCGTAACCCGGGTGCACGCCATCGGCGCCGTGCTTCAGCGCGGCGGCGAGGATGCGTTCGCCGTCGAGGTAGCTCTGCGCCGACGGCGCCGGTCCGACGGGTTCGGCCGCGTCGGCCAGTTGCACGTGCAGCGCGTTGACGTCCGCCTCGGAGTACACCGCGACGGTGGCGATGCCGAGCGCCCGGCAAGCGCGGATGACGCGGCAGGCGATCTCGCCGCGGTTGGCGATCAGGATGCGTTTCATGGTGGAACGGTAGAAGCGGAGGCCACCCTCAGCGCATGGCGCCGGGCAGCCCCATCACGATCTGGGGGAATGCGGTGATGAGCACGACGGCCACCACCAGCAGGAGGAAGAACGGGAGCGCCATGCGCGCCAGCCTGAAGAGCTGCATCCCGGTGATGCCCTGGATCACGAACAGGTTGAAGCCCACCGGCGGCGTGATCTGGGCCATCTCGACCACGAGGATCAGGTAGATGCCGAACCACAGCGGGTCGATGCCGGCGGCCTGCACCGCGGGCAGCAGCACCGCGGTGGTCAGCACGACGATGGAGATGCCGTCGAGGAAGCAGCCGAGCAGCACGAAGAACACGGTCAGCACGGCGAGCAGCCCGTAGGCGGACAAGCCGAGCGACGAGATCCACTGGGCCACGTTGGCCGGCAGGCCGGTGAAGCTCATCGCGCTCGTGAGGTACGCCGCGCCCATCAGGATGAAGGTGATCATGCAGGACGTGCGCGCCGCCCCCATCAGGCTGTCCGTGAACGACTTGCGGGTGAGCGAGCCGCCCAGGCCCGCGATGACCAGCGAGCCGATCACCCCGATGGCCGCGGCCTCGGTGGCCGTCGCGATGCCGGCGTAGATGGAGCCGATGACCCCGGCGATCAGGATGCCCACGGGCGCGAGCAGGCGCAGCCGCTTGAACCGCTCGCCCCAGGGCACGTGTTCGTCGTCCTTCGGCACGCGGTCGGGGTGGCGCAGCGACCACAGCGCGATGTAGCCGGAGAACAGCACCATCAGCATGAGGCCCGGCAGGATGCCGGCGGTGAAGAGCTTGACGATCGACACCTGCGCGGCCACCCCGTAGACAATCATCACGATCGACGGCGGGATCAGCAGGCCCAGCGTGCCGGCGCCGGCCAGCGACCCGATGCTGATCGCGTCGTCGTAGCCGCGCGACTTCAGCTCGGGCAGCGAGATGCGGCCGATGGTGGCGGCCGTGGCCGCCGACGAGCCGCTCACCGCCGCGAAGATGCCGCAGCCGAGCACGTTGACGTGCACGAGGCGTCCCGGCAGGCCGCGCACCCACGGGCCGAGGCCCGAGAACATGTCCTCGGCGAGCCGCGTGCGGTACAGGATCTCGCCCATCCAGATGAAGAGCGGCAGCGCGGTCAGCGCCCAGCTCGCGGTGGCGCCCCACGCGGTGGTGGCGAACAGCACGCCGGGGGGCGCGGAGGTGAAGAGCATCAGCCCGGCCAGGCCACAGCCGAGCAGGGCCAGGGCCACCCACACGCCGAGGCCCAGCATCAGGAACAGCACCGCCATCAGCACGGCGGCTTGGGTGAGGTCGCTCACGGAAGTCCTTTCGGGAACAGGTCGGGGGGCGCGGTGCGCCCGCGCGTCATTCGGTGCGGGCGACTTCCGCCGAAGCGTCGGCCGGCGGGCGCCCCGTGGCCACGCGCCACAGGCGGTCGGCGAGCATCACCGCCAGCAGCGCCATGCCCACGGCCATCGACAGCTGCGGGATCCAGAGCGGCACGCGCAACATGCCCTGGGCCACCTCGCCGTACTGCCACGACTCGAAGACGAAGGTGACGGTGTGCCAAGCGGCCCACCCGGCGAGCCCGCAGCCGATGGCCGTGGCCAGCACCTCGAACCCGCGCTCCCAGCCCTTCGGCAGGAACTGCAGCATCAGCGTGACGCGGATGTGGTCGCCGTGGCGCATGGCGTAGGGCAAGGCCAGGAAGGCCGAGGCGGCCATCGCCCACGCGGCGAAGTCGTCCGCCGCGGGGATCTGCTGGCCGAACAGCCGCGCGACGATCTGCGCGGTGATGACGAGGCCGATGGCCGCGAGCGAGGCGGCCGCCGCGGCCCCGGAGGCTGCGGCGATGCGGTCGAGCCAGTTCATGGCGGAGTCCGTGGTGCGGGCGGGCTCAGCGGCGGTAGGCGTCGAGCACCTTGGCGCCGTCGGCACCGGCCTTCTTGATCCACTCGTCGGCCATGGTCGCGCCGATCTTGTTCAGGTCGGCGGCGACGGGCGCGGGCACCGGGTTCACCGAGATGCCACGGCTGGCCAGGGTCTGCGTGAGCTTGGCGGTGAGTTCGCGCGCCTGCTGCCAGCCGCGGGCCTCGGCCTTCTTGCCGGCGTCGAGCACGGCCTGGCGCTGTTCGGGCGGCAGCGCGGCGAGCGAGCGCTTGTTGGCGATGACGATGCTCTGCGGGATGAAGGCCTTCGCGTCGTAGTAGTGCTTGACGTAGTCCCAGGCCTGCGTGTCCACGCCGGTCGCGGGCGAGGTGATCATCATGTCGATCACACCCGTCGAGAAGGCCTGCGGCACCTCGGCGGTCTGGATGGTGGTGGGCACGGCGCCCATCAGCGTGACCATGCGGCTGGTGGAGGCGCTGTACGCCCGGAACCGCGCGCCCTTGAAGTCGGCGAGCGTGGTGACCGGCGCCTTCGTGTAGATGCCCTGAGGCGGCCACGGCGAGCCGTACACCAGCACCACGCCCTGCTTGTCGAGGCGCTGCGCGATCTGCTCGCGGGCGGCCTTCCAGAGTTTCTCGGAGGCGTCGAACGACGACGCGAGGAACGGCACGCTGTCGACCTCGAACATCGCGTCCTCGTTGCCGAGCGCGGACATCAGCACCTCGCCGATGGGCACGATGCCCTGCTGCACGCCGCGTTTCACCTCGGGCCGCTTGAGCAGCACGCTGTTCGACTGCACCTTGAATTCGAGCTGGCCGTTGGTGGCGGCCTTCACGTCCTCGGCGAACTGGCGGACGTTCTGGGTGAGGTAGTTCGCGTCCGGCTGTTCGGCGGACATGTTCCAGCTGGCGGCGTGGGCGGCCAGGGCACAAAGCGTGGCGGCGGTGGCAACGATCAGGCGTTTCATCACGGGTGTCCTCGTCGGGTCTGGGAAATGCGGTCCGCCGGGAGGCCGGCGCGCGTCGTGGAACCAATGTCGGCGATGCCGTCCGGAGCGTCCATCGAGAAATGTTGATGGCGTCCGGATAGTTTTTCTGATGGAGCGCTCAGGCGGGGCGCTGCAGCGCCTTCAGGATGCTGGAGAAGTCGAGCGCACCGTGTCCGGCGAGGCTGTGCGCCGCGTAGAGGCTGCGCGCGAGAGACCCTAGGGGCGTGGCCGCTCCGGCCTGAACGGCGTTGTCCATCGCGAGGCCCAGGTCCTTGAGCATGAGGTCGCCGCCGAAGCCCCCGGAATAACCCTTGGATGCCGGGACGTTGGGCATCACGCCGGGGAACGGGTTGTACTTCTCGAGCGCCCAGTTGCCGCCCGAGCTGCGCCGCATGATCTCGGACAGCACCGCGGGGTCGAGCCCGTTCGCCACGCCCAGCGCCAGCGCCTCCGACGTGCCGATCATCAGGATGCCGAGGAGCATGTTGTTGCACATCTTCGCGGCCTGCCCCGCACCGGCGCCCCCTGCATGGAAGATGTTGGCGCCCATCTTCTCGAGCACGGGCCGTGCGCGTTCGAGGTGGGCCGCGTCGCCGCCCACCATGAAGGTGAGCGTGCCGGCCGCCGCGCCCGCGGTGCCGCCGGACACCGGGGCGTCGAGCACGGCGAGCCCGCGTGCGGCGCCCGCCTCGGCCAGCTTGCGCGAGGTGGCCGAGGCGATGGTGCTGCTGTCGATCACGAGCGTGCCCGCGGCGATGCGGTCGAGCAGGCCCTCGCCGAAGTACAGCGCCTCCACGTGGCGGCTCGCCGGCAGCATGCTGATCACCACCTCCGCGCCGGCCACCGCATCGGCGGCCGAGGCGGCGAGCGGCACCCCCGCGGCCCGCGCGGCGTCGGCCGACAGGTCGAAGCCGGCGACCTCGTGCCCGGCTTTCTGGAGGTTCGACGCCATCGGGGCGCCCATGTGACCCAGTCCGATGAACGCGATCCGCATGGCGGCTCCTTCCTGCTAGAGCGCGGCGAGGCGCGGCGGCATCTCGCCGCGCAGCCGCAGGTGGTCGTCGATGAGCGCGGGCCAGACGTCCGCGAGCGTGGGCGGGTCCCAGCGCGGCTGGCGGTCCTTGTCGATCAGCAGCGCGCGGATGCCCTCGGGGAAATCGGCGTGTGCGCAGCAGCCGAGCGCGGCGCGGTACTCGAGGCGCAGCACGTCGGCGAGCGGCAGGCCGTTCGCACGCTGCCACAGCGCGAAGCTGAGCGCGGCCGAGGTGGGCGAGCCCTTCGCGAACGACGTGCCGGCGGCCTGCAGCCACGGGTCGTCGCTCTGCAGCGAACGCAGGCGTTCGGCGATGGGGCCGAGGTCGTCGCCGGCCATCAGCGTGTCGATGGCCGCGGCGTGTCGCATCACCAACGACGGCGGGCGCAGCGCCCCCTCGCCCGCCGCGCGCAGCACGGCCGTGAGCGTGGCGCGGTCGGCCGGCGCTTCGCCCGTCCAGGGGGCAGAGGCCAGCGCCGACCACACGGCGGCCTTGCGGTCGTGGGGCACCAGCACGTCGGCCATGCCGCAGTGCAACGCGTCGGCCGCGTTCAGCGGCGCGGCGGTCAGCGCGAGGAACAGGCCGGTGCGCCCCGGCATGCGGGGCAGGAACCAGCTGCCGCCCACGTCGGGGAACAGGCCGATGCCGATCTCGGGCATCGCCAGGCGCGTGGCTTCGGTGACGACACGGTGCGACGCGCCCACCATCAGGCCCACGCCGCCCCCCATCACGATGCCGTGGCCCCACACGAGGAACGGCTTCGGGAAGGTGTGGATCAGGTGGTCGAGTTCGTACTCCTCGCTGAAGAAGGCTTCGGCGACGGGGTTGCGGGCACCGCCGTGCTCGCGCATCGAGAGGTAGAGCTGGCGCAGGTCGCCGCCCGCGCAGAAGGCCTTGTGGCCGGCCGCGTCGAGGACCACGCCCACCACGGTGGGGTCGGCGGCCCAGGCGCGCAGCTGCGGCGTGAGCAGCCGCACCATGTCGGCCGACAGCGCGTTCAGCGCGGCCGGGGTGTTGAGCGTGGCGACGCCGAAGCGCAGGCCGTTGGCGGCCTGGACGTGGTCGAACAGGACGACGGGGGTATCGGTCATGGGATGGACTGTCAGCGGAGGTCGGCGCCACCGTCGAGGAGCTTGCGCGCGATGATGACGCGCATGATCTCGTTGGTGCCTTCGAGGATCTGGTGGACGCGCGTGTCGCGCACGAGGCGTTCGAGCGGGAACTCGCCGAGGTAGCCGTAGCCGCCGTGCAGTTGCAGCGCGTCGTTGCACACGTTGAAGCCGGCATCGGTGGCGAAACGCTTGGCCATCGCGCAGTAGGCGGACGCGTCGGGCGAGCCGGCGTCGAGCCGGCTGGCCGCGAGCCGCACCATCTGGCGCGCGGCGACGAGGTCGGTGGCCATGTCGGCGAGGCGGAACTGCAGCGCCTGGAAGGCCGCGAGCGGCTGGCCGAACTGGCGGCGGTCCTGCAGGTGGCGGCGGGCCGCGTCGAACGCGCCCTGGGCCGCACCCACCGAACACGTGGCGATGTTGATGCGGCCGCCGTCGAGGCCCTTCATCGCGATGCGGAAGCCCTCGCCTTCCTCGCCGAGCAGGTGGTCGGCGGGGATGCGCACGCCGTCGAACGACACGGTGCGCGTGGGCTGGCTGTGCCAGCCCATCTTGTGTTCGTTCTTGCCGTAGCCCACCCCCGGCGCATCGGCCGGCACGACGAAGGCCGACACCCCACCCGGCCCGGGGCCGCCGGTGCGGGCCATCACGATCAGCACGTCGGTGGCACCCGCGCCGGAGATGAACGCCTTGCCGCCGTTCAGCACCCAGCCGTCGGCGGCCCGCTCGGCGCGGGTCTTGAGCGACCCGGCGTCGGAGCCGGCATCGGGTTCGGTCAGGCAGTAGGACCCGAGCAACTCGCCGCGGGTCATGGCCTCGCCCCACTTCTCGCGGACGGCCGGCGAGCCCCAGGTGCCGAGCATCCAGGTGGCCATGTTGTGGATGGTGAGGAAGGCCGTGGTGGACGGGTCGGCCGCGGCCAGTTCCTCGAACACGAGCGTGGCGTCGAGCCGCGGCAGCGCGAGGCCGCCGATGCGCTCGGGCGCGTACAGGCCGCAGAAGCCGAGGGCGGCGGCCTTCGCGAGGGCTTCCCTCGGGAAGATCGACTCGCGGTCCCACGTGGCGGCGTGGGGCGCGAGTTCGTTCGCGGCGAACTCGCGGGCGGTGTGCGCGAACGCGCGCTGCTCTTCGGAGAGGTCGAAGTCCATGCGGGGCATCCTAGCCCCGCACGGCACGCCCGACAATGCTCCCGAACCTCAGGTCACCAACCCACGGTGATGATCAGCCCCTTCGGGTCCGGGTGTTCCAGCAGGCTGCTCTTGCTCCGCACGTCGTCGTAGCAGAAGCCGTAGGCCAGCCCGTCGATGCTGTGCGTGTGCCAGAAGGCGGCGAAGTGGTTCGCCGGGCTCGTCAGGTAGTAGCTGGCGCTGTCGCTCCAGCGGGAGGGGTCCACCGTGACCAGCAGGTGCCGGTTGAACGCCGCGGTGATCTGCGCCTGCACCACCTTCTCCACCGCGCTGCCCGCCGCCAGGTTGCCCGAGCCTTCGAGGATGGCCTGGGTGGTGGGCTTGCCGCGGATGTAGATGTCCGCGGGCCCGCCGTCCTTCGAGAACACGAAGTCGTTGCCGACGACGCGGCCGCGGAACGTGCCCGCCTCGGCGGTGAACACGAGGTCGTTCGCGGCGTAGTGGCGCCACACCTGGTCCACGTAGGCGTCGAAGTAGCTGCCCTGCGGCCGGCCGTGGTTGAAGTTCCCCTTCGCGGGCGCCACGATGCGGTACGGGCGCTGCACCAGCGGGCGGAACTCGGCGGGCACCTGCGCTTCGAAGTCCGCGAAGATCTGCGCGCGGGTGGCCGTCTCGCCGAGCGTGCGGTCGTAGCCGTCGCGGCCCAGCAGGCGCGTGCGCAGCGGGAAGCCGAACTGGTCCACGCGGGTGGTGTTGCCGTGGTAGCCGTAGCGGTCGATCGTGAACTCGACCCACTCGAAGTTCACGTCCTGGTTCGGGTCGGTGGGGTTGCCGAGGTCCGGGCCCGCGAAGCCGAGCGAGCCGTCGCCCGCGCGGTTCACCTTGATGTACATCGGCGAGCCGACGCTGATGAACATGCGGCCCGAGTCGATGCGGGGCAGCGAGACCCAGTCCACGTCGCTCAGCTTGTGGAAGTAGTTCGTGTAGTTCTGGCCGTTCTTCACGAGCCGGTTGGCCGCGTCGTTGTCGCCGAGGGCGGCCGGCAACAGGCGGCCGGTGCGGTCCACGTACGACAGCGCACGCGTGTCGGGGTTGTAGCCGATGACCGCGAAGTACACCTGGTCGTTGCGGTACGCGCCGGAGGTGCCGTTGACGAGCTTGAAGGTCATCACGCCACTGCCGGTGGGCAGGTCGACACCGCCCGTGGCCGCGCCGATGCGGAACGACGACGCCGTGTCGTTGAAGTTCGCAGCCACGAGGCTTGGCGTGTCCGCGGTGAGGTCGAGCACGCGGCCGCCTTCGTTCGCATGTTCGAACAGGCGCACCTGACGGCCGGCCTGCACCTTCACCGACGAGATGCGGTCGTTCCAGGCCGCGCCCACGAAGGCCTGCGAACTGTCGGCGCAGAACGAGGCGCCCTGGTAGTTCACGTGTTCGTAGAAACACGCCGCGCCGGTGGTGGCGGGCGGCGGCGTGGTGGTTCCGCCGCCGACGGTGAACGTGAACCGCGCGGAATCGGTGGCGGCCGTGCCGATCGCGTACGTGAACCAGTAGCCGAGGCGCGTGCCGGTGGCCACCGGCACCTTCTGCTCGTACCGTGCGGCGCTGGCCTGGTAGACCATCCGCACGTTCTGCATCGCCCCGCCGTCGACGTCGTAGTGGGCGTCGACCCAGGCCGCGGAGGCGGCCGGCTTGAACCAGATCGTGGCGAGCGAACCCGACACGTCCACTCCGTGGGTGAAGTCGGCCGCGAGGGCCGACACCATCGAACACCACATCACCAGCAGGCCCGCGGCCCAGGTGCGCATCCTGTCGTACATGCTTCTGCTCCCTGTGATTCGTGTGCGACGGGCGGCCGCGCGCAGGGCGCGGCCGCCCGTGCCCGGCTTACTTCCAGTCCGCGGCCTGCAGCAGCGGGTCGGACGGCAGGTTGAACTGCGAGGCGACCTTGCGGCCGATGGTGCCCGGCGAGGCGAGCGGCGCGCTGCCGCAATTGCCGGTGGTCGGTTTGATGATGGCCCACAGCATCGCGCCGTCGCGCGCATTGCGCTTCGTGCTCGTGTTCGCCAGCACGGCCCCGGTGTAGCGCTGGACCGAGTACGGCGCGTTGATCGTCGCGCCGTACTGGGTCTGCAGCAGGCGCGAGCCCTCGCACTGCGCGTCGGCATCGTTGACCACGAGGTTCGCGCCGGCCCAGCCTTCGGGCGCGCTCTCGAGGCCGATCGACACGATGGTGCGCGCCGGGAACAGGTTGCGGTAGTCGTTGTACGCGACCACGCCGTCGTAGTGCTCGTAGCGCGCGTCGTAGCTCATCACGTTGACCATGTCGAGCATGTTGGCCACCGCCGGGTACTTGAGCACCACCGCGCGCTCGCGGCCGGCGTTGCCGCCCCAGTACGACAGGCGGCCGGCGCACGAGGCGTCGGTGGAGGTCTGCGCCGTGCAGTCCGCCCCCGTGGACCAGCCCGCGAGGGTCAGCACGCGGCCGCCGCCCGCCTGGTCCACCGCGGCGCGCAGCGCCTTGATGCCGTTGGCGTAGCGGTCGACGTCGCCGTCCACCTCGTAGTCGACGTCGAGGCCGTCGATGCCCATCTCGCCGATGAAGCGCGCGAGCGCGCTCGTGATCGTGCCGCTGCCACGCTGGCCTTCGGCCGCGAGCGGGCCCCAGTTGCCGTAGGTCGCGCCGCCCACGGCCAGGATCACCTTGATGTTGCGCTGGTGCAGCACGTCGATCGCGGCCTTGATGTCCTTCGGCGTGGCGTTGAAGTTGATGCCGGTGCCGGAGAACGTGTTCGCCGAGAGGCCCGCCCACGAGAAGTTCGGGTCGGCGAAGGCCACCATCACGTGCGTGTAGGTGCCGGGGATGCGCGCGAACTTGCTCGCGCGGTACACCTCGTTCGAGCTCTTGCCGGTGGCGTCGAACCAGTTGTCGCTCCACGTGGGGTAGTAGCCCACGTAGACGCGGCCGGTCTGCACGGCCTTGACGGCGTCGGCGATCGTCAGCGGGTCCGACGGGGACGGTGCGGGGCTCGGCGTGGGGGACGGCGACGGCGAGGGAGACGGCGTGGGCGACGGGGCCGGCGAAGGCGAACCGCTGCACGAACTCGTGGCCGTCCACGGCTTGCCCGAGCCGGCGGGGCCGCTGTTCGACGCGGGGTTGTCCCCCTGCGTCCACCAGTTGGCCTTGTAGATCACGCCACCCGAGGTGACGGTGGCGCCGCCGGTGTAGGCCGTCGCGGCGGACCAGGCCGGCGCGCAGGCCGAGGGCGACGGGGCCGGGCTCGGGGACGGCGAAGGCGTGGGGGTGGGCGACGGAGACGGCGCCGGCGTGGGCGACCCCGCGGCCACGCGCCACAGCGTCGGCGTGGCGGCCGGGTTCCAGTTGGTGCCGGCCCACGCGGTGTGGGTCACGAGCGCCACGTAGTCGACGCCCGCGTAGGTGACGGTCGTGCCGGTGTTGTAGGTGACGCCCTCGCGCCAGGCGGTGGCCGCCTGCACCTGGGTCCACAGGCTGGCGACGGCCAGGGCGACGGCGGCGGCACGCACGGTTCCGATCTTGTTCATGGTTCCTCTCCTCGTGTTGGGTGGCGGATGCGGCGGCGATTCTGGGCAGGGGTCCTCCATGCGCCTGCAACAAGCCGCAACCGGCACGGGTTCTGTCGGCGAGGCACCGCCACCCGTGGGGATCGGCACGGGAAGGCCCCGGGCGGCATGCCGTTTCAGTTGCGACCGGTTGCGATTCATCGGGCGAAAAAAGAAACCGGTTCCAACGGAGCCGGGGTGACCATTCCTGTCACGTCGCGGAGCGGCTTGAAACGCTCGAGTAACCGCCCCGCCCTAGAGTCCGCCACCTCCAAGGACCCCGAGACCCCACCCATGTCCATGCGCCATCGCCTCGCCGCCCTGACCTCCGTCGTCCTGCTCGTGTCCTGCGGTGGAGGGGGCAGCGGTGGTGGTGGCAGCGGCTCCACGGTCGACCCGGTCGACACGGCATTGACCACCGGGGATCCGTCGCCCCTGGCGCCGGCGCAGTCCGCCACGCTGCTGCAGCGCGCGACGGCGCTCGCGACCACGATCGACACCCGCCAGCGCGCGCTGCTCACGAGCCTCTATGGCAACGGCGTCGACCAGAGCCTCGACGTCACCACGAACAGCATCTCGATCGACCCGATGAACGCGGCGCAGGCCACGGCGTTCATCCGCGCGGACAACGGCGCGGGCATCGCCGCGGTCTCCGAACGGGGCAGGGGCCGGGCCCTCGCCTACGGCGCGAACGTGCTCGACTGGATGGGCGGCACCACCCGCCAGCCGCAGCACGCGGCGATGTTCAAGCGCGCGTTCGCGTGGACCGTCACCGGCGACGCGAACGCCGCGTTGCCCGCCACGCTGCGCTTCGCGGTGGCCGGTTACAGCGCGGCGTCGGTGAAGGCGTTCGTCACGAAGGCTGGTGCCACGCCGCAGGAGGTCACCTGCACGATCGCCACCGACAACACCTGCACGAAGGACCTCGACCTGCTCGTGTTCGGCTCGGGCGTGGCCGCCGACGAAGGCCTGAAGGCGCGGGTCGCCGCGTACCTCGACGCCGGCAAGGCGGTGATCTACGTGCACCCGAGCTGGGTCAACTCGGACGGCGGCCGCCAGGTGCTGGCCGGCATGGGCATGCGCATGGGCGGCTACCCCGGCAACTACTTCGCGCCCGCAGCGGGCGTGTCGGTGGCGGCCGGCCGCACCGCGGCGCAGTCGATCGCGCGGGGCGCACTGCTGGGCCCGCTGGTCGACACGCTCGGGCTGCTGGGCCGGGACACCCCGGCCGTCGACCTCGCCACGAACACCGCGCCCACCGACGCGGTGACCGCCGTGCACAACGACCTCGCCGCGTTCCACGCGAACGGCACGAACCTGTTCCAGGAACCCGGCGCCGAGCTGTACCGCCTGCTCGTGCTGTGGGCCGACCTCGTGCGCCCGGGCCTGACCTACGGCAAGCTCGACATGGCCGCCGCGCCGGGCCCGTTCCTGCGCACGTATGCGTCCGACTCGTGGGTCTCGTTCAACCGCGCCACCACCACGACCGCCACCGCGGGCCAGGGCGACTTCATGCCCGCGGCCGCGCAGCAGCTGCCGGTGTCGGCCGGCTGGGAGGAGATCGACGTGACCCTCGCGCAGGCGAGCGGCGTCACGCTGATCGGCCGCGCCGCGGTGCCCGGCAAGGGTGTGCAGGTGCAGGTGGTGGACGCCGCGGGCGCCACGTCGCTCGGCGTGCAGACGGGCCACATCCGAACCTGGGGCAACCCACTCACGGACGCCGGCTACCCGCGGCCGCGCCGCCCGCAGTCGTTCAACGTGCCGCTCACGGCCGCCACCACCGACTTCGCCTCGCCGTTCGGCGGCCCGCTGATGCTGTCGTACGGCGGAGCGACGGCCGGCACCACGGTCAAGCTGCGCGTGCGCGGCGCCGCGAAGTACGCCCACTTCGATTTCACGCGGACCATGAGCGCCACCGAACTCGCCGACGCCGTGGCCGCGCTGAAACGCGGCGACTTCGGCTGGCAGACGAACAAGCTCGTGGGCGGCGAGATCCAGCAGATCACGAAGTACGCCCAGGCCGCCATCGGCACGCTGGACCCGAAGGTGTACGTGGTGGACCGCCTGAAGGGCATCCTCTTCGACACGAACCACATCGCCAACGGCTACCGCAACATGCCGATGACCACGGCGGTGTCGAGCCTGTGCACCACCTTCGGCTGGGACTGCGACGGCACCGTGCACAACGCCCCGGGCGTGCAGCACTTCGTGGGCTGGATCGCGGCGTGCGGCTTCCTCTGCTCGGGCAACCCGTCGGACGGCTACGCGGGCCTCGACATCGGCTGGGGCTGGGCGCACGAGCTGGGCCACAACACCGTGCAGCGCGTGATGCACATCGTGCCCGACGGCAAGGGCTGCGACGTCGAGTGCGACAACAACATCCTGGCCGGCACGCAGATGCTGCGCAAGTACGCGCTGCTGGGCGAGGACACCAACGGCTCGAACTTCAACCATCCGCTGCTGTACGCCACCGTGGCGGCCAACCGCGGCGCCGGCCTCGCGGGCGAGGCGCAGCGGGCCGACATGCAGCAGCGCCTGTGGACCGATGGCTCCGACAACGCGAAGCAGGCCGTGCACTACCAGCTCGCCTTCCTCTACACCAAGTACCGCCGCGGCCTCGCCCAGCCCACGATGGAAAGCGCGATCGACTTCATGACGCTGCTGACGAAGGCCGACCGCCTCGTGGCGAAGCAGTTCGACACGGCGACCGCGTCGCGCTACGGCATGGGCCGCTACACGACGAACACGATCACGAACCCCGACCTGCTGTACGTGCTGTCGTCGAAGATCACGGGCCGCGACCTGCGCGACGTCTTCACGATGTACGGCCTCGCGCTGTCGGCCACAGCGCTCGGCTCGGTCGCCGACCTCGGCCTGCCGCTCGCGCCGCTCGACTTCTACGCGCTGCCGCCGGCCAAGTCGAACCAGCTCGCGACGGGCCGCTGGGTGAGCCTGCAGGGCCAGACGCCCGCGTATCCCTTCTGATCGGGGCAAACCCCGGGATTGCAAGAAATCTTCCGTTCGCGGGACACCGCCGTTCCTACGCTGGCGGTTCCCTCGACGGAGATTCCCCATGCACATCCCCTCGCTCAAGAACAAGGTCAGCGCCGACGAATGGCAGCTGCGCTGCGACCTCGCCGCCTGCTACCGCCTCGTCGCGCTGCACGGCTGGACCGACCTCGTGTTCACGCACATCAGCGCGCGCGTGCCCGGCGGTGACCACCGCTTCCTGATCAACCCGTACGGCCTGCTGTTCGAGGAGATCACCGCGTCGTCGCTGATCCTCGTGGACCAGGCCGGCAACTCGCTGACGGACACGGCCTTCCCGGTGAACCGCGCCGGCTTCGTGATCCACAGCGCGATCCACGCTGCGCGCGAGGACGCGGGCTGCGTGCTGCACACCCACACGCGCGCGGGCGTGGCCGTGAGTGCGCTGGAGGACGGCGTGCTGCCCATCTCGCAGCAGTCGACCTTCGTGCTGAGTTCGCTCGCGTACCACGACTACGAGGGCGTCGCGCTGCACGACGCCGAGAAACCGCGCCTGCAGGCCGACCTCGGCACGGCGAACTTCCTGATGCTGCGCAACCACGGCCTGCTGACGGTGGGGCGCACGATTCCCGATGCGTTCCTGTCGATGTACCTGTTCGAGACGACCTGCCAGATCCAGGTGACGGCGCAGGCGGCCGGCAAGGTCCGCCACGTCGCGCACGACATCCTCGCGGGCGCCGCCGAATCGGCACGGGTGCAGACGGCCGGTGGCGGCGCGGGCGGGCTGATCTGGCCGCCGCTGCTGCGCAAGCTCGACCGGATCGACGGCAGCTACGCGAGCTAAGGGGCCTCGAGCGCCTTCAGCCGCTCGAACGACTCGATGCGGATGCGCCCGTAGCCGAGCGTGATCGCGCCCGCAGCCACCATCGCCTTCAGCTCGAGCGCGAGGGTCTGCCGCGTGATGCCCAGCATCATCGCGAGCGCGTCCTGGGTGATCTCGATCTCGTGCAGGTCGGGACCCCGCTCGGCGAACCCACCCGCCAGCCGCTGCAGGCGGCGCGCGACCTGGGCGCGCGTGGAGCGCAACGTGGCGTCCTCCAGCATGCCGAACACCGCGCGGGCGTGCAGCGATGCGAGCAACGCGATGGCGCGGGCGAAGTCGGCGTCGTGCATCAACGTGTCGAAGGTCTCGGGGGGCACGAGCAGCAGTTCGCAAGGCTCCGCCGCGGTGGCGTCGTGCACGCGCGGGAAGCGGTCCACCATCGAGCCCTCGCCGAACCAGTTGCCCGGGCGCAGCACGGCGAGGATCGCCTCGCGGCCGTCCTCCCGCAGCGTCGAGATCTTCACGCTGCCGTGCACGAGGCCCAGGAACCCGGAGGGCACGTCGCCCTGGCGGAACAGGAAGGCCCCGGCCGGGAACCTCACCGGCGTGCCGGCGGCGCGCAGCATCCGCTGGACCGCCGGCGCGAGCGACCCGAACCAGGGATCGGCCACCAGGGGATCGCTCACATCGTTCCTTCCAAACGGCCTCGACGAGGCCGAAGCGTATCCCACGGGCCCGGGTTGGGGGATACCCCGGGATTGCAAGATTTCTTGCGTTTGGCCCCCAGCCGCCTCCCTACGCTCGCGGCAACACGACCTGAAGTCCGGAGACCGACCATGACCGCCCGCGCCACCTTCACCCGATTCCACGACAGCACCCAGGAAGACTGGCAGCTGATCGGCGCCGAGTTCGCGGCGTACTCGAAGGCGCTGCCCGACCGCGTGATGGCGCACCTGCGCCTGCTGGAGGGCGACTACGGCGGCTTCCCCATCGACCGCGCCGCCCACTCGCGCCAGACCGCCACGCGCGCGCTGCGCGACGGCCGCGACGAGGAGTACGTGGTGTGCGCGCTGCTGCACGACATCGGCGACACGCTGGGCTCGTTCAACCACCCCGACATCGCCGCGGCCATCCTGAAGCCGTTCGTGAGCGAGGCCAACCACTGGATGGTGCAGCAGCACGGCATCTTCCAGGGCCACTACTTCTTCCACCACATCGGCCTCGACCGCAACCTGCGCGACCAGTTCGCCGGGCACGAGCACTACGAGCGCACCGCCGAGTTCTGCGAGCTGTACGACAGCCCGGCCTTCGACCCGAACGCCGAGACGCTGCCGCTGGTGGAGTTCGAGCCGATGGTGCGGCGGGTGATGGCGCGGCCGGTGCGCAGCGTGTACGCGAAGGAACGGCCGGCGGCTTGAGCGGGAAACACTTGGGGTTTGCCGAAAGTACTGTATAAAATGCCAGTCATCACCATCACCCCATCCCGCCATGTCCCACGCCGACGTCCTCGACGACCTGCCCGTCCTCCACGAAGCCACCCTCTGGGCCGATGACGGCTGGACCGCCCGCATCATCAAGAACGAGGAAGACGACGGCTGGGCCGTCTCGATGACCCAGGACGGCCAGGCCGAGGCCGCGCTGGTGGGCCCGTGGACCATGGGCCGCGACAAGAAGAACCCGAAGCCGCTCGACGCTCCCGCCTTCCACACGCTGGTGAAGACGGCCAACGAGGTGCTGCGCCGCCACGAACAGCAGCTGCACGCCCGGCTGCACAAGCAGGTCGACGTCGAACTCGAAGGCCTCGCCCGCATCCGCGTCTCGCTCGACATCGTCCCCGACGACGACGACCCCACCGCCGTGCTGTCCGCCCACGACCGCGACGGCAACGAACTGGCCCGCGTGCCGGTGTCGCCCGGCTTCCGCCTCAACCGCTCGTCGGCCGAGGCCTGGATCGAGGCCGGCTACCGGCGGCCCAGCCGCGACTGACGAGTCGTCTGCGAGACACCCACCGCGCGCATTCCCCGGGGCACGGCGGTTGCCCCAGGCCCTACCATCCCGCCACCTTCAGGATGCGTCCATGGCCACACCTTCTTCCACCCGCCTCGGCGGCTGCCGCTGCGGCTCCGTCCGTTTTGCACTGACCGGCGAACCCAAGCTCGTCGGCCTGTGCCATTGCAAGACCTGCCGCAAGGAAACCGGCAGCGTCGCCATGGCCTACGCCGTGTGGGACACCGCCCGCTTCACCACCGGCGGTGAAACCCGCACGTGGGAAGGCCGCGACTTCTGCCCGCGCTGCGGCACGCGGCTGTACGCGCTGCGCGCCGACGAACACGAGGTCGAGGTCAAGCTCGGCGCCCTCGACGTCGCCCCCACCAACCTCACGCCCACCGAAGAGCTCTGGGTCAAGCGGCGCGAGCCGTGGATGGCCCCGGTGCCCGGTGCGAAGCAGTACGAAGAAGATCCGGTCGAGGTGGACCCGAAGGCCCACCCGGTCGCGGCGCCTCGTCGCAAGGCGGCATCCCCCCGGGGCAACGAAGGTGCGCCGGTGGGCACCGGCACGCCGGCCACCGCGCGCAAGCTGCCTCGCTCGTCCGGGCAGGCCGGAGCCAAGAAGGGGTAGGCCCCACGGCTTCGCTGGTACGAAGCCTGCTCTGTCCGTGCACCGCGGTCACCCGCCCCATCCGTGGGCGGGGCCGCGTGAACCACCACACGGAAGACAACCATGCTGCACCTTGGACAAGCGCAGGCCCCCACCCGGACGCGTCCCGCGCCCGCCTCCTCCGCCACCGCCCCACGGCCGTCGGGCCAGCTCTACGGCACGCTGATCAACCTGTCGGGCCGGCGGCGCTTCACGTCGCAGCGGGTCGTGCTGTACGCGGTGCTCGCGCAGCAGGGGCACGACGGGGCGATGGCGCTGTCGCGCGGGGCCCTGGCCACGTTCCTCGAAGCGCACGACACGCTGGTGAAAGGCAACGGCACCGTGCCGGGCCTGTTCTGCGATGAGCTCAAGGACGTGTACTTCGGTGCGCCGGGTGGCGAGAAGACCATCCGTGCCTTCATCGACCTCGCCCGGCGGACGCAGGACAGCGTGGACGCCCACGCTCCGGGCGCACCGGCGCTGCTCGACGAACTGGTCGCCAGCGCCACGCCGCTGCTGGCCGTGCTGAACCAGATCACGCTGGTGTACGAGAACCTCGCCACCACGCAGGCCTCGTCGTCGCGCCAGCAGCTGAGCGGCGTGCTGACCGACATCGAGTCCATCGCCAAGCACGCCCGCATCGTCGCGTTCAACGCGCAGGTGGCCGCGGCGCGCGCGGGGGGCGCGGGCCGCGAGTTCGCGGTGGTGGCGGGCGAGCTGTCGGCCATCACGTCGAAGATCGACGAGCTGGTGCACCAGGCGATGAAGGCCTCGGCCGCCTGATCCGGCACGACGCCCAACGAAAAAGGCCTCGCATCGCTGCGAGGCCTTTTCGTTGGTGCGGGGTCAGCCGATCAGCTGAACACCTTCACGGCGCTGAGCAGCGTGCGGTACACGCCCCAGGCCAGCGGGATGCCCACGGCGGCCCAGGCCAGCCACACGACGGCGACCGGGGTGGTGCCACCGGCGCCCGGGCCCGTGCCCACGTCGGCGGCGACGCTGCGGTCGTGCGCGAGGCGCTTCTCTTCGGCCAGCTCTTCGTCGGTCATGAAGTGCTTGTCGGCCACCGGGCGGACGAGCAGGTTGCAGATCAGACCGATGACCAGCATGCCCACGAGGATGTACATGGTCTGGTTGTAGACCTGTTCACGCGGGATGCCGAGGCCCAGCTGGTACTCGCGCATGTAGTTCACGACGATGGGGCCGAGGATGCCGGCCGTGGCCCACGCGGTCAGCAGGCGGCCGTGGATGGCGCCCACCATCTGCGTGCCGAACAGGTCGGCGAGGTAGGCCGGCACCGTGGCGAAACCGCCGCCGTACATGCTCAGGATGATGCAGAAGGCACCCACGAACAGGAACTTGCTGCCCATGCCGGCGCTCGACGGGATGCTGGCGTACAGGATGCCGCCCAGCACGAAGAACACCACGTAGGTCATCTTGCGGCCCAGGCGGTCCGACAGGCTGGCCCAGAAGAAGCGGCCGCCGATGTTGAACAGGCTCAGCAGTGCCGTGAAGCCGGCGGCGACGCCGGCGATGGCGGTCAGCTGGGTCTTGTCGAGTTCACCGAACTTCTGCGAGATGCCGATCAGCTGGCCGCCGAACACTTCCTGCAGCATCGGGCTGGCCATGCCGATCACGCCGATGCCGGCGCTGACGTTCATGCACAGCACGGTCCACACGAGCCAGAACTGGGGGATGCCCCAGACCTTCTTCACGTGCACGTGGCGGCGCGTGATCATCTGGTTGTCGGTCTGCGCGGCGGGCGGGGTCCAGCCTTCGGGCTTCCAGCCGCTCGGCGGGACACGGTAGCCGAATGCGCCGGCCATCATGAAGACGAAGTAGACGGCGGCCATCACCAGCAGCGTGGCGGCGACACCGGTGTCGGTGGGCGTGGCGAAGATCTTCATCAGTTCGGCCGCGAGCGGCGAACCGATCATCGCGCCGCCGCCGAAGCCCATGATGGCCATGCCGGTCGCCATGCCGCGGCGGTCCGGGAACCACTTGATCAGGGTCGACACGGGTGAGATGTACCCGAGCCCGAGGCCCACGCCGCCGATCACGCCGGCGCCGAGCCACATGAGCCACATCTGGTGCATCGACACGCCGATGGCGGCCAGCACGAGGCCGCCGCACCAGCAGATCGCCGAGACGACACCGGCCTTGCGCGGACCCGCGCGTTCGAGCCAGCCACCCCACAGCGCGGCCGACAGGCCGAGCAGCACGAAGAACAGGGTGTACATCCACCCCATCGTGGAGATCTTCCAGTCGCAGTCCGTGACGAACAGCTCGGCGAAGATGCTGATGTCCTTGGCGCAGGCGGTGGCGGCGTTGATGCCGACCGCCTTCGACAGCGGCAGCCAGAACACCGAGAAGCCGTAGGCCATGCCGATGCAGAGGTGGATCGCGAGTGCCGCGGGCGGCACGACCCAGCGGTTGAACCCAGGGCCCGCGATGGTGCGTTCCTTGGCCAGTATTCCGAGAGCTCCCGAGGGGGTGTCTCCGGTCCCGATGACAGCCGACATGCTGTTTCCTTAGAGGTGAATTGAAGAGGCGTGGCCGCTCGAATGGCGGCTCGGATCGATCGTGCAGCGCCGCGGGAGAGCACGGATGCCGCTGCAGGGAGGTTAGGGTAGAGGTGTGTTTGATCCATGACAAGCGCGGACCCGGTGGAGCGATACATCTGTCACACCCCCGAGCGCCGAAGCGTGATGGATGACACGGAAATCGAGGTGTCGAAGCCGGTCCGGAAGTGACGAAGATGGTCAGCCTGCGCGCAGGAATTCACGTCTCGCCCGAATTCAGTGCGTGAGCGAATGTGTCAAGACGAATTGATTGACCATCGGTGTTTACACTGAAAAGATTGCGCGCCTGCGATTGCGATCGGCTGCGCGGACATGACCTTTCGAGATCCCCACCCGATGAAACGTCGCACACTGATCCAGTCCATCGCCGCCAGCAGCGCATCGCTGGCCTTCCCCGCGTTCTCGCAGGGCAACCGCATCGTGCTCGGCCAGTCGGCTGCCTTCACGGGCCCCGCGGCCCAGCTGGGCATCCAGATGAACCGTGGCGCCCGCGTCTACTTCGACGCCATCAACGCCGCCGGCGGGGTCAACGGCCAGCAGATCGAGCTGCGCACGCTCGACGACGGCTACGAGCCGGACCGCTGCAAGGCCAACACCGAGAAGTTCATCAAGGACAACGTGTTCGCCCTGTTCGGCTACGTGGGCACCCCCACCTGCCTCGCCGCGCTGCCGCTGATCAACGAAAGCAAGATCCCCTTCTTCGGCCCGTTCACCGGCGCCGAGTCGCTGCGCGATCCGTTCAGCAAGAACATCTTCCACATCCGCGCGTCCTACTACGACGAGACGGCGCTGATCGTGAAGCAGCTGACGTCGCTGAACGTCAAGCGCATCGCGGTGTTCCATCAGAACGACGCGTACGGCAAGGCCGGCCTCGACGGCGTGACCCGCGCGCTCAAGCCGCTGAACCTCGCCCCCGCCGCACTCGGCACGGTCGAGCGCAACTCGGTGGACGTGGCCGCGGCCGTCAAGAGCATCATGGCCGCCAAGCCCGAGGCCATCGTGCAGATCGGCGCCTACAAGGCGTGCGCCGCCTTCATCCGCGAAGCCCGCAAGGCCGGCTACGGCGGCCAGTTCTACAACGTGTCGTTCGTCGGCACGCAGGCGCTCGCCGACGAGCTGGGCAAGGACGGCCACGGCATCGTGATCAGCCAGGTCATGCCCTTCCCGTTCTCCACCACCACGCCCATCTCGCGCGAGTACCTCGACGCGGTGGCCAAGGCCGGCGGCGACGCGAAACCCAACTACTCCAGCATGGAAGGCTACGTCGCGGCGAAGGTGTTCACGGAAGGCCTCAAGCGGGCCGGCCGCAACCCCACCCGCGAACAGCTGATCTCCGGCCTCGAATCCGTGAACAACACCAACATCGGCGGTTTCCATGTGAGCTTCGGCGCACGCGACCACGTCGCCTCGCACTTCGTCGAAGTGTCGATGCTGACCGAAGACGGCAAGGTCCGCCGGTGAAGCGCCGCGCCCTGCTCCAGGCCGGCGCCGTCGCGTCGGCCGTGACCGGTTTCCCGGCCATCGCCCAGTCCCGCAACAAGATCGTCCTCGGCCAGTCGGCCCCGCTGACCGGCCCCGCGGCCGCCCTCGGCACGCAGTTCCGCGACGGCGCCGCGATGGTGTTCGACCGCCTGAACGCCCGCGGTGGTGTCAACGGCCGCACCATCGAACTGCGCAGCGTCGACGACGGCTACGAGCCGCAGCGCTGCGCCGAGAACACGCAGAAGCTGCTCGCCTCGTCCGACCTCTTCTCGCTGTTCGGCTACGTGGGCACGCCCACCAGCCTCGCCGCGCTGCCGCTGGCCACCGCGGCCCGCGTGCCCTTCTTCGCGCCGCTCAGCGG
Organism: Piscinibacter gummiphilus; assembly: GCF_002116905.1. Taxonomy (NCBI): domain Bacteria; kingdom Pseudomonadati; phylum Pseudomonadota; class Betaproteobacteria; order Burkholderiales; family Sphaerotilaceae; genus Rhizobacter; species Rhizobacter gummiphilus. The sequence goes on from NZ_CP015118.1 coordinate 5,349,154, forward strand.
CGCCGAGGCGCTGCGCGCGCCGTTCAACCGCTACGCGTTCCACGTGCGCGCCTCGTACTTCGACGAGACGGCCGAGATCGTCAAGCAACTCACCGCCGTGGGCATCAAGCGCATCGCGGTGTTCCACCAGAACGACAGCTACGGCAAGGCCGGCCTCGACGGCGTGACCCTCGCGCTGAAGACCGCGGGCCTCACCGCCGTGAGCCTCGGCACGGTCGAGCGCAACACGGTGGCCGTCGACGAGGCGGTGCAGAAGATCCTCGCGGGCAAGCCCGAGGCCATCGTGCAGATCAGCGCGTACACCTCGTGCGCCGCGTTCGTGCGGGCCGCGCGCAAGGCCGGCTTCTCGGGCGGCTTCTACAACGTGTCGTTCGTCGGCACGCAGGCGCTCATCAACGAGCTGGGGGCCGATGCCCGCGGCGTGGTGGTGAGCCAGGTGATGCCGCTGCCGTTCAGCGCGACGAACCCGATGGCGGGCGAGTACCTCGCGGCCGGCAAGACGATTGCGAAGTTCGAACCCAACTACGGCGGCTTCGAGGGCTTCGTGGCCGCGCGCACCTTCGTCGAAGGCCTGAAGCGCGCCGGCGCCAACCCGACGCCCGAGTCGATGATCACGGGCCTCGAATCCCTGAACGACTTCAACCTCGGCGGCTTCTTCATCGACTTCGGTCCGCACAAGCGCACGGGCTCGCGCTACGTCGACCTGACGGTGCTCACGGCCGACGGCCGCGTCCGCCACTGACGAACGTCAGGCCGGCACGAGGCTGCCGGCCAGCTGGCCCAGCGTCTTCATCGCGCGTTCGAAGCGCGGGTCGTCGGGATGCCCGATGTTCAGGCGCACGCAGCTCGCGAAGCGCCGGTCCGCCGAGAACAGGTGGCCGGGTGCGATGCTGATGCGCTGCGACAGCGCGAGCCGGTGCAGCTTCAACGCATCGACACCCGCCGGCAGCTCCACCCACAGGAAGTAGCCGCCGTCGGGCCGCGTGGTGCGCGTGCCCTTCGGGAAGTGTTTCGCGATCAGCCGCAGCGCGATGGCCTGGCGTGACGACAGGGTCTCGCGCAGGCGCCGCAGGTGGCGGTCGTAGCCGCCCTGCTGCAGGTACGACACCAGCGCCTGCTGCGAGGGCACGGGCGCCGACAGCGTGGTCATCAGCTTGAGCCGGGCGATGCGTTCGGCGAACCGGCCCGCCGCCACCCAGCCCACGCGGTAGCCGGGGGCGAGGCACTTCGAGAACGAGCTGCAATGCATCACGAGGCCCGCGCGGTCGAACGCCTTCGCCGGCGGCGGACGCCTGGGGCCGAAGTGCAGTTCGCCGTAGACGTCGTCCTCGATCAGAGGAACGCCGTGACGCGCGAGCAGTTCCACCAGCGCGCGCTTGTTCTCGTCGGGCATCAGGCAACCGAGCGGGTTCTGGAAGTTCGGCATGAACCAGCACGCCTTCACCGGATGGCGCTCCAGCACCGCTGCGAGCGACGCGAGGTCCACGCCCGTGCGCGGGTGCGTGGCCACCTCCACCGCCTTCAGGTTCAAGCGCTCGAGCGCCTGCAGGCTCGCGTAGAACGTGGGCGACTCCACCGCCACGACGTCGCCCGGCTTCGTCACCGCCTGCAGGCACAGGTTCAGCGCCTCCATCGCGCCGTTCGTCACGACGATCTCGGCCGGGTCGGCGGCCGTGCCTTCCACCACGTAGCGCAGCGCCAGCAGGCGGCGCAGCGACTCGCTGCCCGGGGTCAGGTCCTCGACGGTCTGCCACGGGTCGAGGTGGCGCATGGCCTTCGACAGGTGCAGTGCGAGCTTGTCGAGCGGGAACAGGGCCGGGCTCGGGAACGCCGAGCCGAGCGGCACCACGTCGCGCTCGCGGATGGCGCCCAGCACCTCGAACACCAGCTCGCTGATCTCCACCGTGGTGGACGCCTCGGGCGGCGATGACGTGGCGGGTTCCGCCGGGCCGCCGGCCGCGGGCGCCCGCACGTAGTAGCCCGAGCGCGGCCGCGCCTCGATGGCGCCTCGGGCCTCGAGCAGGTAGTAGGCCTCGAACACCGTGGTGGGGCTGACCCCGCGGCTCGTGCTGGCCTGGCGCACCGACGGGAGCCGGTCGCCCGGGCGCAGCACACCGGAGCGGATGCCTTCGGCGATGTCGGCGGCGAGTTGTTCGTAGCGTTTCACGGGCGGATCTGATCTGGGATATCTGGCCGTTTCGATCACTGTACTTCCCCAGGTCTCCATACTGGGTGAATGCCCGACTCGCCTCCATCTGATCTGGTTTTTTCTGCGTGTTCTGAGCCTTACTCTCCGGCGGCACCCACGGCACAGTCCTCCCCACAGGACAACGGGGATCGTCATGGGTTCGCTGCAGTACGTGAGGATGGTGTTGTGGAGCTTCTTCGGCATCCGCCGGCGGGCCCGCGCCGATGCGGAACTGGGCCGGGTGAAACCCCTTCCCCTGCTGCTGACCGCGGTCGTGCTGGCCGGGCTGTTCGTCACACTGCTGCTGGGTGCCGCGCACTGGGCGGCCGCGGCCACGCCCGTGCGCGTGGACGGGTCGATGGCGCAGCGGGTCCAGGCCTGCACGGCGTGCCACGGCAGGGCCGACCGCACCACGCGGCAGGGCTACTTCCCGCGCATCGCCGGCAAGCCCGAGGGTTACCTCTTCCAGCAGCTGCGGCACTTCCGCGACGGGCGCCGGGAGCACGCGGGCATGGCCCACCTGCTCGCACAGATGCCCGACGCGTACCTCGCCGACATCGCGGCCCATTTCGCCGCGCTCGACGCGCCGCCGCCGACGCCCACGCCTCCCGGCCCGGACGGTGAGCGGGGTGAAGCCCTCGCGACCCGGGGCGATCCGCTCGTCGGCCTGCCCGCCTGCGTGTCGTGCCACGGCACCGCCCTGACCGGCCTCGCCCCGGCCGTGCCGGGCCTGCTGGGCCTGCCGCGCGACTACCTCGTCGCGCAGATCGGCGCCTGGAAGACGGGCCGCCGGCACGCCACCGCGCCCGACTGCATGGCCACCGTCGCGCAGCGCCTGTCGGTGGAGGACATCGATGCGGTGTCCGCCTGGCTCGCCTCACGGCCCGTGCCCCCAGGCCACGCGCCCGCGGGCCGCCCCGACGCGGGCACGCCCGCCTGCGGGAGCACGCGATGAGGATGAAGCACGTGATCCGCGGAAGCCTCGTCGTCGCCTCGCTGGCCCTCGCGTGGTCCGTCGCCGCGGTGGGGATCGACCTGCGCGGCAGCCGACCGCTCGACGACACGCCGCCCCCCGCCACCGACGCCGCCCTCGTCGCCCGCGGCGCGTACCTCGCCCGCGCGGGCAACTGCATGGGCTGCCACACCGCGCGCGGCGGGATCGAATACGCCGGCGGGCGCGGCATCGAGACGCCCTTCGGCACCGTGGTCGCGCCGAACCTGACACCCGACGCCGACACCGGCCTCGGCACCTGGACCGCCGCGCACTTCCGACGGGCCATGAGCGACGGGCGCTCGCGCGACGGCCGCCTGCTGTCGCCGGCGTTCCCGTACCCGCACTTCACCCACGTGACCCGCGACGACAACGACGCGCTGTTCGCGTTCCTGCGCAGCCTGCCGCCGGTGCATGCGCCGAACCCGCCCAGCACCCTGCGCTTCCCGTTCGACACCCAGCTCGCGCTGGCCGTGTGGCGCGCGTTCTACTTCCGTCCGGGCGTGGTGTCGCCCGAACCCGGGCGGTCGGCGGAATGGCACCGCGGCCGGTACCTCGTCGAAGGCCTCGGCCATTGCGCCGCCTGCCACACCACGCGCGACGCGCTGGGCGGCCCGGGGGCCGACGGCGGCCTGATCCCGATGGAGAACTGGTACGCCCCGCCGCTCGGCGGTGGCGACCCTGCCTCGGTGGCCGCGCTGCTGAAGCACGGCGCGTCGGCCCACGGCACCGCCATGGGCCCGATGGCCGAGGTGGTGTTCCGCAGCACCGCGCACCTGACGGCGGCGGACGTGGCGGCGATGGTGTCGTACCTGAAGGACATGCCCGCAGCCCCACCACCGCCGCCGGCCGAACGCGGCGACCCGGCGGTGCTGGGCCGCGGCGCGAAGCTCTACGAGACCCACTGCGCCGACTGCCACGGCGCGGACGGGCGCGGCGCCGCACCCGCCTTCCCGCCCCTCGCCGGCAACCCGTCGGTGACGCTCGGCCCGGCCACCAACGTGATCCAGGCCATCTCGCGCGGCGGGTTCGCCCCGGTCACGGCCGCGCACCCGCAGCCGTACGGCATGCCGCCGTTCGCCGGTGTGCTGGACGAGGCCGAGCTGGCCGCGGTGGCGACCTACGTGCGACAGTCGTGGGGCAACGAGGCCGGCGCGGTGTCGGCGCTCGACGTGTTGCGCACGCGATGACCGTCCACCTCCCTTCCCTCCCCGACGCCGCGCGGGCCGTCGAGGCCGCGGCCCGGCGTTCGCCCGCGGAAGGGCGGCGCCTGTGCGCGCAGCGCGAGTTCGTCGAGCTGCTGCTCGCGTGCCCGAACGTGGGGCTGCGGGAATACCGGCTGCCGATGCTGCTCGACGGCAGCGTGGCGGGCGGCGTGGCCGTCGAACTGAGGGGCGCCCCCGGCGAGGTACAGGCCCTCGCGGCCGCCGACACCGGCCGGGGCTGGCGCCTCGACGGCCACATGGCCGCGATGGCGAACGTGCCCGACGACCTGTTCCTGGTGGCCCTGCCGGTCGCGCTCGGACCGCGTTTCGCGTTTTCGGTGGTGATGCTGGGCAGCGACCAGGACGGGCTGCACCGGGTGCCGACGGGCGACGTGCGGGCGCACGAGGCGGCGTTGCGGATCTCGGGGGTGTTCTACCGCGACGACGAGACGCTGGCCGACGACGGGCCGGCGCTGCTGCGGGCGGTGGCGCCATCGTGGCGGCGCCTGCGCCGTGCGCTGGCGCTCGGCCAGGCACGGCATCGGCTGGCGGGGTGACGGTTCACCCCGGCGAGCGGCAAACGTTCAGCGGCGGGGCGCGGCGCCCGGGCCCGGTCCGCGGCCTTCGATGTGGCGGAACGTGATGCGACCCTTGCTCAGGTCGTACGGGGACAGCTCGAGCGACACCCGGTCGCCGGCGAGGATGCGGATGTGGTGCTTGCGCATCTTGCCCGCGGTGTAGGCCACGAGCGTGTGGCCGTTTTCGAGGGTGACGCGGAAACGGGAGTCGGGGAGCACGTCGTCGACCTTGCCGTGCATTTCGATCAGTTCTTCCTTGGCCATTGGTGCTTTCGTCAAAAAGGAATCGGACGGCCGACGCGGAATCGGGTGGATCCCGGCGAGGCCGGTGCCGGCAGGGCCGGCGCGTGAATCAGAGAAGCCCTGTGCGCGACCTGGCGCGGGAAAGGGCGGGACGTGCAAGTGAATCGGCGCCGTCGCTGGCACCCTCGCACGCGAGGGAGGCAACGACGACCGGCTGATGGGGTTCATCAGCAGACCGGCTTCACGGGAGGCAGGGGATGCCTTGGAAGCGCCGTTGCGATGGGAGGATTCTATCACCCGGGGGCCGTAGATTGGGCCCTCGGAAAATGCCCCCACACCGGGGTCGAACCGGGCCTCGGCCCGTGAAATGCGACCGCCGGCGGGCTATTTCAGCGCAAAACGCAGCACCATCTCGACGATGCGCTCACGGCGTTTCGCCACGGCCGACTTCGGCAGCGTCGGGCCGCGCTCGAAGATCAGCGAGAACGTGTACCGGTTGGCCACGTTGAAGAAGCACAGCGCGCTGATCGACATGTGCAGGTCGATCGGGTCGAGGTCGCCGCGGAACACCCCGTCGCGCACGCCCCGTTCGCAGACCCGCTGCACCGTGGTGATGGCCGAGGCGTTCTGCTCGCGGATGGTCTTGCTCTGCTTCAGGAACGCCCCGTGCAGCATGTTCTCGTTCGCCACCAGCCGCACGAAGTCGGGGTTCGCGAGCTGGTAGTCGTGCGTGAACCCGACCAGCGCCTCGAGGGCCTTGGCGGGGGGCAGCGCGTCGAGGTCCAGCGTGGCCTCGGCCGCCCGCATGCGCTGGTACGCCCCTTCGAGCACGGCGAGGTACAGCGCCTCCTTGCTGCCGAAGTAGTAGTAGATCATCCGCTTGCTGGTGTGCATCGCCTCGGCGATCTCGTCGATGCGGGCGCCATCGAACCCCTTGTCGGCGAACGCGTGCGTGGCCACCTCCAGGATGTTGGCGGTGGTGCGTTCGGGGTCGTTCGTGCGGGTCGGCGCGGCACGCGGCGCGCGTTTGGCGGGGGCGGTGGGCGGCATGGCGGCAGGAGAATACCCGAGTCCGCCCCCGGGCGGACACCGCACGCGCCGGGGGGACGGCGCGGTGTCCACGTTCACACGGTTCGGCGGCGGCGAAGCGCGAGCCCCGCGGCGGCCACGGACAACAGCAGGCCGAGCAACAGGTCAAGGCGCCCCTGGCCGATCGAACCGCCACCACTGTCCTCGGCCGGTGCGGCCGCCGGCGCGCCGTACAGGTCGGTCACGGCGGTCGGGTCCAGCGTCACCGTGTCCGGCGTGGCACCCAGCGTCTGCAGTTCGGTCACGAGGATGTCCGAATACTCCTTCAGCAGCGCCGCCTGCTGCGTGGTCACGCGGGACTGGGTCTTCTGACCCTCGACCTGCGACTGGAAGTTCTGCAGCCACTTGGCCGCCTGCGACCACTGCGCCTTCTGCTTCGCCGCATCACCCGCCGCGGTGTAGCCCCGGGCCACCGACAGCGTCGCGGCGTCGATCGACTTCAGCAGGTCCTCGGCGCCCGTCATGTAGAGGAACTTGACGTGGTCGCGCAGCAGGCCGGTGGACGGCTGGATCGGGAACTGGGCCTTGTTCGCGCACAGCGGGCCGCAGTCGAGGCCGAGGCCCGTGATCGAGACCTTCGCGTCGGCGAGCATGTCGTCGGCGTCGGCCTGCATCACGAAGCCGTCCTTGACGTTCTGCTCGACGGCGGCCTTGAAGGCGGTGAAGTACGCGTCCCGCGTCGGGTACAGCGCCTTCAGCACGTCCGTGGTGAACGGCTCGTGGTTGCCGTTCAGGAAGCAGGTGCCGGCGCCGGTGTTGATGCCGGAGTCGACCGCGACCGGCACCGCGAACGGGGCCACGCGGATGCCGCCCAGCATGTTGCCGCGGGTGTCGCGCTGGATCGTCTTGCCGTCCGCGCCGAGGGGCACCGCGGGACCGGTGGGCGGCACGACGTTGGCCGCCGCGTTCCAGCGGTGCAGCCAGTCGAGCGTGGCGGCGATGACGTGGCGGTCGGGCACGCGGCTGCGGCTCGGCAGGTCGCAGCTGTCGCGCAGCGCGGCGGTGGGCTGGTCGCGGCGCAGCAGCGAGTAGCGCACGGCACTCGAGGCCCAGTCGGAGTGCGAGGCGCCGGCGATGGTCCACGTGCGCATCTTGTCCGAGTCGGGCTGCAGCACGCTGATCTCGTTGGCCGAGGCCGGGGCGACGTACTCGGTCTCGGAGAGCAGCTTGATCACCGGGATGGCGAGGTCGGTGCGGACCATCTCGCCGCCGATGTAGAGCAGCGCGGCGTCGGCGAGCGGCAGGTCGCGGGTCATGATGGCGTTCAGGTACACCGACACCCGCCCGGCCGACTGCGATACCCCCGCGGCCACCACCTTCCTCAGCAGCGGCTTCAGGGGGCCGAGCATCGGGGTCGTCCGCACGGCCTGCAGCGCCTGGCCGTAGACGTCGTAGGAGAGCGGGTCGCCACTCGTGAACTTGCCGGCGGCGGTCAGGTCGAGCTGGCCGTAGCGCGCCGGGCTGAACTGCTTGAGGCCCAGCGTGGCGTTCGTGATGGGGCCGCTCTGGGCCGTCACGCCGATCCACACGTGGCCCTCGCGCATGAAGAACTCGTGGGCGCGGAACCACAGCGCCTCGACGTCGTAGTTGCTCGTCGCGTTCATCCACTCGACCACGACGGTGCCGCTGAAGCGGGTGCCTTCGGCGGGGCGGCGCACCATCACGCGGGTGGTGTACGGGTTGCCGGTGGTGACGACGTTCGCCGTGGGCGAGGCCGAGGCGCGAGCCCCGATGCCGCCCGCGACGGTGGCGTCGTACGAGTTGGCCTGGCCGGACATGAAGAACTCCTCCTCCACGTAGCCGCGGGCCTTCAGGTCGAGGTCGGTGCCGAAGAAGGTGTAGTTCCTGTCCGCGCTCGCGAGGTCGGCGGCCACCGGGCCCACCACGACGGGGGTGGGCACGATCGCCAGGGCGGCGTGGCTCGCGGCGAGCAGCAATGCGCCGGCGGCGGCGCGGAAGCCCGAGGCCAGGGCCTCGATCGGTCGGGTCATCAGCATGTGGAACTCCTGCGGGGGTTTCGGGTTTGCAAACGTACCGGTTCGTACATTCAGTATCCGCAAGCGGGACCGGTGATCGGAATCGGGGTTTGTCCGGGATCGCGTCCCGGAGCCGACGGCGTATCCACGCGCGGCGGGAACGTGCCGGGATGCCCGATCCGGCCGGTGCGCCACCCGCCGCCGGACGGGGCCCGCCCGCTACACTGGCGCGTCCCCTTCACAGCCACTGGACGCATACCATGTACCGCTGTCTCATCGCCCTGGCGGCCTCGGCCGCCATCGCCGTCCCGGCCCTGGCGCAGACCCGCTCCTTTCCGCAGAACGCCCTGCGCGGCACCCTCGTCTTCGGGTCGCCGCCGGTCGTCGCGCTCAATGGCAACGCCACGCGGCTCGCGCCCGGCGCCCGCATCCGCGGCACCAACAACATGCTCGTGATGTCGGGCGAACTCGTCGACCTGAAGATCGTCGTCAACTACACGTACGACACCTCCGGCTACCTCCGCGACGTGTGGATCCTCACCGACGACGAGATCAAGGTGCGCCCGTGGCCCACCAACCTCGAGCAGGCGCAGGCGTGGTCCTTCGACCCGGCGACCCAGGTCTGGACGAAGCCGTGAGCGAGGCGGCGATGAAGAAGGTGTTCATCAAGACCTTCGGGTGCCAGATGAACGAGTACGACTCGGACAAGATGTCCGACGTCATGCGCGCCGCCGAGGGCTACGAGCCCACGAACGACCCCGAGCAGGCCGACCTGATCCTCTTCAACACCTGCTCGGTGCGCGAGAAGGCGCAGGAGAAGGTGTTCAGCGACCTCGGCCGCGTCAAGCACCTGAAGGCCAAGGGCGTGATGATCGGCGTCGGCGGCTGCGTGGCGAGCCAGGAAGGCGCCGCCATCATCGAACGCGCGCCGTACGTCGACGTGGTGTTCGGCCCGCAGACGCTGCACCGCCTGCCCGAGTTGCTGGCCCGCCGCCAGGTGCAGCGCCGCCCGCAGGTCGACATCAGCTTCCCCGAGATCGAGAAGTTCGACCACCTGCCACCGGCGCGTGTGGAAGGCGCCAGCGCCTTCGTCTCGATCATGGAAGGCTGCTCGAAGTACTGCAGCTACTGCGTGGTGCCGTACACCCGCGGCGAGGAGGTCTCGCGCCCGTTTGATGACGTGCTCGTCGAGGTGGCCGGCCTCGCCGACCAGGGCGTCAAGGAAATCACGCTGCTGGGCCAGAACGTGAACGCGTACCGCGGCGCCATGGGCGGCACGGCCGAGATCGCCGACTTCGCGCTGCTGATCGAGTACGTGGCGGAGATCCCCGGCATCGAACGCATCCGCTACACCACGAGCCACCCGAACGAGTTCACGCAGCGCCTGATCGACGTGTACGCGAAGGTGCCGCAGCTCGTGAACCACCTGCACCTGCCGGTGCAGCACGGCAGCGACCGCATCCTGATGGCGATGAAGCGCGGCTACACGGCGCTCGAGTACAAGAGCACCGTCCGCAAGCTGCGCGCGGTGCGGCCGGACATCGCGATGTCCAGCGACTTCATCGTGGGCTTCCCCGGCGAGACCGACGACGACTTCGCGAAGATGATGAAGCTCATCGACGACGTGGGCTACGACGCCTCGTTCAGCTTCATCTTCAGCAAGCGGCCCGGCACGCCGGCGGCATCCCTCGACGACGACACGCCGCACGAGACGAAGCTCGCGCGCCTGCAGGTGCTGCAGGCCCGCATCGAGGAGAACGTCTCGCGCATCAGTCACGCGATGGTGGGTTCCACCCGCCGCCTGCTGGTCGAAGGCCCGTCGCGGCGCGACGCCGGCGAGCTGATGGGGCGCACCGAGTGCAACCGCATCGTCAACTTCAAGGGCCCCGCGCGCCTGGTCGGCCAGATGATCGACGTCACCATCACCGAGGCGTACGCGCATTCGCTGCGCGCCGAGGTCCAGGTCAGCGAGACGGTTGCGGGCTGACCCCATGAAGCGTCATCCCGGCGAAGGCCGGGACCCTGGGTTCCTCCCGACGCGCCGGCCGGGGTTCACGCCATGAACCTCGACGCCAGGACCCTCTTCTTCTCGCTGATGGTCAACGTGCTGCTGATGAGCATCGCGTTGTCGTTCAACGTGCGGTGGCGGTCGCGCTCGGGCATCCGGGCCTGGAATGCGTCGCTGATGATCCAGGCGCTCTCCTGGGCGCTGCTGATCGCGGCCTACCGGGTGCTGCCGCGCGAGATGGCCACGCTGGGCGTGGCCGGCCTCACCGGCGCGATGTCGTTCGTCTACGTCGCGGCGAAGACCTACCTGCGCGAACCGCTGGTGAAACCGTGGCTGTGGGGCGTGCCCCTGGTCACCACGGCCGTCCACTGGCTCGTTTTCTCGAACTACCAGGCCCGCATCGCGGTGACCAACGCCGCGCTGGCCCTGCAGATCGGATGGATCGCCTGGGTGCTCGTCCGCCCCCGGGCGCGCCCGCAGACCGACGGCCGCTGGCGCTGGCTCGCGGCCACCGCGCTGATGATGTCCGGCGTGATGGTGACGGGCCGGTTCTTCCTGGTGACCTTCTCGCCCGAGGCCTACCCGAGCTTCGAGGCCGGCCACTGGATCAACACGCTGGGCCTCGTGCTGACCAACGCCGACCTGACCCTCGGCACCCTCGCCTTCCTGCTCGCGCACCGCGACGAGGCCGAACGTGAACTGCAGCTGCTGGCCACCACGGACGGCCTCACCGGGGTGATGAACCGTCGGCAGTGGATGGCGTCGGCCGAGGTGCACGTGCGCCTGGCCGAGCGCCACGTGCAGCCGGTCACGGTGATGATGTTCGACATCGACCACTTCAAGCAACTGAACGACACCCGCGGCCACGCCGCCGGCGACGCGGCCCTCGTGCGGTTCGCGCAGGCGCTGCAGGGGGCGGTGCGCCAGCCCGACCTGGTGGGCCGGTACGGCGGGGAGGAGTTCTGCGTGCTGCTGCCCCAGTCCGACGCGGTGGCGGCCAAGGCCATCGACCGCCGGCTGCGCGAGGCGCTGGCCCGCGACGCGGCCCCGGCGCAGGGCCTGCTGATCACCTGCACGGTGGGCGTGGCGGAATGGCGGCCCGGTGCCCGGTTGGACGACCTGCTGGCCGCGGCCGACGCCGCGCTCTACCGGGGCAAGGCAGCGGGCCGCGACCGGCTGGAGGTGGGCGACATCAGCTTCGGCGCGGACCGAACGCCGCCCACCACAGGCTGACGGCGTTGGCCACGACCAGCGCGCCGTAGGTGGCCATCTTGCCGTCGCGCCCGGTCAGCACGAGGCCGGCCACCAGCGCCAGGGCACCCGCGGCCACCGCCCAGGCGGCGAGTCGGGTGAAAGGCACGGACTTCAGCTGGTTCCGCCAGAACAGCTTCGTCAATGCGGCGGCCACCGCCCCCACCACCACCGCCGGCGCGAAGAAGTTCAACAGGTGCCACAGTCCATCCAGCATGCCCATGGCGGTGCTTGTCCTCAGGGGGTACGGCGCGGGTGCGCCAAGGAATTAGTCGGTCTCCGGGCGATCGACTGCGGTCGATTTTATAATCCCGGACATGAGCGTCTTCGCCCTCGGCCTGAACCACAACACCGCCCCGCTGGACCTGCGCGGCCGGTTCGCGTTCTCGCTCGATCAGGTGGCCCCCACGCTGCAGGCCTTCCGCCAGCGGCTGACGGCCGTGCCGGGCGCGCCCGAGGTCGCCCTGTTGTCCACGTGCAACCGCACCGAGCTGTACTGCGCGGCCGAACCGGCCCTGGTGCAGCCCGCGGTCGACTGGCTCGCCGGCTTCGGCGGCGTGGCCCCGCACCAGCTGATGGACCACGCCTACGTGCTGCAGGGCGGCGCCGCCGCCCGCCACGCGTTCCGGGTGGCCAGCGGCCTCGATTCCATGGTGCTGGGCGAACCGCAGATCCTCGGCCAGATGAAGCAGGCCGTGCGCGAGGCCGACACGGCCGGCACGCTCGGCACCACGCTGCACCAGATGTTCCAGCGGTCGTTCGCGGTCGCGAAGGACGTGCGCTCGTCCACCGAGATCGGCTCGCACTCCATCAGCATGGCCGCCGCCTCCGTGCGCCTGGCCTCCCAGCTGTTCGAGGACCTGCGCGAGACCCGCGTGCTGTTCGTCGGCGCCGGCGAGATGATCGAGCTGGTGGCCACGCACTTCGCCGCCCGCCAGCCCCGCGGCATGGCCGTGGCCAACCGCACGCTCGAGCGCGGCGAGAAGCTCGCCACCCGCCTCGGCGCCGAGGCCATCCGCCTGGCCGACCTGCCGGGCCGCCTGGGCGAGTTCGACATCGTGATCTCCTGCACGGCCAGTTCCGTGCCCATCATCGGCCTGGGTGCCGTCGAGCGGGCGCTGAAGGCCCGCAAGCACCGCCCCATCTTCATGGTCGACCTGGCCGTGCCGCGCGACGTCGAGCCGGAGGTGAACCGCCTCTCCGACGTGTACCTCTACACGGTGGACGACCTGTCGGCCCTGGTGCAGACCGCCGGCGAGAAGCGCCAGGCCGCCGTGCAGCAGGCTGAAGCCATCATCGACGCGGGCGTGCAGAGTTTCGTGCACTGGCTGGGCCAGCGCGGCACCGTGCCGCTGATCCAGGCCCTGAACGCCCAGGCCGACCGCTGGCGCGCCGGCGAGGTCGCCCGCGCCCGCAAGCTGCTCGCCAAGGGCGAGGACATCGAGGCCGTGCTCGACGCCATGTCGCGCGGCCTCACCCAGAAGATGCTGCACGGCGCCCTCGCCGAGTTGCATGCGGCCGACGGTGAACACCGGGTGCAGCTCGCCCAGACCGTCTCGCGCCTGTTCCTCCGCGGCGCTCCCGGCCACCCCTCCGACGACTCCCGTTAGCGGCGCTCCGTCCGCCCCACCCGGCGCCCCGTGCTCCCGCACGGCACGGCGCCGGTGTCCTCCCGCCTCCGGAGCTTCCGCATGAAACCGTCCCTCCGCCAACAATTCGAGCGCCTCGGCCTGCGTCTGAACGAACTGGACGCCACGCTGGCCGACCCGTCCATCGTCAGCGACATGAACCGCTTCCGCAGCCTCACCCGCGAACACGCGGAGGTGGGCGGCGTGATGGCGACGTTCCGGCAGTACGAGCAGCGCGAACGCGACCTCGCCGCGGCGCGCGAGATGCTGGCCGACCCCGACTTCGCCGAGATGGCCCGCGAGGAGATCACCGGCGCCGAGGCCGACCTCGAACGCCTGCACCTGGCGCTGCAGACGGCGCTGCTGCCGCGCGACCCCGACGACGGGCGCAACGCCTTCGTGGAAATCCGCGCCGGCACGGGTGGCGACGAATCGGCGCTGTTCGCCGCGGACCTGCTGCGCATGTACCTGCGCTACGCGGAGCGCCAGGGGTGGCGCACCGAGCTGATGTCCGAGAGCACGTCCGACCTGGGCGGCTACAAGGAGGCGGTGGTGCGGGTCGAGGGCGACGATGTCTACGCCAAGCTGCGCTTCGAGTCGGGCGGCCACCGCGTGCAGCGCGTGCCGGTCACCGAGACGCAGGGCCGCATCCACACCAGCGCCTGCACGGTGGCCGTGATGCCCGAGCCCGACGAGGCCGAGGAGGTGCAGCTGAACCCGGCCGACCTGCGCATCGACACCTTCCGGGCGAGCGGCGCCGGCGGCCAGCACGTCAACAAGACCGACAGCGCGATCCGCATCACCCACCTGCCCACCGGCATCGTGGCCGAGTGCCAGGACGACCGCTCCCAGCACCGCAACAAGGCGAAGGCCATGGCCGTGCTGGCCGCCCGCCTGCGCGAGAAGGACCGCAGCGAACGGGCCGCGAAGGAGGCCGCCACCCGCAAGGGCCTGATCGGCAGCGGCGACCGCAGCGACCGCATCCGCACCTACAACTTCCCGCAGGGCCGGCTCACCGACCACCGCATCAACCTGACGCTCTACAAGCTCGGCGCCATCATGGAAGGCGACCTCGACGACGTGTTGGCCGCGTTGCAGGCGGAACGGGCGGCGCAGCAACTGGCCGAGCTGGAAGGGCGCGGGGCATGACCACGACCGTCGACGCCGCCCTGCGCGCCGCCGCCGCGGCCGGGGTCGACCGGCTGGACGCCCAGCTGCTGCTGGCCGAGGTGCTCGGGCAGTCGCGCACCTGGCTGTTCGCCCACGGGGACGACGCCGTGCCGCCCGCGGCCCTCGCCCGCTTCCAGGACTGGGCGGGCCGCCGAGCCGCTGGCGAACCGTTCGCCTACCTCGTGGGCCGCAAGGAGTTCCACGGGCTGCTGCTGGACGTGTCCCCCGCCGTGCTGGTGCCCCGGCCGGACACCGAGACGCTGGTGGCCTGGGCCCTGGAGCGGATCCGCGAGCTCCCGGCCGCGCGCGTCGCGGACCTGGGCACCGGCAGCGGCGCCATCGCCCTGGCGCTGAAACACAGCGAGGCCGGCGCTCACATCACCGCCACCGACGTCAGCCCGGACGCCCTCGCCGTGGCCCAGGGCAACGCCCGGCGCCTGGCGCTCGACGTCGAGTTCCTGGCCGGCCCGTGGTGGACACCGCTCGCCGGGCGCCGCTTCCACGTCGTCGCCAGCAACCCGCCCTACATCGCCGGCAACGACCACCACCTCGCCGCCCTCGCCCACGAGCCCCGCCTGGCACTGACCCCCGAGGGCGACGGCCTGCGGTCCCTGCGCGAGATCATCGACGGCGCACCCGCTCACCTGGAACCCGGGGGCTGGCTGCTGCTCGAACACGGGCACGACCAGGCCGCGGCCGTGGCGCAGTTGCTCGCGGGCCGGGGATTCACCGACGTGAGCACCCGCCACGACCTGGGCGGCAATGCCCGGTGCACCGGAGGGCGTTGCGCCAAAGCCGCATCCGGCTGAGCTTTCCGGGAAATCCGCACGTCAAGCGGGCCGCCCCCCTCGTCCGGATGGCCGAAGGAAGCAGTCAGTGACACACAACCGGATTCTTCCGGCGTAGGATTCATTCCATGGGGCCGAGGTCCTACCCGGACACCGTTCCCTGATTCCACAAGAAGACTTCTGAAGAGTTCATCATGCGCAAAGCCTTGCTGACCGTTGCGTTCTGTACCTTGTCCTCCGCCGGCACGGCCGCGTGGGCGCAGGCCGACACCCTCGGGGCCAACGCAACCGCGCAAGGCGCCTCCGCGCCGCTGTCCCAGCTCAGCTGGGGCCGCCTGCAAGGCCGGGTGGCCTTCGCCACCACCGCCACGCCCCTGCGTGCCGACTACCTGGGCAACGACTCCGCCTTCAAGGTCAGCAGCCTGAGCCTGATGGGCGACTACTACCTGCGCCCCTCCCTGAGCCAGCTCACCCTCGGCGGCCTGCGCGCCACCAGCGGCGTCGTGTTCGGCCAACGTTCCTCGCTGTGGGGCGTGTCCAGCACCAGCATCGGCCCGCTGAACGTCGACCGCCGCAGCTACAGCGCCGACCCGTACAACAGCAGCGTCGTCCCCGAACACACCACCACGCCGTACTTCGGCATCGGTTACTCCAACACCGGCAGCGCGTTCGGCAAGAGCGCCAACTGGGGCTTCTCGGCCGACCTCGGCCTGATGTCCCTCAGCCCGGGCAACATCGGCCGCATCGGCAAGGTCTTCTCGGGGTCGCAGAACCTCGACGACATGGTGCGCGACCTGCGCCTGTCGCCGGTGCTGCAGCTCGGTTTCACCTACTCCTTCTGATCCCCGGCAAAAGGGCATCCGTGCGGCCGCCTCGGCCGGGCGTGGCAATGCCTTATCCTTGCGGGTTCCAACACGTTTCACCCGGCACGGCCGGACACCGATCATGAGCGACGTTCAACAACGCATCGACGGCCTCGTCAAAGGCAACCGCGTGGTGCTTTTCATGAAGGGCACGGCCCAGTTCCCGATGTGCGGCTTCTCCGGCCGCGCGGTGCAGATCCTCAAGGCCTGCGGCGTGTCCGACCTCAAGACGGTCAACGTGCTCGAGGACCCGGAAGTGCGCCAGGGCATCAAGGACTACGCCAACTGGCCCACCATCCCCCAGCTCTACGTCGACGGCGAGTTCGTCGGCGGCTCGGACATCATGATGGAGATGTACGAGGCCGGTGAGCTGCAGCAGGTGCTGGGCACCAAGACGGCCTGACGCGGCCATGACGCAATCGCCGGTCCGGCCCGCCCGGGTGGTGGTCGGCATCACCGGCGCGACGGGGGCGGTGTACGGCGTGCGCCTGCTCGAACGCCTGCGGGCCGCAGGCGCCGAATCCCACCTCGTCGTGAGCCCGGCCGGTGTGCTCAACGTGTTTCACGAACTGGGCCTCGACCGCGGCGCGCTGGAGGCCCTGGCCCACACCGCCTACAACCCGGGCGACGTGGGCGCCGCCATCGCGAGCGGCTCGTTCGCCACGGATGCAATGGTCATCGCGCCCTGCTCCATGAAGACGCTGGCCTCGGTGGCCCACGGGCTGTCCGACAACCTGCTGAGCCGCGCGGCCGACGTCACGCTGAAGGAACGCCGCCGCCTCGTGATGATGGTGCGCGAAACCCCCTTCAACCTCGCCCACCTGCGCAACATGACGGCCGTCACCGAGATGGGTGCCGTGGTGTTTCCGCCGCTTCCGGCGTTCTATCACCGGCCGCAGTCCATCGACGAGATGGTCGATGACACGGTGGAGCGGGTGCTGGCGCTGCTCGGGGTGTCGGCTGCGGCGCCGAAGTCCTGGAACGGGCTCTGACTCAGGCCGCGGGGTTGTAGTCCCAGGCCTTCTTGGCGCCGAACACCAGGTTCGGGTACTCGGGCTTCCCCCGGCTGCCGTTGTACCGCCCGAGCGCCATGTACATGTCCCCGCGCTCCCGGTCGAGGTAGTGCCGCAGGATCACGCAACCGAAGCGCAGGTTGGTCTGCATGTGGAACAGCCGGGCCGGTTCACCGTCGCCGATCAGGCGCGCCCAGAACGGCATCACCTGGGTGTACCCGCGGGCGCCCGCGATGCTGATGGCGTACTTGCGGAAGCCGCTCTCGACCTGGATCAGGCCGAGGAACAACGCGGTGTCGAGGCCCGCGCGCTTGGTCTCGTAGTAGACCGTCTCGAGGAACTCCACCCGCGTGACGTGCTCGGCCTTGCGGCGCTTGAGCCGGTTGCTCATCTCGCCCAGCCAGCGCAGGTACGCGATGCGCGCCTCGACGTTGTCGAAGGTGGGCTTCGGGGGCGCGTTGTTCGCGATGGCAGCCGACAGCACCGAACGCACCGCGTCGGCGAGCGGTTCCTCGGCCTGGCGGCCGGCGAGCGCCACGCCGGGCGCGAGGGACAGCGACGGGGCCGCGAGGGCCGCCAGCGCCAGCTGCCGCCTCGTGAGACCCGAGGCGGCGGGACTCACCGGGCTCATCGTCCGAGCTTGGCCTTCACGAAGTCCACGATGCCGGCGAGCGGCACGGACTCGGCCTGCGCGTCGCGGCGGCCCTGGTACTCGACCTGGCCGTCCTTCAGGCCGCGGTCGCCCAGCACCACGCGGTGCGGCACACCCACGAGCTCCCAGTCGGCAAACATCGCACCCGGGCGTTCGCCCCGGTTGTCGAGGATCACGTCCACGCCCAGGGCCTGCAGTTCGCCGTACAGCTTGTCGGCGGCGGCCTGCACGTCGGCCGAGCGGTCGTAGCCGATGGGGCACAGCACGAGCTCGAACGGTGCCATGGCCGCCGGCCAGATGATGCCACGCTCGTCGTTGTTCTGCTCGATGGCCGCGCCCAGGATGCGCGTGACGCCGATGCCGTAGCAGCCCATCTCCATCAGCTGCGGCTTGCCGTTCTCGTCGAGGTACGTGGCGTTCAGCGGCTTCGAGTACACGGTGCCGAGGTTGAACACGTGGCCCACCTCGATGCCGCGCTGGATCGCGAGCACGCCCTTGCCGTCCGGCGACGGGTCGCCCTCGACGACGTTGCGCAGGTCGGCGACGAGGTCGGGTTCGGGCAGGTCGCGGCCCCAGTTCACGCCGGTGATGTGGAAATCGACCTCGTTGGCGCCGACGACGAAGTCGCTCATGTTCGCCACGGTGCGGTCGGCCACGATCTTCACCGGCTGCTTCAGCCCCACGGGGCCGAGGTAACCCGGCTTGGTGCCGAAGTGGCTCTCGATCTCGCCGACGGTGGCGAAGCGGAAGCCCTGGTTCAGGCCCGGCACCTTGTTCGCCTTGACCTCGTTCAGGTCGTGGTCGCCGCGCACGAGCAGCAGCCACACCGTGGTCTTCGTGACATCGCCCGCCTCGGTCTTCTCGTCGGTGGCCAGCACCAGCGACTTCACCGTGCGCTCCAGCGGGATCGACAGCAGCTGCGCCACGTCGGCGCACGTGCTCTTGCCCGGCGTGGGCGTCTTCACGAGGGCCTGCGTGGCCGCGCCGCGCGTGGCGATCAGCGGCAGCGCCTCGGCCAGCTCGATGTTGGCGGCGTAGTCGGACGTGGGGCAGTACACGAGCGCGTCTTCACCGGTGTCGGCGATGACCTGGAACTCGTGCGACAGCGCGCCACCGATGGCGCCCGTGTCGGCGGCCACCGCACGGTAGGTCAGGCCCAGGCGCTCGAAGATGCGGCAGTACGCGGCGTACATGGCCTCGTAGCTCTTCACCGCGGCCTCGGCGTTGCGGTCGAAGGAGTACGCGTCCTTCATCGTGAACTCGCGGCCGCGCATCACGCCGAAACGCGGACGGCGCTCGTCGCGGAACTTCGTCTGGATGTGGAAGAAGTTGCGCGGCAGCTGGCGGTAGCTGCGCAGCTCCTGGCGGGCGATGTCGGTGATGACCTCTTCGCTGGTGGGCTGCAGGATGAAGTCGCGGTCATGGCGGTCCTTGACGCGCAGCATCTCCGGGCCCATCTTGTCCCAGCGGCCGGACTCCTGCCACAGCTCGGCGGGCTGCACCACGGGCATCAGCAGCTCGACGGCACCGGCACGCACCATCTCCTCGCGGATCACGTTCTCGACCTTGCGGATCACCCGAAGCCCGATCGGCATGTAGGTGTAGATGCCCGCCCCGAGGCGCTTGATGTACCCGGCGCGCATCATCAGCTTCTGGCTGACGACCTCGGCCTCGGCAGGGGCTTCCTTCAGGGTGGAGATGAAAAACTGGGACGCTTTCATGGGCAGCAGTTGGGCGGTGAGGGCGGAGGATCAGCGGGGGGGAACGGCGGAGAATCGGAGCGGGATTCTGCGGGGTTGATTCCCGTCATCCCGGTGCAATAATGATTTCAACTAGAGATTTCGAGGTTGATTATGCTCGACAGGGATGGGTTCAGACCCAACGTCGGCATCATCCTGCTCAACCCCCGTAACCAAGTGTTCTGGGGCAAGCGCATCCGCACCCACTCCTGGCAGTTCCCGCAGGGGGGCATCAAGTACGGCGAGACGCCCGAGCAGGCGATGTTCCGCGAGCTCCACGAGGAGGTGGGGCTCTTGCCCGACCACGTCCGCATCGTGGCGCGCACGCGCGACTGGCTGCGGTACGAGGTGCCCGACCACTTCATCCGCCGCGACGCCCGGGGTCACTACCGCGGCCAGAAGCAGATCTGGTTCCTGTTGCAGCTCGTGGGCCGCGACAGCGACATGAACCTGCGCGCCAGCGACCACCCCGAGTTCGACGCCTGGCGCTGGAACGAGTACTGGGTGCCGCTCGAGTGGGTCATCGAGTTCAAGCGCGAGGTCTACCAGATGGCCCTCACCGAACTCGCGCGCTTCCTGCCGCGCAGCAACCACCACAACCGCTACCTGCGGTCGGGCATGCGCACGCACCACCGCGACGAAGGGCACGACGACCGGCACGACGACCGGCACGAAGAACAGGCGCCGCCGCCACTGCACGCCGGGCCGGTGGAGCCCGACGAGGCCGACAACGCGCAGGCGCCGGCGCCCAAGGATCCCGAGACCTGACCCGGCCCGGGACCGGCCTGGTCCTCAGCTGAGGATCAGGTTGTCCCGGTGGATCATCTCGTGCTCGAGCGTGAAGCCGAGCAGGCGCTCGAACTCCGACGAGGGCTTGCGTGCGATGAGACGCGCTTCCGCGGCGGAGTAGTTCGCGAGGCCCCGGGCGATCTCGACGCCGGCACCGTTGCGCACGGCGATCACGTCGCCCCGCACGAACTCGCCGATCACCTCGACCATGCCGATGGGCAGCAGGCTCTTGCCGTCGTCGCGCAGCTTCGACACCGCGCCATCGTCCACCACCACGGCGCCGCGCATCTTCAGGTGGTCGGCCATCCACTGCTTGCGGGCGGCCATCTTCGCCGTGCTGGCGGTGAGCGCCGTGCCGATGGCCTCGCCTGCAGCCAGCCGCAGCAGCACGTCGGTCTCGCGGCCCCAGGCGATCACCGTGGAGGCACCGCTGCGCGCGGCGCGCTTGGCGGCGAGGATCTTCGTGATCATTCCGCCGCTGCCGATGGCCGAGCCCACGCCGCCGGCCATCTGCTCGAGCTCGGGCGTGCCGGCCTCGGCCACGTCGATGAACTTCGCGTCGGGGTTCTTGCGCGGGTCGGCCGAGTACAGGCCGCGCTGGTCGGTGAGGATGACGAGGGCGTCGGCCTCGATCAGGTTCGCCACGAGCGCGCCGAGCGTGTCGTTGTCGCCGAACTTGATCTCGTCGGTGACGACGGTGTCGTTCTCGTTGATGACCGGCACCACGTTCAGGCGCAGCAGCGCCAGCAGCGTCGAGCGGGCGTTGAGGTAGCGCTCGCGGTCGGCGAGGTCGGCGTGCGTGAGCAGCACCTGGGCGCTGCCCATGCCGTACGCGCGCAGCTGCGTTTCGTAGATCTGCGCGAGGCCCATCTGGCCCACCGCGGCGGCGGCCTGCAGCTCGTGGATCTCCTTCGGGCGCGTGCGCCACCCGAGGCGCTTCATGCCCTCGGCGATGGCACCGCTCGACACCATCACCACCTCCCGGCCCTCGGCGGCCAGCGCCGCCATCTGGCGGCACCAGTTGCCCACGGCCTCGGCGTCGATGCCGCGACCCTCGTTGGTCACGAGGCTCGAACCCACCTTCACGACGATGCGTCGTGCGTTCTTGAGCACGTCACTCATGAGACGACGAGGGCTGTTGGGCTTCGGCCTTGTCGAAACGGGGGTCCGGATCGTCCGGCACCACGTTCTTCAGCTTCGACACGTGTTCGTAGATCGCGTGCACGAGGCCTTCGCAGCCCTCGCGCGTCAGCGCGGAGATCTGGAACACCGGGCCCTTCCACTTGAAGCGCTTGACGAAGTCCTTCACGCGCTTCTCGCGTTCGTCCTCCGGCACCATGTCGAGCTTGTTCAGCACGAGCCAGCGCGGCTTCTCGTAGAGCTCGTCGTCGTACTTCTTCAGTTCGGCCACGATGGCCTTCGCCTGGGCGACCGGGTCGATGCTTTCGTCGAACGGGGCCATGTCGACGAGGTGCAGCAGCAGGTGCGTGCGCTGCAGGTGGCGCAGGAAGAGGTGGCCGAGGCCGGCCCCTTCGGACGCGCCCTCGATCAGGCCGGGAATGTCGGCCACGACGAAGCTCTGCTCGGCCTGCACGCGCACCACGCCCAGGTTCGGGTGCAGCGTGGTGAAGGGATAGTCGGCGATCTTCGGGCGGGCATTCGAGATGGCCGCGATCAGCGTCGACTTGCCCGCGTTGGGCATGCCCAGCAGGCCCACGTCGGCCAGCACGCGCATCTCGAGCTTGAGCTTGAAGGCCTGGCCGGGCCAGCCGGGGGTCTTCTGGCGCGGCGCGCGGTTCGTGCTCGTCTTGAAGTGCATGTTGCCGAAGCCGCCGTCACCGCCCTTGGCGATCAGGATCTTCTCGTCCGGCACCAGCAGCTCGGCGATCACGTTGCCAGTCTCGACGTCGGTGATGATCGTGCCCATCGGCATGCGCAGCACGATGTCTTCCGCGGCGGCGCCGAACTGGTCGGAGCCACGGCCGTTCTCGCCGCGGCGTGCCTCGTGGCGGCGGGCGTAGCGGTAGTCGATCAGGGTGTTGAGGTTGCGGTCGCCCATGGCGTACACGCTGCCGCCCTTGCCGCCGTCGCCCCCGTTCGGGCCGCCGAACGGGAGGAACTTCTCGCGGCGGAAGCTCATGCAGCCGTTGCCGCCGTCGCCTGCCACGACATCGATGGTGGCTTCGTCAACGAATTTCATGGTGTGTCCTGACGGACACCCAGGGCATCCGTTCGATTTGAGGGACTCGGTCGCGAATGGTAAGCGACCGGCCCGGTCCTGATTCCTCGGCCGAAAAAACAAAGCCCCGGCGGACCGGGGCTTCGTTCGATCAGGCGGGAAGCGAAGCTGCGGTGCAGCTCCGGCTTCTTCAGGCCTTGATGCTGACGGTGCGGCGGTTGGCCGAACCCTTGACCGCGAACTCGACGGTACCGTCGGTGAGCGCGAACAGCGTGTGGTCCTTGCCGATGCCGACGTTCACGCCGGGGTGGAACTGGGTGCCACGCTGGCGGACGATGATCGAACCGGCCGAGATGACTTGCCCGCCGAACGCTTTCACGCCCAGCATCTTCGGTTGAGAGTCGCGGCCGTTCCGTGTGGAACCGCCGCCCTTTTTCTGTGCCATGGTGCTTTAACTCCTGGAGAATCGGATTCAGGTTGCCGAAGGTCAGGCGTTCACGGTGCTGATTTCCAGCTCGGTGAAGTTCTGACGGTGACCTTGCCGCTTCTGGTAGTGCTTGCGGCGGCGCATCTTGAAGATGCGGACCTTGTCGTGACGGCCATGGGCCACCACCTTCGCCACCACCGTTGCGCCGGCAACCAAGGGAGTCCCGACCTTCAGGTCTGCGCCGGCACCCACTGCCAGCACCTGGTCGATCGTGATCTCTTGGCCAACGTCCGCAGCAATCTGTTCGACTTTAATTTTTTCGCCGGCAGCAACCTTGTATTGCTTGCCACCGGTTTTGATGAGCGCGTACATATCAGCCTTTCAATGAATCGGTCCCTGGTCACCCCGGCTTTCGCCCGGACGCCCACGGTACCGCCCTGCTTGGAAACGCAGAGCCGGACATTCTAGCACGCGTTCCGGGCCGGTGCCAAAAAATTGTGCAGCACTGTGGGGAGTCTGACCGCCTCCCTCGGCTCCTAGGGGGTGGACGGCCGGTACACGCCCGGCTCTTCCTATAATTCCGCTACCCAATTGAGCCCAACGTGCAGCCGTCTTCCCCCGCCCCCACCGAAGTTCCATCCAGCCACGCCGCCTTCATCGCGGCGGAGATGCGCGAGGTGGACGCCGTCATCCGACACCGGCTCGCCTCCGAGGTCGTCCTGATCAACCAGATCTCGCACTACATCATCAGCGCGGGCGGCAAGCGCCTGCGCCCGATGCTCGTGCTGCTCTTCGCGAACGCACTCGGCTTCCAGGGCCGCGAACGTTATGAACTGGCCGCCACGGTCGAGTTCATCCACACGGCCACGCTGCTGCACGACGACGTGGTCGACGAGTCCGACCTGCGCCGCGGCCGCCAGACCGCCAACGCGCTGTTCGGCAACGCGGCCAGCGTGCTCGTCGGCGACTTCCTCTACTCCCGCGCCTTCCAGATGATGGTGTCGGTGAACCGCATGCGCGTGCTCGAGGTGCTGGCCGACGCCACCAACGTGATCGCCGAAGGTGAAGTGCTGCAGCTGATGAACATGCACGACGCCGACCTCGCGGTCGAGGACTACCTCAAGGTGATCCGCTTCAAGACCGCGAAGCTCTTCGAGGCCAGCGCCCGCCTGGGCGCCGTGCTCGCGGGTGCGCCGGCCGAGGTCGAGGACGCCTGCGCCTCGTACGGTCGCTCGCTCGGCACCGCGTTCCAGCTCGTCGACGACCTGCTCGACTACGAAGGCTCCACGTCGCAGCTGGGCAAGAACGTGGGCGACGACCTGCGCGAAGGCAAGCCCACGCTGCCGCTGCTCGTCGCGATGGAACGCGGCAACGCCGATGAACGCGCGCTGATCCGCCACGCCATCGAACACGGCGAGGTCACGCGCCTCGCGGAGATCGTGGAAATCGTGCGCCGCACCGGAGCCCTGGACGCCACGCGCGAGGCCGCGCGGCTCGAGGCCGAGAAGGCGCGTGTGAGTTTGTCGATGCTCCCATCTTCCCCTCACAAAGAAGCTCTGATAGAATTCTGCGTTCGGTCGGTTGACCGCTCTTCCTAACCCTCTCACCAGGGCCAGCAGGGCGAACAAGAAGAACGAAAAATCGGGGTGTAGCTTAGCCTGGTAGAGCGCTACGTTCGGGACGTAGAGGCCGGAGGTTCGAATCCTCTCACCCCGACCAGATTCAGATGGAGAAGTCCCAATCACCGAAAGGTGTCTGGGACTTTTTTCATGGTGCCGCGGGATGCCGCACCACCCGCCTCACTTCGCCGCCACCTGCTGCCCGCACGACGGGACCTTGTACTTCTTCCCGAGCGAGCCGCACACGAACCGCGCGTCGTAGACGATGCCCGGCGCGTTGTCGGGGCGCTTCTGGAAACACCGGATCGTGTGCACCGCCGTCGGGAAGGTGTCGACGATCTCGTGCCCGCCGGTGGTGGTGCTGGTTTCGATCACCTCGCCGTTGCCCTTGCGCTTCGACTTCGTGGTGGTCTCCACCGGCGTCACGAACGAGGACGTTTCCGTGCGCGAGCGGTCCTCCACGATGGTGTAGTAGGCGAAGCCGTGGGCCAGCGTGACCTCGGCGCCGCGGATCAGCGCGTAGTCGGCCGCCTGCTGGGGCCGCGTGTAGGCGTTGCCGCTGAAGGTGATGCGGAACAGGTCGCGGTCCAGTTGCACCTCGGAAAAGCCGCCGGACCAGCTGTCTTGGCGGTACTCGGTGGCGCAGCCGGCCAGCACGGCGAGCGCGATGCACGCGCTCCAGGTGAATCTCATCGAAGGTCTCCCAAGTCGCCCGGCGGGCATCGCGCGGCAGCCTAGCGACGGTGACCCATCAGCGACATCCCTAGTTCGCCTCTAGGGGGTGCGGTCCCCCTCGAAGGGGGAAGCGGGCGTTTCGGCGGCCGAACAGAATGCCCCGGCTCTCGCGACCATGCATCGCACCACCACCTAGGGACAAGACAACATGACACTCGACATCTCATCGATGGCCGGCCGCTGGCGGCGGCTGTCGCTCATGGCTTTCATGGCCTTCGGTGTCGCGCTCGCCGGCTGCGGCGGGGGCGGCGGCGACACCGTCGAGAACGGCAACGGCGGCGCCCCCACCGGGACGGGTGGTGGCGGCACGGGCGGCCAGGCCAAGTGGACGTACCTGATCTACATGGCCGCGGACAACAACCTGAGCGACATGGCCACACTCAACGTGAAGCAGATGATCGCCGCGCGCAGCAGCCGCGACGTGCGCATCGTGGTGCAGGTCGAGCAGAACCCGCAGGAAACGCCGGGCGCGGAACGCATGACGCTGCGGGGCACCGTCGAGAACGGCGCGTCGCAACTGCAGAGCCTCGGCCGCAACGTCGACATGAGCAGCCGCGCGTCGCTGACCGAGTTCATCCGCTGGGGCAAGCAGAACTACCCGGCCGACCGCTACGCCCTCGTGCTGTGGTCCCACGGCGGCGGCTGGAAGGCGGACAAGTCCACCCGCGGCGCGCTGCAGGACGTCTCCTCGCGCGAGGACCTGATGTCCGTGCGCGACATGGCCACGGCCGTGAAGGATGCCGGCGGTGTCGACGTGCTCAACTTCGACGCCTGCCTGATGGCGATGTACGAGGTCGCCTACGAGATGCGGCAGTCGGCCAAGGTGATGGTGGCGTCCGAGGAGGTGATCCCGGGCCAGGGCAATCCGTACGACAAGGTGATCAACCGCCTCGTCGCGAACCCCTCTCAGGACGCGGCCACGTTCGCCAAGGGCATCGTGACGGACTACATGGCCTACTACCGCACGAACAACCGCCAGAGCGTGACCCTCTCGGCCATCGACCTGGCCGCGGTGGAACCGCTGCATGCGAAGGTGAAGGCCGCCGCCGCCGGCATGGTGGCGTCGATGGCCGGCGAACGCCTCAACATCCAGGCGGCCCGCGATGCGTCGCCCTCGTACAACCACCCGAACAACCACGACCTGATCGTGTTCGCGAAGACCCTCGCGGCGCGCACGTCGAGCGCGACCCTGCGCACCCTCGCGGACGAACTGGCCGCCGCCGCCCAGGCCGCGTTGCTCGCCAACGACGTGCAGCAGCTGCCCGGCGAGCTGAACGTCGCCGGCTCGACCGGGCTCGCGATCTATCTGCCGACGCCCGCCAACACCACCGCGTCGGAACTGAACGTCTACCGGACGGTGCTCGCGAGCAACACGGTGGCCGGCAACGAGACGCCGTGGAGCACCTTCGCGACCACGCTCGTCACCAACGGCGGCGGCACGGGCCAGACGGACGCGACCGGCCCGTTCGCCTACGGCATCCGCTGGGACAACCCCGACGTGGACCTCGACCTGATGGTCAACGAACCGCAGGGCAACTGGGCCGGACCCGCCATCGGGCCCAGCTCGGTGAACGGCTTCGCGTCGGCGGACTCGTGGGACGCGGGCCTGGCCGAGGAGACGTACACGGCCAACACGCAGCTCGAGAAGGGCGCGTACGACGTGTTCGTGCAGTACACCGGCTGCGCCAAGGGCCGCGCGACCTGCGGCGACACCACGGTCAGCGTCTACCGGTACGACCCGTCGCTCGGGGACACCTCGGCCGTGCTGCTGGGCACCCGCCGCATGAGCGCGACGCCGGCCCTGCCATCGATGGACAGCTTCGCGACCTTCGAGGCCTTCGTCAACGCCGTGAACTCCGACGCGTACGCGGACTGGCTGTTCGTGCGGCGCGTGACCCGCGACCTGCCCGCCGACCGCAAGGTGCTGCCCGCCCAGCCGAAGCCGCGCGGCAAGGGCTTCGGCGCGGTGGTGACCAAGTGAGGGCCGGGGCCGCGTGGGCGGGCACGGTGGCGCTCGCGCTGCTGTCGGCCGCCTGCGGACATGGTGCGGCGCCCGCACCCGCACCCGCACCCGCGGACGGCGCGGCGATGGGCATCGCCGACGCCCTCGCCGCCCCCGCCGGCACGACCCTGCGGGTGAGCGGCCGTTTCGCCGGCTGGTCGGGCGGCTGCACCGGCGGCCCGCCGCGCACACGGTCGGACTGGATGCTGGTCGACGCCGACGGACGGTGCCTCTACGTCAGCGGCCCGGTGCCCGCCGGCCTGGTGCCGCCGCCGGACGCGGCGTCGAACGGCACGGCCATCACGGTGACGGGGCGCCGCGAAGCGTCGCCCGATGGCCGCCCCTACCTCCTGCACACGCGCTGACCCGCGGTTTGGCGCCGAAAGGTAAGGCCCTGTCCTTCGCGGAAAAGCGCGGCGGGGCCGCCAAAAAGATACTGGCTCCATGCCTGCCGCATGAGCCGAACTCCTGAACGCATCGGCCGCGGCGATCTTCCCTGCCACCCATGTCCCAGGAGACACGCCATGAACTTCCTCGACGGATCGCTGTTCCCCGAGAACCAGGAAAAGCTGGTCATCACGGCCGCGCCGTACGGCCCCGAATGGATCCCGTCCGACTTCCCCGAGGACATCCCGGTCACGATGGAAGCGCAGATCCAGAAGGCGGTCGACTGCTACGAGGCCGGCGCCTCGGTGCTGCACCTGCACGTGCGTGAACTCGACGGCCGCGGCAGCAAGCGCCTGTCGATGTTCAACGAGCTGATCGCCGGCGTGCGCAAGGCCGTGCCGGACATGGTGATCCAGGTCGGCGGCTCCATCTCCTTCGCCCCCGAGAGCGAGGGCGCCGCGGCCAAGTGGCTCTCGGACGACACGCGCCACATGCTGGCCGAGCTGACCCCGAAGCCCGACCAGGTCACGGTGACGGTCAACACCTCGCAGATGAACGTCATCGAGCAGATGGACGTGCGCGACATCGCCGGCACCTCGCTCGCCGAACCCGACGGCTTCCGCGCCTACTCGAACATGGTGGTGCCCTCCACGCCCAGCTTCTTCGAGGAACACGTGCGCCGCCTGAGCGCCGCCGGCATCCAGAGCGCCTTCCAGTTCTACAACATCAACAGCTACGAGACCGTCGAGCGCCTCGTGCGCCGCGGCGTCTACAAGGGCCCGCTGGTGATGAACTGGGTGGCCATCGGCGGCGGCATGGACGCGCCGAACATCTACAACCTCGCCAACTTCCTGCGCGCCATCCCCGACGGCTCGATGCTGACCGTGGAGAGCAGCATGCTCAACACGCTGCCGATCAACATGATGGGCATCGCGATGGGCCTGCACGTGCGCTGCGGCATCGAGGACAACCTCTGGAACCAGTCGCGCACCGCGAAGATGACGACCGTGCAGCAGATCCAGCAGCTCGTGCGCATCTCGCGCGAGTTCGGCCGCCCGGTCGCGAACGGCCGCGACGCCCGCGAGATCCTGAAGATCGGCGTCTTCTACGACACCGTCGAGGAAACGCTCGCTGCCAACGGCCTGGCGCCCAACCCGAAGGGTGGGCAGCAGGGCTTCCTGCGCAAGGCGGCCTGAGGATGAAAGGGGCCCTGGACGTGGAGGTCTGGTTCGACTTCATCTGCCCGTGGTGCCTGATCGGCAAGCGCCAGCTGGAGGAGGCTCTCGCCCGGTACCGGGCGCTGCACCCGCAGCGTCCGGTGCGGGTGCACTGGCGTTCGCAGCAACTGCTGCCGGACGTGCCGGCGCAGGGGGTGCCGTTCCGCGAGTTCTACCTCGCGCGGCTCGGCAGCGCCGAAGCGGTCGCGGCACGGCAGGCCCAGGTGCGCCGGGCCGGCGCGACCGTCGGGCTGGACTTCGACTTCGACCGCATCCCGCTGATGCCCAACACGCGGGCCGCGCACGCCCTGCTCGCCGACGCGGCGGAGCAGTGCGATCCGGCGGTGGTGGACGACCTCGTCGACCGCCTGTTCGAACTGCACTTCATGCGCAGGGCGAACCTCGACGACGACGCCCTGCTCGAGGCGCTCGCCCAGCACCACGGCATCGAACGGACCCGCGCGGAACCCGAGCCGGAGCCCACGGTGTCGGGGGTGCCGCTGTTCCTGGTGAACCGGACCGTGGCCCTCGGCGGCGCACAGCCGGCGGAGCAGCTGCTGGCGCTCCTGATCGACGCCGACCGCGCCGCCGCCTGAAGCCGCTCAAGCGAGCTTGAACCGCGAGGCGATGCCCGCGAGGTGGGCCGCCTGGTGCTTCACGCTTTCGGCGGCCGCGGCGTTCTCCTCGACCAGTGCGGCGTTCTGCTGGGTCACGCGGTCGAGTTCGGCCACCGC
Organism: Piscinibacter gummiphilus; assembly: GCF_002116905.1. NCBI lineage: Bacteria > Pseudomonadati > Pseudomonadota > Betaproteobacteria > Burkholderiales > Sphaerotilaceae > Rhizobacter > Rhizobacter gummiphilus. The sequence continues at coordinate 5,378,625 of NZ_CP015118.1, forward strand.
CTCGCCGATCTGCGCGATGCCCCGCGCCTGCTCCGCGCTGGCGCCGCTGATCTCGCCGATCATCGTGCTGACGCGTTGCACCCGGGCCACGGCGCCCGCCATCGACACGCCGGTGCGGGTGGCCAGCTGGCCACCGTTCTCCACGATCGCGCTGCTGTGGGCGATCACGCCCTTGATCTCCCGCGCGGCCGAGGCGGCCCGCTGGGCCAGCTGGCGCACCTCGGCGGCCACCACGGCGAAACCGCGGCCCGCCTCGCCGGCATTCGCGGCTTCCACGGCCGCATTGAGCGCGAGGATGTTCGTCTGGAAAGCGATGCCGTCGATCACGCCGACGATCTCGCCGATGCGCCGGCTGGCCTCGGCGATGTCCGCCATCGAGCGGACCAGCTCGCCGACCGCCGCCCCGCCCTCCTCCGCGGCCCGGGCCGCGCCACGGGCCAGGTCCGAGGCCGTTTCGGCCGTGCGGGCGTTGTGCGTGATCGTGGCCGTCAGCTGTTCCATCGTCGCGGCGGTCTGCTGCAGGTTGCTGGCCTGCTCCTCCGTGCGCTGGCTGAGGTCGGCGTTGCCCGTGGCGATCTGGGCCGTGCCCACCGCGATGCTGTCGCTGCCCTCGCGCACGTCGCCCACGATGCGGGACAGACCCGCCGTCATCTCGCGCAGCGCAACCATCAGGCCCGTGATCTCGTCGCGCCCCGCGACGGGAATCTCCACGCTGAGGTCACCCGCGGCCACCGTCTCGGCCACACCCACCGCGTGCCGCAGCGGGCGCAGGATCGACCGCACGAGCCACGTGCCCGCCGCCGCGGCAGCCACCAGCACGGAGCCGAAGATCAGCAGGTTGCGCGTGAACGCGGCCTGGTAGGCCGAACGCGCCGCGGCATCGTCGGCCGCGGCCGCCTCGACCTGCTGCGCGAAGGCCCGGTCGAACTCGCCGCCGCCCTGCGCCTTCAGCACCTTCAGCGGTTCGATGCGTTCGGCGTAGATCGCATGCAGGCGCGCGGCGCCCTCCTTGCGGCCCATCAGGTTCGCGGTCATCGCGAGCAACAGCAGGCCGATCAGCGCAGTCACCAGCAGCGTCAGCCGCAGCTTGATCGTCATGCGACCACCCCCTCGAGTTCCTCGAGCAGCGCCATGGCGCGCGGCCATTCGCCGAAGCCGGACGCCGGGTTCAGGTGCCCGGCGGCGCCGACGTCCTCCAGCCGGCTGCCCCAGTCGGCGGCCATTCCGGCCACGCGGTCGAGGCGGGCCAGCGGGTCATTGGTGCTGGCCGCGACGATGCTTCGGAACGGCAGCCGCCCGCGCGGGATCGGCAGCCAGCCCTGGGCGCGCAGCGTCTCCCTCTCGGGATAGCCGGGCGGCAGCGGCGTCTCCAGGTCGGCCGGGGCCGCCAGCAGCGCGCCATGGATCGGCCGGGTGGCACGCATGGCCCAGTGGGCGACCATGATGGCGCCGGCGCTGTGCGCGACGATCACCACGGGCCCGTCGATGCGCTGCACCTCGGTCTCGATGGCCGCCACGCGCGCGGCGCAGCTGAGCTTGTCGCGCTCGAGCGGCGGCACGGTGCGCACCCGCTCGAGCTGCTGCGCGAGCAACGTCTGCCAATGGTCCGGCACGTGCTCGCGCAGGCCGGGGACGATGAGGACGGTAACCGGTTCTCGGGACAAGGCAGGCCTCCGCATCAGAAGGGCACGTCGCCCTTGATGCCGGCGCGGTCCATCTTGCGGTGGCACGGCGGGTAGTCCATCACGGCGTAGTGCTGGGTGGAGCGGTTGTCCCAGAAGGCCACGCTGTTGGGTTTCCAGCGCCAGCGCACCTGGTACTCGGGGATGCAGGCCTGGCTGATCAGGTACTGCAACAGCTGGGCGGCACCCGGCACGGCGTCCTGGCCGAAGCGAACGTTCTCGGGCCGGTGGAAGTTCGTGAAGTGCGTGGCGAACGCGTTGACGAACAGGATCTTCTCGTCCGTCTCGGGGTGCGTGCGCACCACCGGGTGTTCCGCATCGGGGAACTGTGCCTTCAAGGCCAGGCGTTTCTCGATCGGCATGGCGGCGCCGAAGCTCGCCTCGATGCTGTGGCGCGCGCGCAGCGTCGCGATCTTCGCCTTCACGTCCTCGGGCAGCCGCGCGTACGCCTCGACCATGTTGGCCCACATCGTGTCGCCGCCGACCGGCGGGCATTCCACGCAGCGCAGCACGCAACCGAACGGCGGCTTCTCGCGCCAGGTGGCATCGGTGTGCCAGGCGTTCTCGTAGCGGTCGTTGGGGGCGTCGGGCGACTTGTAGATGCGCACGAGGCCGGGGTGGTCGGGGTCGCTGCCGGCCACCGGGTGGTCCTCCAGCTCGCCGAAACGGCGCGCGAAGGCCACGTGGTCGGCGGCGCTGATGTCCTGGTCCCGGAAGAAGAGCACGCGGTGCCGCAGCAGCAGCGCGCGGACCTCGGCGAGCAGGTCGTCGTCGACCGCCGCCGCACCGAGGTGGATGCCGCTGACCTCGGCGCCGATCGTGCAGGTCAACTGCTCGGCCTTCAGGTTGCGGGTCAGGGAGGATGCACGGACGATCGTCGCGGATTCAGGTGCAGTGCTCATGGGGGTCTCCGATCCTTCAAGGAAGCCTGGTGATGCAGGGAAAGTATTCGCGCCCGCTGGTATTCACGCTTGACTTTGAAGACCCCCAACTTACCATTTGATGCCAAAGGACTCAGAGCTTGTCCCGATGAATGTTCTCGTTCGCGCGGCCAGCCTGACGCACTACCTCGAGGTGGCCCGCAGCGTGGGTCTCGACCCCCTCCGCATGCTCGCCGACGCCGAGCTCACCCCCCATGTGCTGAAGGACCCGGACCTGCGCATCCCCGTCCCGCGCGTCAACGACCTGCTGGAGCGGTCCGCCGCGGCATCCGGCGTCGAGGCCTTCGGCCTGCGCATGGCGGAGTCGCGCCAGCTCTCCAACCTCGGCCCCGTCGGCATGCTGATCCGCGACCAGCCCACCTTGCGCGAATCGCTCGCGGTGCTGGTGCGCTACCAGGTGCTGCTGAACGGCGCCATGTCGCTGCGCATCGAGGAATCGGCCGGCGTGGTGGTGATCCGGGAAGACGTGGTGGCCGGTGAAGGCGCACCGGTGCGCCAGGCCATCGAGCTGGGCGTGGGCGTGATGGTGCGCCTGATGCGCCAGTTCCTCGGGGCCCAGTGGCGGCCCCGCCGCATCTGCTTCACGCACGCGGCCCCGAAGGACCTGGCGACGCACCTGCGCGTGTTCGGCCCCTGCGTGGAGTTCAAGCACGACTTCAACGGCATCGTGTGCACGGCGAGCGACCTCGACACCGTGAACCCGTCGGGCGACCCCGCGATGGCCCGTTACGCCCAGCAGCTGCTGGACACCGCGCTCGAGGCACAGAACCCGTCGATGTCGGAGGAGGTGCGGCGCACCGCGCTGCTGCTGCTGCCGAGCGGGCGCTGCAGCATGGAGCAGGTGGCCATGCACCTGGGGCTGGTGTGCCGCACCGTGCAGCGCCGGCTGGCGGAGGAAGGCACGAGCTTCTCGGACCTGGTCAACGAACTGCGCGTGGACCTCGCCACGCGCCACGTCAAGAACAGCGACCGGCCGCTCACCGAAGTGGCGGCCCTGCTGGGCTTCTCGGCCCCGAGCGGCTTCTCGCGCTGGTACCAGTCCCAGTTCGAATGCAGCCCGTCGCAGACGCGCCAGGCGCAGGCCCGGGTCCACTGACCCGGGCGGTCGGACGACCGGGTCAGGGCACGAGGATGGTGGCACCCACCGTCTGGCGCGACTCCAGCGCGCGGTGCGCCTCGGCCGCCTCGGCCAGCGCGAAGCTCTGCTTCGGTTCGCTGACGATCTGGCCCTTGAGCACCAGGTCGAACAGCTCGTCGGCCATCTTCAGCATGTTGGGGCGCGGCAGCGCGTAGTCCACCATCGCCGGCCGCGTGACCCACAGCGAGCCCTTCATCGCGAGCAGCGTCGTGTCGATCACGACGGGACCCGAGCTGGTGCCGTTGCTGACGAGCGTGCCGCGCTTCTGCAGGCAGTCGAGCGAACCCATCAGCGTGTCCTTGCCCACCGAGTCGTAGACCACGGGCACGCCCTTGCCGCCGGTGATCTCCTTCACGCGCTCGACGAAGTTCTCGCGCTTGTAGTTGATCACGTGCGCGCAGCCATGCGCCTTGGCGATCTCGGCCTTCTCGTCGGACCCCACCGTGCCGATCATCGTGACGCCGAGCGCACGCGCCCACTGGCACGCGATCAGGCCCACGCCGCCGGCCGCGGCGTGGTACAGGATCGTGTCGCCGGCCTTGAGCGGGTAGACCTGCCGGAACAGGTACTGCGCCGTCAGGCCCTTCATGATCAGCGTGGCCGCGCTGCGGTCGGAGATGCCGTCCGGCAGCTTGATCAGCACCTCGGCCGGCATCACGCGCGCCTGCGAATAGGCCCCGAGCGGACCCAGCAGGTAGCCCACGCGGTCCCCCGGGGTCAGGAAGCTGACCCCGGGGCCCACCGCCTCCACCACGCCCACCGCGTCGGACCCCAGCCCGGCCGGCAGGGCCGACGGGTAGCGCCCGGTGCGGAAGTACACGTCGATGAAGTTGACCGCGATGGCCGTGTGGCGGATGCGCACCTGACCCGGGCCCGGGTCGCCCACCTCGACACGTTCGAGCTGGAGGACTTCGGGACCGCCGGTTTCGTGGAAGCGGATGGCTTGGGTCATGGTGGTGGCCTTTCGTTTCGGGAGGGTCAGGCGTGCGCCTGGGTGAGCTTGGGACGGGGGCCGGTCGCCGCATCCACGTGGACGTGGTTCACCGCCGCGCGGTCGGCGTCGTAGCTGCTGCGGGCCACGAGGAAGAAGGCGGCGGCGAGCAGGCTGAACATCGGCACGACCGCCAGCGCCGTCTGCAGGCCCCACAGGTCGGACAGCACGCCGGCGATGAAGGGTCCGAGCGCGAGTCCCAGCAGGTTCTGGAACAGCGACAGCACGGCCGCGCCGGTGGAGCGAACGCCGGGGTGCACGACGTCGAAGGTCACCGCGGCGATGGGGCCCACGGTGCAGGTCATCACGAAGCCGCCCAGCAGGATCACCATGAACTGGCCCTGGCCCGACGGCATCAGGCCGAAGGCCGTGCAGAAGAGCACCGTGGTCAGCACGCACAGGCCCGCCACGAGCGCCAGCTTGACGTGGCCGCGGCCCTTGCCCGCGCCGTCCACCAGCACGCCCCAGGCGAACGCGCCGAAGGCTCCGGCCAGCACGACCAGCGCGGCCTGCTTGGCGGCCATGTCGGGTGCCACGCCGTGCACGCGGTTGAGGAAGCTCGGCAGCCACGACCAGACGGCCGAGACCGCGATGAGTTGCATGGCCGCGCCCAGGCAGGCCCACAGCAGCGTGCGCGAGCGGGTCAGCGCCTTCGCGACGTGGCCCAGCAGGTCGCTGGCCGAACGCGTGGCCTTCGTCAGCTCCGGCGTCAGCGCGACGGTCTTGTAGTCGCGCACGGCGAGGTACATCAGGGCCAGCACCAGGCCCGGCACACCCACGACGCCGAAGGCGGCCTTCCAGCCCCAGCGGGCCGCGACCACGCCGCCGATCAGCACGCCCAGCACCGAGCCCACCGAGGCCGCGGCGAAGAACGCGCCCATCAGCGCCGAGCGCATGCGGGCCGGGAACAGGCTGGCGATCAGCGCCGCGCCCACCGAGCCGTAGCCGGCCTCGCCCAGGCCCACGACGGCGCGCGCCGCGAAGAGCTGGCTGTAGTTGCCGGCGAACATGCAGGAGATCGAGGCGAGGCTCCAGGTGGTGGCCATCACGACGATGCTCTTGACCCGGCTGAACCGGTCGGCCAGCAGCGCCACCGGCAGGCCGGCGGCGGCCACCACGATGGAGATCACCGAGACCAGGCCGCCCAGTTGCTTGTCGCTCAGGCTCCACTCGGCCTTGAGGTACGGGAACAGCGAGACGATGACCTGTCGGTCGATGTAGTCGAACAGCATCAGGCCGAAGGTCATCGCGAAGGCGAACCAGGCCTGGCCCTTCGGGACCAGGAAGTCGTTGCCGGAGCCGGCCTTGGCGTCGTGGGCGTGCAGGTGCATGGTGATCTCCTTGCCGGTGCGTCAGAACGAATGGCGCAGGCCCGCCATCAAGGCGTGCACGTCCTGGTTCGCCGCCACGGGGGTGGCGTAGACCGGGCTCAGGTTCATGTTGGCGCCGTCGTTCGTGGTGGTGGCCCCTTCGACGTACGCAATGGTGCGCTTGGACAGGTGGTAGTCAATCGCCAGCGCGAACTGCGTCGCCTTGTTGCCGGCGTTCGTGTTGTCGTCGATGCGGTAGTAGCCGCTCGTCAGGTTCATGAACGGCGAGATGCGCCAGCCCGCGCCCACCGACCACATGTCGAGGCTGGTCGAACCCACCGGCACCACCTGGATCTTCGACGGGTTGCGCGCGGCCATGTACGAGGCGCTGACCGTGAAGGTGTCCCACGTGTAGAGCGCGCCCACGGACGACAGGCGGTTCGTGTTGGTCTCGGTCGTGAGGCCGCGGGCCGTGAGCGCCGCGCTGGCGGCGGCGGCGCTGCCCAGCTGGCGCGTGTAGAGCGCCGTGGCGGCCGGCAGGTTGTTGCCGTAGCCGTTGTAGAACAGTGCCGAGAGCTTCAGGTGGCCGTCGTCGTACACGGCGGTGGCGGCCTGCTGCGAGTTCGCCCGGGTCTTGCCGCCCGTTTCACCCATCGCATACATGAGGTTGGCCGTGACGCGGCTCCAGGTGGGCGACGTGTAGAGGATGGCGTTGTCGTTGTAGACGGTGCCGAAGGCCACGTTCGAGTTGTCGCCGATGAAGACGCCGCTCGCGCTGTTGATGCCCACCAGCGCGGTGAGCGCGCTGCCGAAGTAGCGGCCGCCACGCGCGTCGGTCGCGGCCATCGCCCAGTACGTCGGCGAGACCTGGCGGCCGAACCGGATCGTGCCCCAGGCGTTGTGGGCCAGGCCGATCGCGGCCGTCTGGTTCCACATCGAGGTGGTGCCGAGGCTGTTCGGCCCGCCGACCACGCCGGTGTCCAGCGCGAGGTTGCCCTGGATCTGGAACAGCGCGCGCAGCCCCCCGCCCAGGTCTTCGGTGCCACGCAGGCCCCAGTTGCTGGCGCCGAGGCCGCCGTCCTTGACCATTCGGTCGGATCCCCTGTTCACCGGGCTCGGGATGTAGCCCACACCACCACTGGTGTTGGAGATGCCCAGCAGGCCGACGTCGAGGTTGCCGTGGAGGGTCAGGTTCGACTGGGCGAACGCGGGACCGGCAACGGCGGCGATGGCGGCAAGGGAAGTGATCTTCAGCTTCAAGTCGGAACTCCTGTCCAGTGACGTGGGATGACGTTGGAATCGGTGCATGTGGAATCTCACCTTGGAGCGCAGTCTTGATGCGAACACCTCGCACCGCTTGACCGTTGGCGACAGCGAGTTATCAGCCCGTGCCACCCGAGGGAATCCCTGGCCCGGGGTTACCCGAAGTGCTGCATGCCCAGCACGAGGACCACGAGGAACACCGCCTCGCCCACCATCAGCAGGATCGGCTTCAGGCCCACCGTGGCCAGGTCCTTGAGCTGCGTCTTCATGCCGATGCCGGCGATGGCCGCCACGAGGCACCAGCGCGAGACGTCGCTGCCGAAGTCCTGCAGCCCCTTGGGCACCCAGCCCGTGCTGTTGACGAGCACCAGCAGGGCGAAGGCCACGGCGAACCATGGCAGCAGCGGCGGCCGCGCGGCGCCGGGGCCCGTGCGCGCGCGCGTCAGCATCGCGGCGAACACGATCACCGGCAGCAGCATCGCCACACGCATCAGCTTGACGAGGGTGGCGACGTCGCCGGTCTCGCGCGAGATGCCGTAGCCGGAGCCCACCACCTGCGCCACGTCGTGGATCGTGCCGCCGAGGAACACGCCCGTCGCGTGGTGGTCCAGGCCCAGCCAGTGCGCGAGCATCGGGTACGAGATCATCGCGAAGGTGGAGAGCGCGCTGACGCCGATCACGGTGAACAGCGTGGCCCGCTCCTTCTGCGGATGCGCGGGCAGCGCGGCCGACAGCGCGAGCGCCGCCGAGGCGCCGCAGATCGCGGTGGCGCCACCGGTCAGCAGCCCGAAGAGGGACTGGAAGCCCAGCAGCCGCGCCACGACCATCGAGACCGTGATGGTCACCACCACGGCGACGATGACGATGACGACCGGCTGCCAGCCTAGAGCGACCACCTGCGCGGCCGTGATGCGCAGGCCCAGCAGGGCCACGCCGACGCGCAGCAGCTCGCGCGCGGTGAAGCCGATGCCGGGGGCGCACACGCCGTCGCCCGACAGGAAGTTCATCGCGAGGCCGACCAGCAGCGCGAAGAGCATGACCGGCGCACCGTAGTGCTGCGACAGGAAGGTCGAGGCCGCGGCGACGACGCCACACGCCATGATTCCCGGGAACAGCTGGCGGCCCTGAGCGGGCAGCCGCGTGATGGCCATCGTGTTCATGGCAGGCGGTGGTCCTTGAAGGTGTCGCGCAGCTTGTTCTTCAGCATCTTGCCGGTCGCACCCAGCGGGATGCCGTCGACGAAGGCCACGTCATCGGGCGTCCACCACTTGGCGATCTTGCCCTCGTAGAACGCGAGCAGTTCCTCGCGCGTCACCGACGCGCCCGGCTTGCGCACGACGACCAGCAGCGGGCGTTCGTCCCACTTCGGGTGGGCCACGCCGATGCAGGCGGCCATCGCGACGGCGGGGTGCGACATCGCGATGTTCTCGAGGTCGATGGAGCCAATCCATTCGCCACCGGACTTGATCACGTCCTTGCTGCGGTCGGTGATCTGCATGAAGCCGTCGGCATCGATCGTGGCCACGTCGCCGGTGGGGAACCAGCCGTCCACGAGCGGGCCGGCGCCCTCGTCGTTCAGGTAGCGGGCGACGATCCACGGACCGCGCACCATCAGCTCGCCGCTCTGGCGGCCGTCCCACGGCAGTTCGGCGCCGTCCGCACCGACGATCTTCATGTCCACGCCGAACACGGCGCGGCCCTGCTTGAGCTGGATGGCCGCGCGTTCGCCATCGGGCAGATCGAGCTGGCGTCCCTTGAGGGCGCACACCGTGCCCACGGGGCTCAGTTCGGTCATGCCCCACGCGTGCAGCACCTGCACCTCGTGGCGTTCCTGGAAGGCCTTCATCATCGCGGGTGGGCACGCGGCACCGCCGATGATCGTGCGGCGCATGCTGCTGAACGTCAGCTTGTTCGCGTCGACATGGTTCAGCAGGCCCTGCCACACGGTGGGCACGCCGGCGGACAGCGTCACCTGCTCGGCCTCGAACAGCTCGTGCAGCGACTTGCCGTCGAGCCCCGGTCCGGGCAGCACCAGCTTCGCGCCCACCATGCAGGCGACATACGGCAGGCCCCACGCGTTGACGTGGAACATCGGCACCACGGGCAGGATGGCGTCGCGGCTGCTGCAGTTCAACGAGTCCGGCAGCGCCGCGGCCCACGTGTGCAGCACGGTCGAGCGGTGGCTGTAGAGAACGCCCTTCGGGTTGCCGGTGGTGCCGCTCGTGTAGCAGAGCGACGAGGCGCGCTGCTCGTCGAGGGCGGGCCACTCGAACGTGTCGGACGCGTCCGCGAGCAGTTCCTCGTAGCACAGCAGCCCGGGGACCTTGCTCGTGGCCGGCATGTGGGCGCGGTCCGTCATCGCGACGAAGGCCTTGATGCCCGGCAGCAGCGACGCGATGGCCTCCACCTGCGGCAGGAAGCTCAGGTCGAAGAACAGCGCGCGGTCCTGCGCGTGTTCCGCGATCCAGCGCAGCTGGTCGGGGTGCAGGCGGGGGTTGAGGGTGTGCAGCACACGGCCCGAGCCCGACACCGCGTAGTACAGCTCGAGGTGACGATAGCCGTTCCAGGCGAGCGTGGCGACACGGTCGTCATCGCCGAGGCCCAGTTGCCGGAGCGCGTTGGCCAGCTGGCGCGAGCGGCGCGCCAGGTCGACGAAGCGGTAGCGGTGGATGTCGCCCTCGACGCGGCGCGACACGATTTCCTGCTCACCGTGGTGGCGCTGCGCGTGGGTGAGCAGCGCGGAGACCAGCAGCGGCTGGCCCATCATCAATCCATTCATGGTCCGGGGCTCCGACATGTGATGTGCCGGATTGTTGGCGCAAGCCCCGGAAACCGATTGCCCCGTGATGCCAGCGGCTTACCAGTTCGTGCCATCGCCCGAACGGGACGGTGAAGGTCAGGTCGATGGCCCGTCAGGCCCCGAACGCTTCGGTGAGCGGGTGAAGGTCAACGAGGCCTGCTTGAGAAAATGCGTTTCAGGCCGTGTCCCGGGGGCTCGCCCGCCGGACAACGGACGATCCCGCACATCGATCCGCGCGGTGCTCGTCAGAACGCCCCGCTCGTCGGCGGCGCCTCCCCCTTCAGGTGCCACGCGCCCGTCACCGCCGCCTTCCAGTCCCGCGGGTTGTGGTTCGCGACCGTGCGCGCGTTGCGCCAGTGGCGGTCGAGGTTGTGCGTGCGGTCCGTGGCGGACGCGCCACCCACGTCGAAGAGCCGCTCGGCCGCCTTGAGCGCGGCCTGCACCGCGAAGTACTGCGCCTGCGCCACCTCCACGGAGGCGCGGGTCAGCGCGGCCTCGTCGAGATCGGCCGCCCACGCGTCGTCGAGGGCATCGGCCGCGCGCAACACCGCCGCCTCGGCGGCGTAGGCCTGCGCGGCGATCTCGCCGACGCTGTGCTGCACGTATGGATCGTCCACCGACTTCTGCGCGCTGCTGTGGCGGATGGGCCGGGCCACGTGGCGCGTGAAGGCCACGGCGTCGGTCAGCGCGTTGCGCGCGATGCCCGCCTCGACCGCGGCGAGGTACAGCTGGAACATCGGGATCACCGGGTTGCGGCGGTCGCGCGCGATCGGGTGCTGTCCCACCTCGTCGTCCGCGACCAGCACGTTCTCGTAGACCGACGTGCCGCTCGCGGTCAGGCGCTGGCCCATGGCGTCGAAGTCGTCGGCGAGGTACAGGCCCTCGCGGCCGCGCGGCACGATGAAGTTCGTCTCGCGGTCCTCGTCGTTCAGCGCGAACGAGCTGATCCAGTCGGCGAACAGCGCGCCCGTGCTGTAGTACCGGGTGCCCGAGGCCTTGTAGTGATCGCCCTCGCGGGTCAGCCGCGCGCGGGAGGTGCCGTGGGCGCCGCCCCGCTCGAGGCCGGCGTTGCCCACGATGTGTCCTGCGAGCAGCCGCGCGAACCAGCGCTCGCGCCCGGCCTCGTTGCCGGGGTTCGACAGCAGGCTCTCGACGAAGCCGAAGTTGGGCCGCAGCGCCTGGGCGATGTTCGAGTCGACAGAGGCGATCTCGATGACGACCCGGATGGCGTCGCGCACCGAGCCGCCCGGCCCGCCGTGGCGTTTCGGGATGCGCACGGTCAGCAGCCCCGCCTCGGCGATGCGCCGCACGAGCGCAAAGGGCAGCTCGCGTTCGCGCTCGCGGCGGGCCGCGCCCTCGGCGATCTGCGGCAGCAGCACGTCGAGGCGGGCGAACAGCGTGGCCACGTCGTGCGCGGGCGGCTCGGCGCGGGTCAGCGGGGCGGGATGGCGGGTGGAGGCGGACGAGGTCGACACGGCAGGACGGCGCGGGGCGCGGGAGGTGCGGATCGGTCGAGCTTAGGGAGGCGGATCCCGCGCGGCAAACTCGAAGAACGAGGATGCAACTGCGCCCCGCGAGGCCTGGTGCGCCCAGCGGGCGACGGCCGACCGGCTCCAGCGCCTGGGGGTCGTGCTCCGCCGGGTGAACGTGCGGGACATCGCCCGGGCCGAACGCGGCTGAGGAGCTTTTCGGGCGCTTCAGGCACTTGGATGCATTTGGTTGCAGGAAATCACGGCCCGAAAGCTGCTTTTTCTGGCAAATCGTGAGGGTGGTCGAGGTTTACAGTGTGGGTCGGATCGGCGAAGATGGTCCGATCCGCCCTCATTTCACCCTGTGACATAACGCCGTGCCCGTGGACACCCTTGTCGAAGCCCCCCAGTCGTCGTTGTCCGGCGTCGCACGCGTCCTGGTCCACGCTGGCAAGCTGAACGCCAAGACGGCCGAGGACCTGGTCAAGTCCTCCAAGGAAAAGAAAACCAGCTTCATCTCGTCGGTGATCGCTGGCGGCGCCATCACGTCCGCCGACCTGGCCCACACCCTGTCCGCCGCACTGGCCCTGCCGGTCATGGACATCAACGCGGTCGACCTGCAGCGGCTGCCGCGCAACGTCATCGACACCAAGCTCGCCAGCCAGTACCAGGTGCTGGTGCTCGGCAAGCGAGGCAACCGGCTCTTCATCGGCGGGGCGGATCCCACCGACCAGGAAGCGGTCGAACGCATCAAGTTCGCCACCCAGCTGTCGCCCGAGTGGGTCATCCTCGAACACGACAAGCTCGCCAAGATCCTCGAAGACTCGGGCGCCAGCGCCACCGAAACCCTCGAGAACATCGTCGGCGGCGACTTCGAGTTCGACGTCAGCGACGAGGAATCCGCCGCCCCCGAGACCCAGGAGGTCACGGTCGACGTGGAAGACGCGCCGGTGGTGCGCTTCCTCCAGAAGATGCTGATCGACGCCATCAACTCCCGGGCGTCCGACCTCCACTTCGAACCCTACGAGTTCCACTACCGCGTCCGCTTCCGCGTCGACGGCGAACTGCGCGAGATCACGCAGCCGCCCATCGCCATCAAGGACAAGCTCGCCTCGCGCATCAAGGTCATCTCGCGCATGGACATCGCCGAAAAGCGGGTCCCGCAGGACGGCCGCATGAAGCTGAAGTTCGGCAACAAGTCCATCGACTTCCGGGTCAGCACGCTGCCCACGCTGTTCGGCGAGAAGATCGTGATCCGGATTCTCGATTCCTCGAGCGCCAAGCTCGGCATCGAGGCCCTGGGCTACGAGAAGGTCGAGAAGGACCGCCTGCTCAAGTGCATCGCACGCCCCTACGGCATGGTGCTCGTGACGGGCCCCACCGGCAGCGGCAAGACCGTGTCGCTCTACACCTGCCTGAACATCCTGAACCAGCCGGGGGTGAACATCTCCACGGTGGAAGACCCGGCTGAAATCAACCTGCCCGGCATCAACCAGGTCAACGTCAACGACAAGGCCGGCCTCACCTTCTCGGCCGCCCTGAAATCCTTCCTCCGCCAGGATCCGGACGTCATCATGGTCGGCGAAATCCGGGACCTGGAAACGGCCGACATCGCCATCAAGGCCGCCCAGACCGGCCACATGGTGATGTCCACGTTGCACACGAACGACGCGCCCACCACCCTCACCCGGCTGCTGAACATGGGCGTGGCCCCGTTCAACATCGCCTCGAGCGTGCTGCTGATCACCGCCCAGCGCCTGGCCCGCCGCCTCTGCGAATCGTGCAAGGCCCCGGCGGAGTACCCGAAGGAGGCCATGCTGAAAGCGGGCTACAAGGAGTCCGACCTCGACGGATCCTGGAAACCCTACCGGGCCGTCGGCTGCTCGGCGTGCACGAATGGCTACAAAGGCCGGGTCGGCATTTACCAAGTGATGCCCATCAGCGAGGACATTCAGCGCATCATCCTGGCCGAGGGGACCTCGATGGACATCGCCGAGCAGGCCCAGCGCGAGGGGATCCGCGACCTGCGCCAGTCCGGCCTCGTCAAGGTGCGCGCCGGTTTCACCACCCTCGAGGAGGTGATCGCCGCCACCAACGAGTGACGTTCTTTGTCACCCGGAGGGCGTCGCCCGCCACCTGATCCAGTCCAGCAGCATCCAACGACAATCAACGGGACGGGAACCCCAGAGTTCCCGGAGAGACCATGGCAACAGCAGCAGCCGTCAGAGAAAAAGAGTTCGTATTCGAGTGGGAAGGCAAGGACAAGAACGGCAAGATCGTCCGTGGGGAAATCCGCGCCGGCGGCGAAGCCATGGTCAGTGCCACGCTGCGCCGCCAGGGCATCCTGATCCGCAAGGTGAAGAAGCGCCGCACGAGCGGCGGCCGTGCCATCCAGCCGAAGGACGTGGCGGTGTTCACCCGCCAGCTGGCCACCATGATGCGCGCCGGCGTGCCGCTGCTGCAGTCGTTCGACATCGTGGCCCGCGGCAGTTCGAACCCGCGCCTGACCAAGCTGCTGACCGACATCCGCACCGACGTCGAGACCGGTACCAGCCTGTCCTCCGCGTTCCGCAAGCACCCGCTGTACTTCGATTCGCTGTACTGCAACCTGGTCGAGGCCGGTGAAGCCGCCGGTATTCTCGACACCCTGCTCGACCGCCTGGCCGTGTACCAGGAAAAGACGCTGGCCATCAAGGCCAAGATCAAGTCGGCCCTGATCTACCCGGTGGCCGTGCTCGTCGTCGCCTTCATCGTGGTCGTCATCATCATGATGTTCGTGATCCCGGTGTTCAAGGAGGTGTTCACCTCCTTCGGCGCCGACCTCCCGGCGCCCACGCTGCTCGTGATGGCCATGTCCGACTTCTTCCTGAAGTGGTGGTGGGCCATCTTCGGCTTCCTGGGAGGCGGCATCTACTTCTTCTTCGAATCGTGGCGGCGCTCCGAGAAGATGCAGCGCACCATGGACCGCCTGCTGCTGAAGGTGCCCATCTTCGGCGAGCTGATCAACAAGGCGTCGGTGGCCCGCTGGACCCGCACCCTCTCCACGATGTTCGCCGCCGGCGTGCCGCTGGTCGAGGCGCTCGACTCCGTGGGTGGCGCTGCCGGCAATGCGGTGTTCCGCGACGCCACGTACCAGATCCAGAAGGACGTCTCCACCGGCGCCAGCCTCACCTCGTCGATGGAAACCACCGGCGTGTTCCCGAACATGGTGCTGCAGATGTCCGCCATCGGCGAGGAGTCCGGTGCACTCGACGGCATGCTCGGCAAGGCTGCCGAGTTCTACGAGGCCGAGGTGGACGAGGCCGTGGCCGGCCTGTCCAGCCTGATGGAACCGATCATCATCGTGATCCTCGGTACCATCATCGGTGGCATCGTGGTCGCGATGTACCTGCCGATCTTCAAGCTCGGGGCGGTGGTCTGATCGACACCGATGGAATGGCTTCAGCTTCCCCCCTCTGACCTCCTCGCCAGCCCATGGATCATGGGCCTGGTGGGGCTGTGCATCGGCAGCTTCCTGAACGTGGTCGTGCACCGCATGCCGCTCGCGCTCGAGCGCGGGTGGAAGCAGGACAGCGCCGAGCTGCTCGGCATCGAGGTCGATCTCCCCGAACCGGTGACGCTCTCGCGCCCGGCGTCGCGCTGCCCGTCCTGCGGGCACGCCATCCGGTGGTACGAGAACATTCCCGTGGTCAGCTACCTCGCGCTGCGCGGACGCTGCTCGGCCTGCAAGACCGGCATCTCGCTCCGCTACCCGCTGATCGAGATCGCCACCGCGCTGCTGTTCGCCGGCGTCGCCTGGCGCTTCGGTGAACACCCCGTCGCCTGGCTCTGGGCCGGGTTCACGGCGGTGCTGGTGGCACTGGCCGGCATCGACTGGGACACCACGCTGCTTCCCGACAACCTGACCCTCCCGCTGCTGTGGGCCGGCCTCGTCGCCAGCGCCCTCGGCTGGACGCTGCCGCTGTCGCAGTCGGTGTGGGGCGCGGTGGCGGGTTACCTCTCGCTCTGGTCGGTGTACTGGGTGTTCAAGCTCCTGACCGGCAAGGAAGGCATGGGCCATGGCGACTTCAAGCTGCTGGCCGCCCTCGGCGCCTGGCTGGGCGCCACGATGATCCTGCCCATCGTGCTGGGCGCCTCGGTGATCGGTGCCATCGTCGGCATCGGCATGAAGATCGCCAGCAGCCTGCGCGAAGGGCGTTACGTGCCGTTCGGCCCGTTCCTCGCGGGCAGCGGCCTCGTGATGATGTTCGCCGGCCCCGAGCGCGTGATGGGCTGGCTCGGCTGGCGCTGACCCCATGGGCACGCCCGGTGCCGCCCCGTCCGGCCGCCCGCGGCCGCTGCAGATCGGCCTGACCGGCGGCATCGGCAGCGGCAAGAGCACCGTCGCGGCCATGCTGGTGAAGCTGGGCGCCGTCCTGATCGACACCGACGCGATCTCCCGCGGCCTCACCCTGCCGGGTGGCGCCGCCATCGACCCGCTGCGCGCCGCGTTCGGCAACGACGTCATCGCGGCCGACGGCGCCATGGACCGGGTCCGCATGCGCGAACGGGTGTTCGCCGACCCCTCGGCGAAGGTGCGCCTCGAAGGCATCCTCCACCCGCTGATCGGGCTCGAGACCCAGCGGCAGTCCGATGCGGCCGGCGACGCGGTGCGGGTGTTCGACGTGCCGCTGCTCGTCGAGTCGTCCCGCTGGCGCGCCCGGGTCGACCGGGTGCTCGTGATCGACTGCCCCGAACACGTCCAGGTGCAGCGCGTGCTCGCCCGTTCGGCCTGGGCGCCGGGCACCGTGGAGGCGGTGATCCGCCAGCAGGCGCCCCGGGCGGCACGCCGTGCCGCGGCCGACGCCGTGATCTTCAACGACGGGCTGACCCTGGACGAACTTGCCGCCGAGGTGGCTTCTGTGTGGCAACGATGGAACCCTGTGGAACAATGTCACGGCAGCGATCGGTGCTGATCGAGCAGAAAGCCACCACTTGGTCCTCTACGAATACCCCTTCAACGAAAGCATCCGCACCATGCTCCGGCTCGAACACCTGTTCGACCGGCTGGGGCGCCTGCTCCCGCGCGACGAGGCGGTCGACCACCACTACGCGCTCGCGACCCTGTTCGAGATCATGGACGTCTCGTCGCGCGCCGACCTCAAGTCCGACGTCCTCAAGGACCTGGAACGCCAGCGCACGCAGTTCAACAGCTACCGCGGCAACCCGTCCATCTCCGAGGAAGCCCTCGACGACGTGATCCGCCGCATCGACCACGCGTTCGACGGCCTCAACAACCTCGCCGGCAAGGCCGGCCACTCGCTCAACAGCAACGAATGGCTGATGGGCATCCGCAGCCGCATCAGCATCCCCGGTGGCACCTGCGAGTTCGACCTGCCGGCCTACTACGCCTGGCAGCAGCACGAACCGGCCCGACGCCGGGCCGACCTGAACGGCTGGATCGGCACGCTGATGCCGCTGGCCGAGGCGCTCAAGCTCGTGCTCGCGCTGCTGCGCGACTCGGGCGTGCCGCACAAGGTGATGAGCCAGGGCGGCCAGTACCAGCAGAGCCTGCCGGCCGGCCGCGTGTACCAACTGCTCCGGCTGCGCATCGACCCCGCCCTGCAGCTCGTGCCCGAGATCAGCGGCCACCGGCTGATGGTGCTCGTGCGGCTGATGCGCCAGGACGCCGAGGGCCGCCTCAAGCCCGCCGGCACCGACGCCAGCTTCGAACTCACGCTTTGCACATGACCTCGCCCACCGGCACCCGCCGCCTCGTGAAGTGCCCCGGCTGCGGTGGCGACAGCCTCTACGCGCCCGAGAACCCGTTCCGCCCGTTCTGCAGCGAACGCTGCAAGAACGCGGACTTCGGCGCCTGGGCCACCGAGAGCTATCGCATCGACGCGAAGCCGCCGGCCCCCGAGGACGAGGACCCGGACGCCCCGCACCGGCACTGATCCCCGCGCCCGCCGGCGCCTTCCGGCCCCAGGAGCCCCATGGCCTACGACTACAGCTCCGAATCGAAGCGCCTCGAACTGCCGAACCCGTACCGGCTGCAGAACCGGCTGCTGTGGTTCTGCGCCGTCGTGCTCGTCGCCGCCGGCGTCACCAGCCTCTGGTGGGCGCGTGGCGCGGTGCAGGCGCAGTCCGTCCGGCTCGCCATCGCCCCGCTGCTGACCGGCGTGCTGCTGCTCGCCTCGGGCCTGGCGTGCGCGGCCACTGCGGCCCGGCGCCTGCGCTTCTTCTTCGGCCGCGGGCGCCCCGCGTCGCTCGCCCCCGAGATCCCGGCCGGCGCGGTCGGCGGGTCGGCCGCGGCCAATCACGTCAAGGAGATGCTGCGCCAGGGCGGACTCACGTACGCGGAACCGCAGGGCGCCGTCGAAGGCCTGCTGTACCACTGGGCGCCGAGCCTCATCACGGCCCCCGAGGAAGTGCAGTCCCTCGCCCGGCGCCACGTGTTCAACCTGGCGGCCATCGGCGCCACGCTCGTGAGCTTCCTGGTGTCGTGGGTGCTGTTCGGCACGCCGGCCACCCGGCCGTGGATCGGGTTCCTGTACTTCGCCTTCGGCCTGTTCTTCCTCGTCAAGCCCGCGCTGAGCCAGCAGCGGGCGCGGCTCAGCACGGCGTCGCTCGTGGGGCTGGTCGTCGCGGCCATCGTGGGGCCCGTGCTCGTCGCGTGGCTCGCGCCGCAGCTGCCGTCCACCCAGGGCTTCTCGCTCAACACCCAGACCTTCGTGATGCTGGGCACCGCACTCGTCGCCAGCGGCTTCGCGATGGCTGCGGTGCTGGGCCAGGTGGACCCCGCCCCGCAGACCCGCGCCAGCGTCGAGCAGGGCCGCCTCTCGATGAACGCGCCGCCGGCCACGCTGATGGACGAACTCGACCGCACGCTGCAGTCCGAATGGACCGAACGCATCCCGAACCGGCGCTACGCCCGCATCGACCCGCTCACGCCGGCCACGTCGCCGTCGGGCAGCTTCGCGGGTGAACTCTTCGAGGAGACACAACCCATGCCCGCCTCGGGTGCCGAGGCGCCCACGCTCGGCCTGGCCCTGTCGAACCGCCGCCACCGCCACGTGCTGCTGCTCGACCTGTACGGCGTGGTGCTGGTGTGCGTGGCCACGGGCCTGGCCCTCGCCTTCGTGCACGGCTTCGATGCGCTGGCCGACTGGCGCACGAACCGGTTGTCGCTGCTGGGCAGCGCCGTCATCCTCGGGTTCGTCGCCGCCTTCTGCTTCCAGTCGGCCGGCCGGCTGTGGGGCCGCTTCAACTTCGAGTCGGTGCTGGTGTGGGTCGAGATGGCCGGCAACTGGCAGACCTCGCGCGTGGGCACGGGCAACAACTTCCTGAGCCGGCTGAACACCGAAAACGACGTGGTGCGCACCGAGGGCATGACGCTGCGCGTGTGGCGCGCCCGCATCGAGTCGGTGGTGTTCGGCAAGGACGAGCGCCGGCAGGTCACCGCGATGTTCTCCACCGAGCCCGAGGCCAAGGCCCTCGCGGTGCACCTGGCCCGGTTCGCGCGCGAGCAGAGTGTGCTGGTGACACCGGGTTCCTCCGAGGACCAGGCCCGCTTCGCCACGCTGCGCGCCGGCGACGAGGCCCTGGGGGCTGCGCCGCCGGCGGCGCAGCTGGCGCACGAGCAGCACGTGGCGGCGGCCATCGCAGGGATGCCGGCGCTGCACTGCACGCGGTGTGGGGCGCCGGCGGCGTCGGCGGATGCGAAGTTCTGTGCGAAGTGTGGGGCGGCGTTGCCGGTGTGAGTCCGGAGAGCCGGGAATGTCCGCTATGTCAGGGGAAGCGGACTTTCTTGACTTCTCATGCCCAGAGGAATAACCAGGACTCCCCCGGGGAACGCGCGCCCTCACCCGCGTAAACGACAGAGGAGGTTAAGCGATGCCGATCAGGGATCTTGCGTTGTTTCCAGAGCGGACAGACGCCTATGGTGATTTTGGTTGGCTCACAAACAACGTCGAATACATCTACGGGTCGATATTGGCTGGCGCCCGTATCGAGTGTGCGAGGGTGTCTCGATTGAACATGATCTTGCACCCTGGTCCGGTCGATGAGTCCAGCGGCGTGGATTTCGAGGCGATTTATCCAGAGGTCAGGGTCCACTTCCCCGTTGACGGCTTTGCCGTTGACGATCCAATCGCGTCGCAGGCACGGTTATCGTCGGTGATCACCGCGGCGCTGAAGCGGATCTGCCCGCACAGCGATCAGGCGCTCGACGCGATTCACACAGAAGTGTTGGCGACGGGATTCAGCGTAGATAGCTATATCTCCAGAAAATGGGTGAAGAGCCCAGGACGAAAATATTCAATCAAGATTGGAATGACGACGGGATTTCTCCAGACCCGATTTTTCGTTGACCGCCTCATCAAGCGCGGCAATGTCCGTCGAAATTATGTCTTCGCTGGTCGGCCGTCGCCTCGGTATTGCGAGTTTATTTGCTTCAAAGACCTGATCGTTTCTGATGAGGGGATCGTGGAAATTGTGCTCAAGCACCCCGGCGACGAAATCTATCAAGGACTGGTGTTTGGTTCTCGGTATTACGACACCCGCAACTGCGACGTGGTTTCCGAGGTCGAGGACGAAGGTGATGTCGTCATTCGGTTCTCCTGCGCGCAAGAATGAAGAGTCATGGTCCATCGCCAGAACGAGAGCACGAAGTGGTGGCGAACCTCGTCGAGATGCTCATGCGGCTCGCAGATGCCACTTCAGACGAGCAGGAAGCTTCGATCACAGCGGCACTTGCTCGTCGGCTCGTTTCAGAGAACGGTCCAGCAGGGCTCGAGGCGTTGGTTTGCGCTACTCGCGATGAACTTGCGCACCACAAGGGACCGTTCTGCGATTCGCTCGATCAATCGGAAACGGTTCTCGTGCTCCGAGAAGGCGCTCGTGACGCGGCGAAGCGCGCCGTGAATTTCTTCGTCATCAAGCGAAGACCTGATCTGGGCTTCACGGCGCGCATTGACGGATGATTTCGCACGGGCGCTGCGACCGCTTTGTGCTTGACGCAGATGACCGATGTGCCCAGCGGAAGCGGACACTGCGCGGGCCGAGACCCGGCGGGACCTCACCCGAATAGAGGACACCACGCCAAATGAATCCATGCCACGAGGGCCGAGCCGACGCCCAAGGTCCCGGCCTTCGCCGGGACGACGAACGTTTGGAGAATGCGTGTGTTCCGGAGCCGGGTCAGGCCCGCAGCCGATCCACCGGCGCCATCGTGCCCGGCCACTGCCCCCCGAGCGACCGCGTCGCCATCTCCGCCGCCGTGAGCAGCAGCCCGCCCATGCGCTGCACGGCCAGTTCCGAGAAGCGTTCGAGCGGCCCCGACAAGGACAGCACGCCCAGCAGCAGCCCCGACGGACCGAACACCGGGCACGCGATGGCCGCGCACAGCGGGTCGCGTTCGCCGAAGGACGTGAAGATCAGGGGCGCCTGCGACGAGGCGCCCTTCGCGAAGGCCACCAGCGCGCGGCCGCCCGCGCCGCGGTCGAGCGGCAGCACGTCCCCCTCGCGGACGCGGTCCAGCGTGGAGTGCGGGGAGTCGATGCGGAAGAGGCACAGGCGCGTGTCACGGCCGTGCATCACGTGGAACGACGGGCTTTCGGTGTTGTGGGCCACGAGCCATTCGAGCACCGGCACCACCCCCTCCTTCAGGCCGTAGGTCTGCTCGAAGCTGCGGCCGAAGAGGAAGGCGAGCGGCCCGAGGGCGTAGCGCTTGTCGCTGCGGTGCACCACGAGGCCGCTGCGCTGCAGCGAGGACAGCAGCCGCAGCAGCGTGCTCTTGTACATGCCGGTGAGGCGGGCCAGGTCGGCCAGCGTGAGCGTGGTGTTCGACTGGGCCAGCACCGTGGCGATGGTGAGGGCACGATCGACCGCCGCGACGCCGTCGCCGGGCACGAAGGTCACTTCCGAGGGTGTCTTGGGCATCGCAGTCACTTCCGGGTCGTCGGATCACCGCTTGACCACGAAAGTGGACGGGCATCCAAAAACAAAGAATGCCAGAGCCCGATACGGGCTGCCCTCGGGAGACACCCTGAGTTCAGCCGGATCGGGGGCTGAACGTCCGGGGAAACACCACCGGCCCGGAGCGGTCCTTCAGCCGGTAGCCCATCGGTGGCCGGTTCGTGCCCCGCGGCACCTGGCCCGTCTCGACGAGGAAGTCGGCCGACAGCATCCGGGTGCGGAAGCCGCTCTTGTCGACCGGGCGGCCCAGCACCACCTCGTAGGCCTGCTGCAGTTCCGGCAGCGTGAACGGTTCGTCGAGCAGGAAGGCCGGCAGCGACGTGTACTCCACCTTGCCGCGCAGCCGCTCGACGGCCGCCCGGAGGATCTCGCCGTGGTCGAACGCGAGCGGTGCCGACGCCAGCACCTGCTCCACGTCGAACCAACCCACGTCGCTCGCGTTCGCGCCCTTTTCCAGCGGCGCGCTGCCCAACGAGACGAGGGCGAAGAACACGTGCGTGGCCGACCAGCCGCGCGGGTCGCGCGTGGCGCTGCCCCAGCTGCCCAGCTGCTCGAGGTAGGGGCTCGCGACCCCGGTCTTCTCGGCGAGCTTGCGCCGCGCGCAGGCGTCGAGGTTCGCGTCCCGGTCGACGTCGACGTACCCGCCCGGGAGCGCCCAGTGGCCCGGGAACGGTTCGTCCGGGCCTTCGGCCCGGCGCACCAGCAGCACGTTCAGCGCGCCGTCGCGGACCGCGAAGATGGCCACGTCGACGAGGGTGGCCGGCTGGGGAAAGGAGGGAGCGCGCCTGGCCATGGTCAACGCGGCGTGATGCCGAGGAAGTGATCGAGCATGTGGAAGTGGTCGTCGTGGAACTGGTCTTCCATCGACCCGAGCGTGTCGATGGGCACCCACGTGGCCTCCAGCGCGTCGTCCGCGCCGTGCACCTCCGGCAGCTCCCGGTCGCCGAGGTCGAAGTGGTGGGCGTGCGTGATGGTGCGGCCGCGCTGGCTGCGGTCGGGGTGGTCGAACACGGCGACCTCGCGCAGCGCGCGGCGCATCGCCGTGTCGAGCAGGTCGAGGCCGGTCTCCTCGGCGAGTTCGCGCACGGCCGACTGGTACACCGTCTCGCGCTGCTCGATGAATCCGCCCGGCACCGCACGCAGGCCCTTGCCCGGTGCAGCCCCGCGCCGCACCAGCAGCACGTGGCCCGCGCACTGCACCACCGCGTCGACCGTGACGAACACGGGCGGATACGGCGCCGACGACCAGGCGGCCTTGTACTGCCGCAGCATTCGCCACTCCTCGGCGAGCACTGCCGCCTCGGGCAGCGCGAGCCACGCCCGCAGGAAGGCCAGCGTGCTCGCCGGGGCCTGCTCGACGAGCGCGGCCAGCGTGGCGTCACGCGCGTCGAGGCCCGCGCTGAAGAGCGCGTCGCGCATGCCGGTGCCATCGGCCTCGCGCACGCGTGGCAGCGGCACCACGGACCAGCCCGCGAACGCGCGCAGGTAACCGCTGGTCGCGTCCTTGAAGTGCCCGACCAGGGCGACGGACGAGCCCTGCGGCAGACCCAGCGTCACGCCCGCCTGCACGGTGGTGACCCACCGCGCCTCGTCGTAGTGGTCGCGCACCGGCAGGAACGACACCCGGGCTGCGTCCGCCTCGCCGAGTGCGAGCCGGATCATCTCCGAGCGCTCGCGCCACGTGAACGGGTTCTTCGGCGACCGCGCCTGGAACGCCGAACCGATCACCACCATCACCTTCGGCGCGAGCGACAACGCGTGGTGCAGCAGCGCCAGGTGGCCGAAGTGGAACGGCTGGAAGCGGCCGACACACACCGCCACGTCGAAGGTCTGGGCCGCGCTCATGCGTGGAACGCCGCGATGGGCATCTGGCGGCCGCTGCCGAAGGCGCGTGAACGCACGCGCAGGATGGGCGGCGCCTGCCGCCGCTTGTACTCGCTGCGCGCAATCATGCGGCGGATGCGCGCGACGAGCGCGGGCCCCTCCGGCGTGGCGAGCAGCCGGTCGACGAAGGCCTGCGCCTGCGTGCGCTCCCAGCCCGCGAGCCGGCCGCCCTCGATCTCGAGCTTCAGGATCTCGTCGAGCACCTCGTACGGCGGGAGGCTGTCGGTGTCCTGCTGGCCCGGCGCCAACTCGGCCGACGGGGGCTTGTCGATGATGGCCTGCGGGATCAGCTCGCGCCCGGCGGCCTCGTTCAGGTGGCGCGACAGCGCGAACACCTCGGTCTTGTAGAGGTCGCCCAGCAGGCCGAGGCCGCCGTTGGTGTCGCCGTACAGCGTGCAGTAGCCCACCGACAGCTCCGACTTGTTGCCCGTGGTGAGCAGCAGGTGGCCGAAGTGGTTGGAGTGTTCCATCAGGATCGTGCCGCGGATGCGGGCCTGCAGGTTCTCGAGCGGCAGCCCCTTCAACGGGGTTCCGAACGTGGCCGCAAACCCCTCGGCATACCGGTCCACCAGCGGCGCGATGGGGTGGCGGTGCAGGCGGATGCCGAGGTTGTCGCAGAGCCGCACCGAGTCGTCGACGGACCCGCTCGACGAGAACGACGACGGCATCGTGATGGCCTCGACGTTGTCCGCGCCCAGCGCGTCGACGGCCAGCGCCAGCGTCAGCGCGCTGTCGATGCCGCCCGACGAACCCACCACCGCCTGGCGGAAGCCGCAGCGGCGGGCGTAGTCGCGCAGGCCCAGCACCGTCTGCGCGCGGTAGAACGCCATCGTGGAGAGGCCTTCCGCGGCCACCGGCGGCAGCGCCGAACCGTCGCGGGCGAGGAAACGCCCGTTGTCGAAGCGCAGCGTCTCGACGTGTTCGACGAACCGCTTCGCCTCGTAGGTCACGCCGCGGCCGGGCTCCACGGCGAACGACGCGCCGTCGAACACGATCTGGTCCTGCCCGCCCACCTGGTTCACGTACAGCAGCGGCAGGCCGTGGCGCGTGCTCGCCTGGCCGAACACCTGGTGGCGCTGCTCGCGCTTGCCCACGTTCGACGGGCTCGCGTTGATGGAGACGACGAGGTCGGGCGCCGCGTCGCCCAGCCGCGTGAACGGGTTGACGAGGTAGTCGCCCCCCTCGTCGTTCCAGCCGTCCTCGCAGATCATCAGGCCTACCTGGTTGTTGCCGATGCGCAGCACCCGCGCCACGTCGGGACCGGGGGCGAAGTGGCGCTGCTCGTCGAACACGTCGTACGTGGGCAGCAGCTGCTTCGCGTACTGCGTGACGACCTCGCCGCCCGCGATCACGAGCAGCGCGTTGTGCAGCTTCTTGCCGGGGCCCTGGCGGCGCACGGGGGCACCCACCACCCAGTGCAGGCCGGGCAGCTGGCGCGAGGCCGCGCGCAGTTCGTCGAGGCCTGCGGCCACGCGCACCAGGAATCCCGGTTCGTCGAGCAGGTCGCCGGGGTAGTAGCCGGTGAGGCACAGCTCGGAGAACACGACGAGGTCGGCCCCGTCGAGCGCCGCGCGGTGCGCGCTTTCGATCATCTTGCGCGTGTTGCCTTCGATGTCGCCGACGAACCAGTCGAGCTGGGCGACCGTGATGTGCAGCATGGGGAGCTCCTCAGATCGTGTGGTTGAAGACCTGGCGCAGGTACGCGAGGAAGGTCTCGTCGTCGCACAGGGTCTTGCCAGGGCTGTCGGACAGCTTGGCCACCGGCTGGCCGTTGCACCGGGTGAGCTTCATCACGATGTTGAGCGGCTGCAGGCCCACGTCGTTGCTGAGGTTCGTGCCGATGCCGAAGCCGAGCTGCACGCGGTCGGCGAAATGGCCGTACAGGCGGAAGGCCTCGGGCAAGTCGAGACCGTCGGAGTACGTGAGCCGCTTCGTGTTCGCGTCGATGCGCAGCTTCGCGTAGTGGGCCAGGGCCTTCTCGCCCCACACCACCGGGTCGCCCGAGTCGTGGCGCAGGCCGTCGAACAGCTTCGCGAAGTACAGGTCGAAGTCGGCGAGGAAGGCGTCCATGCCCACCACGTCGGTGAGGGCCACGCCGAGGTCGCCTCGGTACTCCTGCACCCAGTTCTCGAGCGCGAGGCGCTGGAAGTCGCGCAGCCGCACGTCGAAGGCCTGGTACGACTGCAGGTACTCGTGGGCCATGGTGCCGATGGGCACGAGGTCCAGCTGCTGCGCGAGGCGCACGTCGGACGTGCCCTTGAAGTACTGCGGCACCCGCGTCTTGAAGGTCTCGACCACCTCGGCGTGCCAGGCGCGCGAGAAGCGGCGGCGCACGCCGAAGTCGAAGAACTCGAACGGGTGGCGGTGCTTCACCTCGCGGCCCAGCGATTCGAGCAACTCGATCTTCGCGTTCAGCCGGCGCCGGCCCTCGGCCACCGCGGCGGCCTGGTCGGCGCGGCGGAAGTACAGCTCGTTGACGATGGCCAGCACGTAGATCTCGAACGCCATCACGTGCACCTGCGGCCCCTCGGCCACGATGCGCAGCGTCGGGCCGTCGGCCACCGCCTGGATGAAGCGGCGCTGGAACCGGAAGATGCGCAGGAAGTCGACGAAGTCGGGCTTGATGTAGCGCAGCGCGCCGAGGTAGGCGAGCTCGTCCTCCTGGAACGACAGCGAACACAGGTGGTCGAGCTGCGCGTTCACCTCGGGCAGCAGGTCGGCCAGCGGGAACGCCGGCGTGTTGCGGCAGACGAAGCGGTACTCCGCCTGGGCCTGCGGGTGCCGGTGCAGCATGGTCTGCCACATCGTGAACTTGTAGAGGTCGGTGTCCAGCAGGCTCTGGATGATCGGGGTCATGGACGGCTTTCTCGCAGTTCGTTCAACGGTTGCGCCAGGTGGCGAGCACCTCGGTGCTCGTGGCAAGCCGCGCTCCGCGTGCGGCCATGCCCTTCAGGAAGGCGTCGTGCTGCGCCTGGAAGCCGCCGACCGGGCTCATGCAGTCGGTCAGCAGCACGAGGCGGTCGGCGCGGCCGCCGGGCAGCTGGTCGACGAAGTCCTCGACGGTCGACTTGACGCAGTGGCTGCCGGCCTCGCCCGCGACGATCAGCGTGTCGGCCCGTTCCAGCACGCCCAGCAGGCCCTGGTTCAGCAACGTGTCGGGGTCGGACGGGTCGGGCACCTCGGCCTGCAGCGCGCTGTAGTGTTCGGTCCAGAGGTTCGAGCCCTTCGCGACCTTGCGCACCACCTTCAGCTGGCGCACTTCCCACGTGTTGTAGGCCGCGCGCACCGCGGCGTGCACGCCATGGCCCCAGCTGCCGATCTCGCAGTGCACGGGCCACACCATCAGCACGTAGCGGCCGCGGGCCTCGAGCGCCTCGACGTACTGCAGCGCCCTCGTCTGCGCCGAGGCGTCGCGCGTGCGGTACGTGCCCGCGCGCACGTCGGCGGCCGTGATGGCGGTGAACGGGGCCACGTCGCCGCCATCGCCCCGTTGCCAGAACGTGGGGTGCGCGATGTGCAGGCGGTTGTGGCTGTCGAGGGTGACGGTGATGTCGTCGAGCCGGTCGCCCGCATCGCGGATGAACGCGGCGAGGCGTTGCAGGTCGGCGTGGGCGCCGGCCACCGGCAGCGCGGGGGTGGTGCGTGCGCCCGACACGGGGTCGGTGGGGCACCACGATTCGGGCAGGTCGCAGAAGTCGTTCTGCGGGTCGATGATCAGCAGCTGGGTCGAGGCGGTCATTCATCTCTCCTTCGGTGTGAGGCCACTGTACCGCAGAAAGATGCACAGTACAACTTATTACGTCCCGAAGGGTCTTCCATCCCCTTCCCGCCGGTCGTGCACCCCGGGCGAGCGGCATGGATCTCGCTTCGACGACCGGGCCCATCCTTCACCCCGCGACACGGAGGAACGCCATGCACCAGCCCGACTCGCCCGACTCCGACCTGCTGCCCATGGAGGCCGCGGTTTCCGAAGTGTTGCCGAAGTTCGGCATCGCGTTCTTCACCGATGGGCGAAGCCGCACCTGGGGTGCCACGCGCACCACGCTCGGGCCCGCGCTCGACGACCTGACCGAGGGGCAACGGGTGCGCCTGTACCTGCTCGACCGCGATGGATTTTCCATCGTCCGCCATTGCGAGGTGCTGCAGGAGGCGCGGTAAAGTCGGCGGTCCGAAGGACACGGCCGCCCCCATGATCGAGATCGAACTGAAGTTCCAGGTGCCCGCCGCGGCACGCGACGCCGTGGCCAAGGCCATGGCGTCCGGCCGCAGCGAACGCACCCGCCTGCAGGCCGTCTACTACGACACCCCCGACCGCCGGCTGGCCGCCGCCAGCGCCGCGGTGCGCCTGCGCCTCGAAGGCTCCCGCTGGGTGCAGACCGCGAAGGCCGGCGATCCGCACGGCATGCAGCGGCACGAGCACAATGCCCCGGTCGATGGTGCGGCCGACGGGCCGCCGCCCGCCCTCGACCTCGCGCGCCACCAGGGCACGCCGGTGGGCGGCCTGATCGCGCGCGCCCTCGCCGGTGCGGCACCCGCACCGCTGTTCCGCACCGACGTCCACCGCACGCACCGCGAGGTGCGGGCCGGCAAGGGCACGCTGGAACTCGCGCTCGACATCGGCGAGATCACCGGCGGCGACCGGCGCTGGCCGCTGCACGAGCTGGAGATCGAACTGGTCGACGGCGATCCCCTCGCCGTGCTCGATGCCGCCTCGTGCTGGGTGGCGCGGCACGGGCTGTGGCTCGACGTTCGGTCGAAGGCCGAACGGGGCGATCGTGTGTCCCGCGGGGTCGACACGGGCGAGCCCGTGGTGGCGTCGTCGTGGCCCGCGAACCCGTCGCTGCGGCAGGTGGCCCGCCTGGGCCTCGCGCACCTGCTGCCCAATGCGAGCGAGGTGGCGTCGGGCACGTTCACGCCCGGCCACCTGCTGCAGGTGAACGACGCGCTGCGGCGCATCGTGGGCACGCTGCCCTCGTTCCCGGAAGCCGATCCGTCGTGGACCCCCACGCTCACCGGCACGCTCGCGGCCACGTCGGACGCCGCCACGGCCGTCGACGCGCTGCGCCAGCCGGCATTCACCCAGGTGCTGCTGGCCCTGCAGGCCGTGGCGCTGGTGCCGGAAGGTCAGCCGGTGACGATCAGCTGCACCATGGACCCGAGCACGTTCTCGTAGACCTCGTCGGCACCCGCCCGCGCCGTCACCGGCGCTGCGGGTTCGATCCCGGCCAGCAGTGGCGCGAGGGCCGAGACCGGCAGCCAGCGGTCGCCGTCGCGCAGCCCGGCGAACTGGCCGGCCGCGTTGAACACGCCCCCGCCAGCCGCGCCCGCGGGGGCATCGATGCCGAGGCGCCGCCGCCGGGCCACCCGGTCCGACGCGCCCAGGAACCCGGCGTGCAGCCAGGGCCAGGCGGCATCGCCCCCTTCCGAAAACGCCACCGTGTAACCGGGGCTGCCCGCGAACGGGTCGCGTGCGGCGAGCCCCGCCGCATGACCGGGCGACGCGAGCACGGCGACCCCGAGGTCGGTGTCGACCCGTTCGACGGTGGCGGTGGCCGCACGGCCCAGGCCGTCGCGCACCCACATCGACGAGGCAGCGACCGAACGCGCGGGCACGAGCACCCGCCCCGGTGCCACGCGCACACCGGAGGCCATCACACGGTGTCCCGCCGGCAACGTGTCGCCCGTGGGTTGCGGCGCCATGCGATGGGGCGTGTCGAGCAGCACACCGTCCGCCACCGGCCAGGCCGAGGCGAGCTGGCGTGCGGTGGCGTCCACCACGGCGTCACCGGCCCAGCGCGATTGCGCGAGCGCCAGCGTGCGCTGGCCCGCGTCGAGCTGCCCGCCCAGCCGCAACAGCCAGGCGTACAGCGCCCCCGGCGCCGCGGCCTCGCGGTGTCCGCCCGCGGTGTGGGCGCAGAACGCGAGCGCGCGGCGGTACTCCCCGGCCTGCAGCCAGGTTCGCACGAGGCCCATCTCGGTGTCGGCGGCATGGAGCAGGGCCGCCGCCCGTTCGAACGCCACCTGCGCGGCGTCCGTGTCGCCCCGGACCAGCGCGGCCTCGCCCGTGGCGAGCAGGGCCGCGCGGTCGGCCATGGCGGCCGCCTGGTGCACGCGCGGGTCGTTGACCCGCGCGGCCCGCTGCGCCATCAGTTCGCGCAGGCGGACCTCGCTGGCGGTCTCGGCGGCGGCCACGCCCGGCCCGGCGGCGAGCCAGGCCAGCAGCGTGCGTCGCCGGAGGCCGCTCACGGCAGGCGCGTGATGCGCGGCAGCTTCAGCGCCGGGTCGGCCGGGTCGTAGGCCGGCGCCGGGGCCTTGTAGCCGCTGCTCAGGTAGGCGATCAGCGCGTCGATGTCCTGCGCACCACCCAGCACCGCGGTGCCGCCCATCAGCACGGTGAAGCCGTCGCCGCCGGTCGCGAGGAAGTTGTTGACCGTCACGCGGTAGGTCTTCGTGGGGTTCAGCACGAGGCCGGCGCGCACGATCTCTTCGGCAACCCCGGCGGACACCGGCGGCACCACCGACACGTCGGTGGGCGTGAGGCTCAGGTCGACGATCTTCGCGCACGGCGCGGCCGAGGCGCTCCACGAGTACTTCACACCGTTGGACACCTGCAGGATGCGCTGGCCCGTCTGGCCGTTGCAGCCGGCGAACTGCTGCTCGAGCAGGTCCTTGAGCTGCTGGGCCGTCAGCGTCATCGTGACGAGGCTGTTGCCGAACGGCTGCGTGGTGAACGCGTCGCCGTAGGTCAGCGCGTACGGGTACGCGGCGCCGGTGAAGCCCGGGTTGCGCACGCCGCCCGGGTTCATGAAGGCGGCCACCGCGCCACCGAGGCCGGCGGGTTGCGTGGCCATCAGCTGCGCGTCGGCGATCAGGCTGCCGGCGGGCATCTCGCCAGCGGCGTTGGCGGTGTTGGGCAGCGCCGTGGTGATGGTGCCGATCACCTGGCCGGCGAGCGGCGACGCGAGCGCGGCGTAGCCGTCGACGAGGTTCTTCGTGGCCGGGTTCGTGGCCACGGCCTGGATCAGCGCCGGGTCGGTGCGGTCCACGAGGCGGTTGGTGGCGGCCACCGAGACCACGTCGCGCGTGGCGGTGTCGATGGTGAGGTCCACGTCGGTCAGCACGCGGCCGAAGGCGCTGGCGCTCGTGACGGGCACGAGGCGGCCCGTCTTGTTCGGCAGGCCCGTGGGACGCGGCGTCACGGTGACGGCACCGGCGACGCTGCGCACGTCGACCGTGCCGGCCGAGCAGTTGTAGGCCGCGTGCGTGTGGCCGCTGATCACGAGGTCGACGGCGTTGTCGAGCTTCTCGACGATCTTGCCGATGTCGGAGGCGCCACCGCCCGCGACGGCGAGGTTGCCGTCGCAGCCGTTGATGTCGCCGAGGTTCGGGCTCGACTGGAAACCGCCCTGGTGCACCAGCACGACGATGGACTCGATGCCTTGCGCGCGCAGCTTCGGCACGAGCGCATTCACCGTGGCGGCCTCGTCGTTGAACGTGAGGCCGGCGACGCCGGTGGGCGTGACGATCGACGGCGTGGCCTTGAGCGTCATGCCGATGAATGCCACCTTCACGCCGTTGAAGGTCTTGACGCCGTAGGCGGGCAACAGCGTGCGGCCGGTGGCGGTCTCGACCACGTTGGCCGACAGCCACTTGAACTTCGCGCCGTCGAACGTGCCCGGCGCGCCGGAGCCGAGGCCGCGGCAGCTGTTCGGGTCGGGCAGGCCGTTGGTGGTCTTGCAACCGCCGTTCTGCAGGCGGCGCAGCTCGGCCGAGCCCTTGTCGAACTCGTGGTTGCCCACGGCGTTGAACTCGAGGCCGATCTGGTTGAGCGACTCGATGGCGGGTTCGTCGAAGAACAGCGCCGACACCAGCGGCGAGGCGCCGATGAAGTCGCCGGCACCGACGACCACGTGGTTCGGGTTGCCGGCCTTCAGGCGGGCGACGGCGGCGGCGACGAACTCGGCGCCCCCCACGGCCGGGCGCTGGGCCGCGGGCACGGTGGTGTTGACCCCGAAGGTGCCTGGCGATTGCAGGTTGCCGTGGAAGTCGTTGAAGCCGATCACCTTGACGGTGACGGTGGGGCCGGCGTGGGCCAGCGAGCAGGCCGCAAGGGCCAGGGCGGCGGCGAGGCGGGAGATCGTCATGGTGTGCCTCCCGTTCAGCCGCGGCGGCGGGCCAGGCCGGCGAACAGCGCGAGGCCGGCCACCATCATCGCGAGGGCCGGGGCCTCGGGCACCGGGGCCATCGTCAGGTTCACGGCGCCGGCGGTCGAGTTCAGCGGCAGCCCGTCGAACTGCACCGATTGGCCGAGGTACCCCGAGATGCGGTAGGTGCCCGCGCCGAGGGAGAACGTGGCGCTGCTGAAGTTCGCGGGGTCGGCCAGGGCGGCCGCGTAGTCGAGGCCGGCGTAGGCGGCGGTGTCGACCGAAGTGGCCGGCACGAACGACGTGCTGCCGAGCAGGCTGCCGAAGTTGCTCACGAGGAAGGTGTCGCCCGCGAAGCCGGCGTCGACGACGGTGAGGCTGCCGGTGAACCCCGAGGCGATCGTGAATTCGAAGAAGAGCTGCGCGCCGAAGGCCGGGTCGAGGCTGTTCGCGTTGTCGATCCATTCGACACCCTGCGACAGGGCATCGAGGTCGCTGACGTTGAAGCCGACCCACTGCCCGTCGGCGGCGAGCGACACGGTGGTGGCGGCGGCCGGGGCGGCCAGCGCGGCCGACAGCAGGCCGGCGGCGATCAGATGCTTCTTCGACACGTGGGATCTCCCTGTTGGAACGATCCCGTGACTTTCTTCACGGCGCATGACGCGCCTGTGAAGCTCAGAATGAGCAACCCAGCGTGCGCAGCGCCCGGCGCAGCAGCGAGGAACGGGTGGGCACCACCGAGGGCGGCCGGGTGCCGGCGCGCGCCATCGACGGCGATGCCAGCGCGTGGCGGTGGTACGTCGCGCTGCGCACCACGCGGCGCGCCGTCGTCGGGAACAGGGTCGGGGATCCGGGGGCCATCACTCACTCCTTGAATCAGCCTCACGCGATGGTGGGGGCCGACCGTGTCAGGGGAATGACGCCGCCGGAAAAACCTTCAGGGCTCCCGGTTCTTCCGGAAGGCGAGCCAGCCCAGGCAGCCGGTGAGCGCCGCCACGAGGCCCACCACCACGAGGAACCCGTGCGGGTGGTCGGCGAGCGGGA
Organism: Piscinibacter gummiphilus; assembly: GCF_002116905.1. NCBI lineage: Bacteria > Pseudomonadati > Pseudomonadota > Betaproteobacteria > Burkholderiales > Sphaerotilaceae > Rhizobacter > Rhizobacter gummiphilus. The sequence goes on from NZ_CP015118.1 coordinate 5,411,248, forward strand.
TGCCGCCCACGTTCATCCCCAGCAGGCCGGCGATCAGGTTGATCGGCAGCGCCAGCACGGTCACGATCGTCAGCACGAAGAGGCTGCGGTTGTTCTGCTCGTTGACCTGCGCGGCCACCTCTTCCTGCAGCAGCTTGATGCGTTCCTGCAGCGACTGCATGTCGCGCAACACCACCGAGAACTCCTCGGTCGCCTGGCGCAGCTCCTGCACGTCGCGCTCGGCCATCCACGACGGCGGGTGCTGCAGCAGCCGGAACAGCGAGGCGGGCTCCGGCGCCAGCAGCCGCTGCAGGCGCACGAGCAGCCGGCGCAGCACGCCGAGCTTGGCCCGCTTGGTGTCGAGCTTGCCGGCGAGCAGCTGGTCCTCGATGTCGTCGATGCGCGCGGTGACACTCCGCACGATCTCGACGAGCACGTCGGCCTGGTCGCGCATCAGGTGCTCGAGCAGCTCGACCGTGGAGCGCAGCGGGATGCCCCCGCGCACCGCGCCGCGCAGCTTGTCGACCGAACGCAGCGGCTGGCGGCGGGCGGTCACCATCAGGCGCCGGTCCACGTGCACCCACAGCGTGGAGAGGTCCGACGGCTCGAACGAGAAGTCGAAGTGCACGTCGTTGATCACGGCGATCAGCACGTCGTCGGCGCGTTCGATGCGGGTGGACCGGGTGTCGTCCTTCAGGGTCTCGAAGAAGGTCTCGGACAGCCCGCCCTGCTCCGCGAGCCAGCGCTCGGCGGCGTTGTGGGACAGGTTGAAGTGGAGCCAGACGAACGCATCGTCGTCCACGCCATCGCCGTCGGCCTTCGCCCAGGCAATGGCTTGCGCGGCGTCGATGGGCGCCGCCGCCTGCCCCGGGCGGAGCAGGTAACCGCAGATCAGGCCCGTGTCGTCGGCGCCGTAGGTGGGTGCGCCAGTGTCCATGGCGGGTCCTCGCATCGAAAGAAAGCGGGGCCGACTGTAGCGGAAGCGCCAGGCGGCGCGGTGAAGAATGGTCAGCGGCCGGTGCGCCGAGCCGCCTCGTCCACCCACTCGCCGAGCGACGCGGCGAAGGCGGTCGCGTCCATCGGCTTGGTCAGGTGCCGGTCGAAACCGGCCTCCAGCGCACGGCGCCGGTCGTCGTCGTGCCCCCAGCCGGTGGCGGCGACGATCAGCACGCGGCGGCCCCAGTCGGTGGCCCGCAGCCGCGTGGCCACCTCGTAGCCGCTCAGGCCCGGCATGCCGATGTCGAGCACCACCACCTGCGGCCGCAGGCGTTCGGCCGCGACGAGCGCGGACGTGCCGTCATGGGCGACCTCGACGGTGTGCCCCTCGAACTCCAGCAGCATGGCCAGGCTCTCGGCGGCATCCTCGCTGTCGTCGGCGACCAGGATGGTGAAGGCACGCGGCTCGGGCGACACGGGCAGGGAACTCCTCGGGACACCCGCGCCAGCCGCGGGCAGCCCGTCATTGTGGGCCGGACGAAGGCGAGCCGCGACACGGCCTCCGTGACGGATGCCCCGACTTCCCGCCCCGCGCATAGACTCGTGGCTGTCACGAAGGGAAAACCCATCCATGCTGAGAACCATCGCGGAACGCTGGCTGCGCAAACGGTTCACGTTCCCCGTGCTGGTCATCGTCGCCGCCGGTCTGCTCGTCCTGAGCGAGGTCACCTACTTCCAGACGTCCGCCACGCTGCGCGGCGGCATCGGCTGGAGCGAGGCCCGCATGGCCACCGCCCGGCTCCAGCAGCTGATGACCGACGTGGAATCCGCCTCGCGCGGCTTCCTGCTCACCGGCCACGTCGACGACCTCGCCCCCTACCAGACCGCTCTGGCGGAACTGCCCGGCGCGCGGCAGGCCGTCGCCGACCACCTGGAGCGGCTGGGCCCCGCCGGCCACGAGACCGGCCGGCGGCTCGCGCTGGTGACCAGCGAGGCGCTGGCCGAGACCGCCGAGGCGCTCGCGCTGGCCCAGTCCGGCCGGCGCGACGCCGCCATCGCCCTGCTGGAGACCGGCCAGAGCCGCGAGAAGATGGCCGCGCTGCGCTACACCCTCGGCGAGCAGCTGCAGCAGACGGCGAAGTCGCAGGTCGCGTCGCGGGTCACGATCTTCGATTCGCTGATGGTCAACCGCCTCGGCGTCGGCGCGCTGGCCGTGCTGAGCGTGCTGGGCCTCTTCGTCTACATGGGCCAGCTCCACCTGCAGGACCAGGAGCGCAACCAGCAGCAGGCCGCACTCGCGCGCGAGCGGGTGCGCCTGGAGGACGAGGTGCGCCGACGCACCGCCGACCTGCGCGAACTCACCCAGCACCTGCAGACCGCCCGCGAGGACGAACGCGCCCACCTCGCCCGCGAGCTGCACGACGAACTGGGCGGGCTGCTCACGGCCATCAAGCTCGACCTGGCCCGCCTGCGCAACAAGCTCACCGACCGCGACGACCTGAAGGAACGGCTCGACCACATGAACCGCAGCCTCAACGAGGGCATCGCGTTCAAGCGCCGCATCATCGAGGACCTGCGGCCGTCCGCACTCGCCAACCTGGGCCTGAAGGTGTCGTTGGAGGCCCTGTGCAAGGACATGGCGGAACGCCTGGACGTGCCGGTGGACGCGCAGCTGACCGACGTGAGCCTGAGCCCGCAGGCCGACCTCGCGATCTACCGCTTCGTGCAGGAGGCGTTGACCAACATCGGCAAACACGCCGAGGCCACGAGCGTGAGGGTGACGCTGGGCCCGTCCGGCGACCGGGCGGTGGTGGAGGTTCGCGACGATGGCGCGGGCTTCGACACCACCCTGCCGCGGCCCGGCCACCACGGGCTCACGGGCATGCGCTTCCGCGCCGAGACGATGGGCGGGCGCGTGACGGTGACGTCCGCGCCCGGGCGGGGCACGCTGCTGCGCGCCGAGTTCCCGCGGAAGGTGTCCGACGAGGAACGGGCGGCCTGACGCGGCGTCAGCGCCGGTGGGCGCCGGGCCTCACGCCGCCGTAGCGCGCGGCGAAACCGGCGGCGAACACGGCCCGCAGGGCCTGCCACGAAAAGGGGAACGGGTTGAGTCGCATGACCGCGGCGACGCAAGGCCCATGCCGCGGCACCCTCCCGCTGGCGGTGCATCCGTGCCCTGCCATGGTGCCGAACGGGCCGCTTTTGCTGGCACACCGCTTGCAACCGTTCGGCTCGCGAGAAAGACCATCACGTCTTCTTTCACAGGATGGCTAGGGTTCCGGCTGCCGGCACGGCAGCGCTGGTCCGAGAGCCATCGGCCTGTCGCGGCCTTCACCGCACCAGGCTCCACGGCGGGACAAAAGCCCGGGAGATTCACTTCGGTCCGAGAGGACGGAGGTGGTGTCTCTCGCGCGCCCATCCCTCGTCCAGGAGCCTGTGATGTCCCGATTCCCCTCAGCGTTCGTCCGCCGTGCCGCCGGCGCGGTCACCGCCCTCGCATTCGGCCTCGCCGCCCTCGCCCCGCTGCCCGCCGCGGCCGAGGTGAAGGTCGGGGTGTCCGACTGGCCCGGCTGGGTCGCCTGGTACGTGGCCGAGCAGAAGGGCTTCTTCAAGAAACACGGCGCCGACGTCAAGCTCGTCTGGTTCGCCAACTACACCGATTCCATCGCCGCGCTGTCGTCCGGCCAGCTCGACGCCAACGCGCAGACCTGGTCCGACACGCTCGGGCCGCTCGCCAAGGGCCTGCCGCTCAAGGCCATCCTCGTGAACGACAACTCGGCCGGCAACGACGCACTGCTCGTCGGCCCGAAGGTCACGTCGTTCGCGCAGCTCAAGGGCAAGTCGGTCGCGCTCGAGCAGTACAGCATCTCGCACTTCGTGCTGGCCACCGCGCTCGCGAAGAACGGCATGAAACCGTCCGACGTGAAGATCGTCAACCTGCCCGCGGGCGATGCGGCCGCGGCCTTCCTCACGGGCCGGGTCGACGCCGCCGTGGTGTGGAACCCGTGGATCAGCAAGATCGAGACGAGCGGCAAGGGCCGCGCGCTCTTCACGTCGAAGGACATGCCGGGCCTCGTGCCCGACCTGCTCGTGGCGCAGGAGAAGGCGATCGCGTCCAAGCGCAAGGACCTCGTCGGCATGATCCGCGCGTGGTTCGACACCGAGAAGTTCATCCGCGAGCAGCCCGACGAGGCCGCGAAGATCATGTCGAAGGTCGTGGGCATGACCCCGGCCGAATACAAGGTCTTCATGCCGGGCACCCGCTTCTTCGACAGCGCCGCCAACAAGAGTGCGCTCGACGGCAAGCAGCCCCAGTCGCTCTCGGCCACCGCCCCCACCATCGCGGCGTTCCTCGCCGAACACAAGCTGATCGACGGCAAGCCCGACGCCGCCCGCGGCATCGACGCCACGCTGCTCGCCGACGCGCTGAAGTAAGGCCATGGCGACACCGTCGATGTGGGCCATCCGCCAGGCGATCCCGCGGCGGGCGTACGGGATGCTCGCCCTCGCGGGCCTGCTGATCCCGCTCGTCGCGTGGGCGTGGCTGAGTGCGTCGTCCGGGGTCAACCCGGTGTTCCTGCCCGGCCCGCTGAAGGTGCTGGAACGGATCCACACCTGGTGGACCGAGGACGACCTGCTCGGCGACACCGCGATCAGCACGCTGCGCGTGTTCCTCGGCTGGGCGCTGTCGGTCGTGATCGCCGTGCCCATCGGGCTCTTCATCGGCACGTGGCGCTCGGTGCAGGCGCTGCTGGAGCCGCTGACGGACTTCGTGCGCTACATGCCGGCCGTGGCCTTCGTGCCGCTCGTGATGCTGTGGGTGGGCATCGACGAAAGCGCGAAGATCGCGATCATCTTCCTCGGCTCGTTTTTCCAGATGGTGCTGATGGTGGCCGAAGACGTGCGCCGCGTGCCGCTCGCGCAGATCGAGGCGGCGCAGACGATGGGGGCCACGCGGCGCGAGGTGCTCGAACGCGTGATCTTCCCGTCGGCCAAGCCCGCGCTGCTCGACACGCTGCGCATCAGCATGGGCTGCGCGTGGACCTACCTCGTCGTGGCCGAACTCGTGGCCGCGAACTCCGGGCTCGGCTTCTCGATCCTGAAGGCCCAGCGCTTCCTGCAGACCGACAAGATCTTCGCCGGCATCCTGCTGATCGGCCTGATCGGGCTCGTGATCGACCAGCTGTTCCGACTCCTCCACCGCAAGGTGTTCCCGTGGATGCACACCCGATGAAGATCGAATGCCGGCAGGTCTTCAAACAGTTCGGTGCGGTCACCGCGCTGCAGGACGTGAACCTCGCCATCGCCGACAACGAGTTCGTCACGTTCGTGGGCGCGTCGGGCTGCGGCAAGTCGACGCTGCTGCGCACCATCGCCGGGCTCGAGACCCACAGCCGCGGCGAGGTGCTGGTGAACGGCCAGCCCATCGCCGGCCCGGGCCGTGACCGCGCGATGGTGTTCCAGCACTACAGCCTGTACCCGTGGCTGTCGGTGACCGGGAACATCCGCTTCTGCCGCCAGCTCGACGCCCAGACGAACGGCCGCACCAGCGCCGACGTGGAAGCGGCCTCGGGCCGGGCCGACGCGCTGCTGCAGCTGATGGGCCTGTCGGCCAGCGCGAACGCGTACCCGAACCAGCTCTCGGGCGGCATGCAGCAGCGCGTGGCCATCGCGCGGGCGCTGATGGGCAAGCCCGAGATCCTGCTGATGGACGAACCCTTCGGCGCGCTCGATGCGCAGACGCGCGAGGTGATGCACGACCTGATCCTGCACGTGCACCGCCTGGAGAAGACCACGCTCGTGTTCGTCACGCACGACGTCGAGGAGGCGATCTACCTCGGCCACCGCATCGTGCTGATGGCGCCACGCCCCGGCCGCATCGACACGATCTACGACGTGCCGCTGCCCCGCGAGCGCACGCAGGACATGAAACACAGCCCCGAGTTCCTGGCGCTCAAGCGCCGGCTGCTCGACCGCATCCGCGAAACCTCGGGCATGGCCACCGACCTCGAACAGCTGGCCCGCCTGAACCGACAGGAGACTTCCGCATGAACGACCAACCCATCGTCGACGCCTTCCCGCACTGGCAGCGTTTCGCCGCCGACCTGCCCGCGGACCGCGTGGTGTGGAGCGAGGTGCTGCCCGGCGGCGCGCACTGGAGCTGGCGGCTCTCGCGCGGCACGGCGCTGCGGTTCGCGGCGCTGGACGACCGCGCGAACTGCTCGGTCGTGCTGTACGCCGCGCACGACCCGCTCGAACGCTACAACCTGCCCGACTCGCTGAAGGCGCAGCACACCGCGCACTACACGCGCGGGCACACGCTGATGAGCGACATGGGCAGGGCGCTCGCGTCGTTCACGCACGACACGCTCGGCTGGCACGACCCGTTCGGCGGGTTGCTGGACAGCGCCCGCATGGCGCAGAAGTACGGCGAGCACCGCTACGAGGTCCACCGCAACGCGATGTACCGCTCGGGTCGCGACGGGCTGCTGGTCGAGATCGGCAAGCACGGCCTCACCGCCCGCGACCTGATCGCGCCGGTCAACCTGTTCAGCCGGGTGACGGTGGACGCCAACGGCCGTTTCGTCTTCGACGACCAGCGGAAGACGGCAGGCGCCTCGGTGGAACTGCGCTGCGACATGGACGTGATCGTGGCCGTCTCCACCGCGCCGCACCCGCTCGACCCCCGGCCCGGCTACCAGCCCGGCAAGGTGGGCATCGCCGCGTGGAAGTCCGGGGCGGCCCCGGCCGACGACTACTGCCGCGGCTTCCGCCCCGAATGCGCCCGGGCCCTGCACAACGCCGACGTCTTCGCGCTGGCCTGAGGAACACGCCATGAACACGCTGAAAGAGAGCCCGCTCGACGTCGCCACCGCCGTCGCCCGCCACCGCCTGCCCGCCGGAGAACCCTGGCTCGCCGAGGTGAAGCGCGGCCAGACGGTGCGCATCGTCGACCTCGAGGGCAACCAGGCCGCCGACATCCTCTTCTACAACCGCCACGACCCCGCCGAACACTACGACGCGGCCGGCACGATGCTCGCCGAAGGCGGCATCTACCTGAGCACCGGCTCGGTGCTGCGCTCGAACGCGGGCAACCCGCTGCTGACCATCGTCGCCGACACCTGCGGTCGCCACGACACGCTGGGCGGCGCCTGCGCGGCCGAGAGCAACACCGTGCGCTACGCGCTGCAGAAGAAGTTCATGCACTCGTGCCGCGACAACTACCTGCTCGCGATGGCGAACGCCGACGTGGGCCTGACCAAGCGCGACCTCGTGCCCAACGTCAACTTCTTCATGAACGTGCCGGTCACCCCAGAGGGCGGGCTCGAGTTCGCCGACGGGGTCTCCGGCCCCGGCAAGTACGTGGAGCTGCACGCCGAGATGGACGTCTGGATGCTGGTGTCCAACTGCCCGCAGCTCAACAACCCCTGCAACGCCTACAACCCGACGCCCGTCGAGTTCGTGTTCTGGGACCCGGCCTGAACGGGCCCGTGCGGCGGGACGACCCGCTGCACGAAACCGATCCCGCCGGGACGACCCGGCACCAGGGACCTGACCCGATGACCACCACCGGAACCCGTTTCGACACCGTGCTGATCGCCAACCGCGGGGCGATCGCCTGCCGCATCATCCGCACGCTGCGGACGATGGGGCTGCGTTCGGTCGCGGTGTACTCCGAGGCCGACGCCGACTCGGCCCACGTCGCCGCCGCCGACGCCGCCGTGTGCATCGGCCCGCCGCCCGCGGCGCAGAGCTACCTCGACGCCGACCGCATCCTCGCCGCGGCCAAGGCCACTGGCGCAGGCGCCATCCATCCCGGCTACGGCTTCCTCTCGGAGAACCCCGGCTTCGCCGAGGCCTGCGAGGCCGCGGGCATCGCGTTCGTCGGCCCCACGCCGGAACAGATGCGCGCGTTCGGCCTCAAGCACACGGCCCGCGCGCTGGCCGAGCAGCACGGCGTGCCGCTGCTGCCCGGCAGCGGGTTGCTCGGTGACCTCGCCCATGCCGAGGCCGAAGCCCTGCGCATCGGCTACCCGGTGATGCTCAAGAGCACCGCGGGGGGTGGCGGCATCGGCATGCGGCTGATCCGCTCGGCCGCCGAAATGGCGCCGGCCTGGGAGGCCGTCGAACGCCTCGCCCGCGCCAACTTCAAGGACGCCGGCCTCTTCCTCGAGAAGTTCGTCGAACGCGCGCGGCACATCGAGGTGCAGCTGTTCGGCGACGGCCACGGCGAGGTGGTGGCCCTCGGCGAACGCGACTGCTCGGCGCAGCGGCGCAACCAGAAGGTGCTGGAGGAAACGCCCGCGCCGGGCCTGCCCGCCGACACCCGCACCGCGCTGATCGACGCGGCGCTGCGGCTCGGGCGTGCGGTGGGCTACCGTTCGGCCGGCACGGTGGAATTCGTGCTCGACGCCGACACCGGCGCGTTCTACTTCCTCGAGGTCAACACGCGGCTGCAGGTGGAACACGGTGTCACCGAACAGGTGACCGGCATCGACCTCGTCGCGTGGATGGTGCGGGTCGCACGCGGCGACCGCTGGGCACTCGCCGTGCCCGAGCCCACCGGCGTGTCGATCCAGGCGCGGCTGTACGCGGAGGACCCCGCCCGCCAGTTCCAGCCCAGCGCCGGCCTGCTCAACGAGGTGGTGTTCCCGGACGACGCCCGCGTCGAGACGTGGGTGGCCGCGGGCACCGAGGTGCCCGCGAACTACGACCCGATGGTCGCCAAGCTGATCGTCACCGGTTTCGACCGCGCCGACGCCGTGCGCCGCATGCAGGCGGCACTCGCCGCCACGCGCCTGGCCGGCATCGAGACCAACCTGCGCTACCTGCGCGAACTGGTGGCCTCGCCGGTGTTCGTCGGCGGCGAGGTGGTGACCCGGTCCCTCGCGGACTTCACGTACCGCCCGAACGCCGTGGAGGTGCTCGACGCCGGCGTGCTGACCACCGTGCAGGACCACCCCGGGCGCCTGGGCCACTGGGACGTGGGCGTGCCCCCGTCCGGCCCCATGGACGACCTCGCGTTCCGCCTCGCCAACCGGCTGGTGGGCAACACCGCCGAGGCCGCGGGCCTCGAATGCACGATCGGCGGGCCCACGCTGCGCTTCCACGCCGACGCGGTCGTCGCGGTGTGCGGCTCGCCAATGCCGGTGACCCTCGACGGCCGGCCGCTCGCCCCGTGGCAGGCCCACGCCGTGCCGGCCGGCGGGGTGCTGAAGATCGGCGGCGGTGCGGCCGCCGGCGCCCGCGCCTACCTCGCGGTGCGCGGCGGCCTCGACGTGCCGCACTACCTCGGCAGCCGCTCCACGTTCACGCTCGGGCAGTTCGGCGGGCACGCCGGACGCCAGCTGCGCGTGGCCGACCTCGTGCACATCGGGTCCGACATCGCGGGCGAAGTCTCCCCGCCGCTGCAGGCCGTCCCGGCCTACGGCCGCACGTGGACGCTGTCGGTGCTGTACGGCCCGCACGGCGCCCCCGACTTCTTCACGCCCGACGACATCGACACGTTCTTCGGCGCGACCTGGGAGGTGCACTACAACTCGAGCCGCACCGGCGTGCGCCTCGTAGGCCCGAAGCCCCAGTGGGCGCGACCCGACGGCGGCGAGGCCGGCCTGCACCCGTCGAACATCCACGACAACGCGTACGCGATCGGCGCGATCGACTTCACCGGCGACATGCCCGTGATCCTCGGCCCCGACGGTCCGAGCCTCGGCGGCTTCGTGTGCCCCGCGGTCGTGATCGCGGCCGACCGCTGGAAGCTCGGCCAGCTGCGCGCGGGCGATACGCTGCAGTTCCGCCGCGTGACGCTCGACGACGCGGTGGCCGCGCTGCAGGCGCAGGACCGGTTCGTCGAGACCTTCGAGGCGCCGCCCGCGCCATCCGACACGCACGCGCCCCTCGACTCGCCGGTGCTGCTGTCCGTCCCCGCGTCAGCGGGCCGACCTGCCCTCGTCATCCGCCGCGCGGGCGATCGCTACCTGCTCGTCGAGCTGGGCGAACTGCAGCTCGACATCGCGCTGCGCATGCGCATCCACGGCCTGTACGCGGCGCTGTCCGGACGCGCGCTCCCGGGAGTGATCGACCTCACCCCGGGCATCCGCTCGCTGCAGGTGCACTTCGATCCGGCGCGGCTGCCCCACGCCACGCTGATCGACACGATCGTGGCGCTGGACGCGGCCCTCGGCGACACCGACGACCTCGAGGTGCCATCGCGCACCGTGTGGCTGCCGCTGTCGTGGGACGATCCATCGACGCGCCTCGCGATCGAGAAGTACATGCAGTCGGTGCGGCCCGACGCGCCCTGGTGCCCGAGCAACATCGAGTTCATCCGCCGCATCAACGGCCTCGACTCGATCGAGGCGGTGCAGCGCACGGTCTTCGACGCGAGCTACCTCGTGCTGGGCCTCGGCGACGTGTACCTCGGCGCGCCGGTGGCGACGCCCGTGGACCCGCGCCACCGCCTCGTCACGACGAAGTACAACCCCGCCCGCACGTGGACGCCCGAGAACGCCGTGGGCATCGGTGGCGCCTACATGTGCGTGTACGGCATGGAAGGCCCCGGCGGCTACCAGTTCGTGGGCCGCACCCTTCAGATGTGGAACCGCTGGCGCGACGAACGTTCGGGCGCGCGCGACTTCGAGGCCGGCAAGCCGTGGCTGCTGCGCTTCTTCGACCAGATCCGCTTCTACCCGGTCGGCGAGGCGGAGCTGCACCGCATCCGCCGCGACTTCCCCGCCGGCCGCTACCCGCTGAAGGTCGAGGCGGGCCGCTTCGGCATGCGCGGCTACCGCGCCTTCCTCGACGAACACGCCGACGACATCTCGGCGTTCCGCACCACCCAGCGCGCCGCGTTCGCCGCCGAACGCGAGCGCTGGCGCGAGGCCGGCCAGGCCGAGTTCATGGGTGACGACGCGGTGTCCCTCCCGCCACCCGCGGGCGACTTGCCGGCAGGCGCCCGCGCGGTCGCGAGCCCGGTGCCGGGCAGCGTGTGGAAGGTGGTGGTGAACGAGGGTGACACGGTGGCCGAGGGCGACACGCTCGTCGTGGTGGAGTCGATGAAGATGGAGTTCCCGGTGCCCGCGCCGTGTGGCGGCACGGTGCGTTCGTTGCGCTGCCGCGCGGGCGGGTCGGTGGCGGCGGGGCAGGACGTGGCGGTGATCGACGTCACGCCAGCCTGAACGCGGCCACCGCCTGCACGAGCCGCGCGGCCTGCCCCTTGAGGCTCTCGGCGGCCGCCGCGCTCTGTTCGACGAGCGCGGCGTTCTGCTGCGTCGTCTCGTCCATCTCGGTGATGGCGCGGCCCACCTGGTCCACGCCCGCGCTCTGCCGGGTGCTGGCCTCGCTGATCTCGCCGACGATGCCCACCACGCGGCGGATGGCCGCGACGATCTCGTCCATCGTGCGGCCCGCCTGGCCCACGTAGGCGGTGCCGGCGTCCACGCGTTCGGCGCTGGTGCCGATCAGCACCTTGATCTCGCGCGCGGCGTCGCCGCTGCGGCCGGCCAGCGCGCGCACCTCCTCGGCCACCACGGCGAAGCCGGTGCCGGCCGCGCCCGCGCGTGCCGCCTCGACCGCGGCGTTGAGCGCGAGGATGTTGGTCTGGAACGCGATGGCGTCGATGACACCGATGATGTCTTCGATGCGGCGGGCGCTGTCGGCGATGCCCTGCATCGTGTCGACCACCTGCCCCACCACCCGCCCGCCCTCGGCGGCGAGGCCCGAGGCGTCCAGCGCCAGCTGGTTCGCCTGGCGCGCGCTGTCGGCGTTGTGGCGCACGGTGTCGCCCAGCTCGGCCATCGTCGCGGCGGTCTGCTGCAGCGCGCTCGCCTGCCGTTCGGTGCGCACCGACAGGTCGTGGTTGCCCTGGGCGATCTCGGCGCTGGCACCCGCCACCTGAGCGGCGTTGCCCTGCACGTCGCGCACGATCGCGCCGAAGTCGGCCTGCAGGCGCCCCATCGACTGCAGCAGCCGCACCGTCTCGTCGTTGCCGTCCGGCCGCACCGGGCCGGTGAGGTCGCCCTGCGCGAGGCGGTCGGCCACGTCCACCGCGTGGGCCATGGGACGGGTCATCCGGCCGGCGAGCCACCACGACGCGGCGGCCATGCCCGCGAACGCCAGCACCAGCACGACGGCCAGCACGGCGCGGGTGCGGCGCACGTTGGTGGCCGCGTCCTCGTTGACACGCACGCCGCGCTGCTCGATGGAGTCGGACAGCGAGGCCATCTGCTTCTCGAGTTCGGCGAAGGCGGCCTGCAGCGTGGCCATGGCCGTGTCCGCATCGGTGCGCCCCTCGCGCGCGGCCACGACGAGCCCCTGGGCGGCCTCGATGTAGCTCGTCACCAGCGGCTTCACCGTCGCGAGCGCGGTGCGGCTGTCCTCGTTCAGCGGCAGCGCGTCGAGGCGCGCCAGCGCGGCGTTGAACGTGTCGGCATGGGACTGCAGGCCCTCGCTCGCGGCCTGGATGCGGGCGGGCTCCTTCTGCAGGAGGCCGAAGAGGGCCATCTGGCCGTCGGCGCGGATGGCGTCGTGCATCATGTCCGCCTCCTGGCTGGCCTGGAGCGCCTGGCTCGCCTGCACGGAGGCTTCGATGGCCCCGCCGAGCCGCACGGTGGCGACCAACCCGATGCCTCCCACCGCCGCGGCGACCACCGCCCCCGCGAGGCCGAGGGCCATGACCTGCTTGCGCAATTTCATTCCGGGGGCTCCTTGTCTGGCCGGAGCTGCATCCTCGGCCCGGAGCCGGGGAGCCGTCAATGGCACAACCCGCTTGCTCGCCGGGTGCATGACCATCCTCGCCCGTGCGGCACGCCGCGATGGCACCATGGCGGGTTCGAATACCTCAGGAGGGTCTCCCATGCGTCCAGTTCTTCCACGCGCGCGCCACGTGGCCGCCGCCCTGTCCCTCGTGCTGCTGGCGGCCTCCGCCCACGCGGCCGACCTGCTCGACGAGGTGCGCCAGCGCGGCACCCTGCGGGTGGCGGTCGAGGGCACCTACCCCCCGTTCAACTTCAAGGACGCCAGCGGCAAGCTGACCGGCTTCGACGTCGAGATCGCCGAGGCCATCGCCGGCAAGCTGGGCGTGAAGGCGGCGTTCAGCACCACCGAGTGGAGCGCCATCCTCGCCGGGCTGCAGGCGGGCAAGTACGACGTGATCGTCAACCAGGTGGCGGCCACCGACAAGCGCCGCGAGACCTTCGACTTCAGCGACCCGTACGTGGTGTCGAGCGCCCAGCTGATCGTGCGCACGAACGAGACGCGCACGCTCGCCACGGCCGCCGACCTGAAGGGCAAGAAGATCGGCGTGGGCCAGGGCAGCAACTACGCCGACCTCGCCAAGGGCATCGCCGGCGCCGAGGTGAAGGTGTACCCGGGTGCGCCCGAGTACCTGCAGGACCTGGCCACCGGCCGCATCGACGTGGCCCTCAACGACAGCCTGCTGATCCCCTACCTCGCCGAGAAGACGAAGCTGCCGGTGAAGGCCGGCGCGCCCATCGGCCCCACGGAAAGCAACGCCATCCCGTTCAAGAAGGGCAACCCGAAGTTCAAGCAGGCGATCGACAAGGCCCTGGCCGACCTGAAGGCCGACGGCAGCTTCCAGAAGATCTCGGCCAGGTGGTTCGGCCGCGACGTCAGCAAGCCGCCGGTCGCCAACTGAGATGGACCTCGTCGCGCTGTTCCAGCTCGCCGCGCCGGTGCTGCTGCGGGCCACGCTGCTGACCCTCGGGTTCGCGGTGGCGGCCATGGTGCTGGGCCTCGCGCTCGGCGCCGTCATCGCGCTGGTGCGGGTGCTCGAGGTGCCGGGGCTGCAGTGGCTCGTCCGCGGCTACGTGAGCCTCTTCCGCGGCACGCCGCTGCTCGTGCAGGTGTTCGTCATCTACTACGGGCTGCCCAGCATCGGCATCGAGTTCTCGCCGCTCGTGGCCGGTGTGCTCGCGCTCACGCTCAACGTGGGCGCCTACCTGTCGGAGGGGCTGCGCGGCGCGATGGTGGGCATCGGCAATGGGCAGTGGCTGGCCGGCGCAAGCCTCGGCCTGACCCGGGTGCAGACGCTGCGCCACGTGGTCGCGCCGCAGGCGCTGCGCATCGCGGTGCCCAGCCTGTCGAACAGCCTGATCGGGCTGATCAAGGACACGTCGCTGATCTCGGTGATCGCGGTGACCGAGCTGATGCTCGCGACGAAGGAGCTGATCTCCACCACCTTCCAGCCGTTCCCGCTGTACCTCGCGGCGGCCGGCATCTACTGGGTGCTGAGCCTCACGTTCGAGGCGTTGCAGCGGCGGATGGAGAAGCGGCTGGCGTTTCCGCACTGAACGCGGGGGGCTCAGCCCGCCCGCGTCTTGAAGTTCGAGATCACGCCCATCAGTGCCACGGCCTGCTGCTTCATGCTCTCGGCCGCCGCGGCACTCTCCTCGACGAGCGCCGCGTTCTGCTGCGTGCCCTGGTCGATCGACGCGACCGACTGGTTCACCTGCAGGATGCCGGTGCTCTGCTCGAGGGTGGATGCGTTGATTTCGGCGACGAGGTCGGTCACCTGGCGAACGCGGGTCACGATGTCGTCCATCGTGCGGCCCGCCTCGCCCACGAGGGTGCTGCCCGCGTCGACGCGGTCCACGCTCGCGCCGATCAGGGCCTTGATCTCGCGGGCCGCGGTGGCCGAACGTTGCGCGAGGCTGCGCACCTCGGCCGCCACGACCGCGAAGCCGCGGCCCTGCTCACCCGCACGGGCCGCTTCCACGGCCGCGTTCAGCGCGAGGATGTTGGTCTGGAACGCGATGCCGTCGATGACCCCGGTGATGTCGGCGATCTTCTTGCTCGACTCGCTGATGTCGCCCATCGTGGCGACCACGCGGGCCACCACCTCGCCACCGCGGCCGGCCACCTCGGCGGCCGACGAGGCGAGCTGGCTCGCCTGGCGCGAGCTCTCGGCGTTCTGCTGGACCGTCTCGGTCATCTGCTGCATCGACGCGGCGGTCTGCTGCAGCGCGGCGGCCTGCTGTTCGGTGCGGTTGGACAGGTCGGCGTTGCCGGTGGCGATCTCGCTCGACGCGTTGGCGATGCCGTCGGCGGTCTGCCGCACGCTGCCCACCATCGCCGACAGGCTGCCGTTCATCTGGCGCAGCGCGGCGAGCAGCTGGCCGGTCTCGTCCTTGCGGTCCACGACGATGTCGGTGCGCAGGTCGCCCGCGGCCACCGATTCGGCGAGCCGCACGGCGCGCGTCAGCGGCACCGTGATGCATTGAGAGAGGTACCAGCCGAGGGCCATCGCGCCACCGGCGGCCAGCACGCACGCGATGATCATCGTCCAGCGGTCGGCGCGGAAGGCCGCCTCGGCCTGATCCACCTGGGCGGTGGCCTGGGTCTTGTCGTATTCGATGAACTCCGAGGTCGTCTTGAGCAGCGCGGCCAGCAGCGGGCGGCACTCGACGTTCATCTTGGCGACGGCCTCGTCGCGCTTGCCGTCCAGGGCGAGGCCCACGATGGCCAGCGCCACCGGGCCGTACCTGGCCTCGATGCCTTCGATCTCGGCGAGGATCTCCCGGTCGCGCGGGGTCGAGTCCTTCGACGTCTCGATCGCGGCCTTCAGCGCCGCGAACTGCTTGCCGACACGTTCGTGGGCGGCGGTCACCGCGGCCTTCTCGAGGGCCTGGTCCTCGGGTGTGGTCACCAGCACGAGGTTGCGCGCCGCGACCGCGCGGGCGTTGGCGGCGGCCCGGAGGTCGGTCGCCAGGCGCTCCCGGTTCCCGACCCCGTCGAGGTAGCCCGTGAACCGGTCGTTGGATCGCCCGAGCGACTGCAAGGCCAGCCCCGACACCACCAGCACCACCGCTGCCATCACCACGAAGCCGGTCAACAGCTTCGTCTTCACCCGCCAATCCGTCACGCTCATGTTCCGCTCCCACGGTTCCGCTCGAACAGGCACGCCTGAGCGGCGCCCCCTCCTCCGGGTTATCGACGCGGACCGGTCCGGGGTTGAGGCAAATCAACGTGAAAGTGTGTCTCCCGGTTCGTACACGTCGAGGAGCACGTTGAGCGCCCCGAACGCGCCGTTGCTGCCGTCAAAAAACGTCGCATTTCGGCCGTCCAGCACCACCACCGGTTGCGTGCCCACCACCCGGGCCTGCCCGCCATGCACCACGATGGCGCTCGATTCGCTGATGCCATACACCGGCGTGTGCCGCCGCTGAGCGCCCACGCCGTACAGCCGGCCCCAGCGCTTGTCGATCTGCAGCCGCGGTTCGAACGCCGCGCCGCGCAGCAGCCCGAGGCCCGGCCGCACCACGGCATTGCGGCTCTGGAAGGCGGCGATGGCGTCGTCGGCCGTGTCGCCTTCGGGGATGGCATCGAAGTGTTCACCGGCGGCCGCGGTCATCGCACGTTCGAACAGGACCACGTTCGCCGAACCCGCGGCCGAACGGATCCAGTCGGTGAACGCGCGGTCGGCGAGCACCGCACCCATCAGCGACTGGTCGCCGCCGAGCAGCAGCACCCCGCTCGCGTCCTTCGCCCGCGCCGCATCCAGCCGGGTCTGGCCGTGGAGGTGGATGGACGTGGTGCCGGCCCAGCCGGCGGCCACGAGCGCGCGGGCGTAGAGGTCGGCCGCGGCCTGGGCGTCGGCCGGCGACGCGTAGGCCGCGGCCACCACCACGATCTTGCCCAGGCGCTGCTTCGATGCCTGCCGCACGAACTCGCGGATCACGGGCCCGCCGAGGTCCTCGGAGACGTCGCCGCCCAGCATCAGCATGGCCTCGTGCCCGGAGCGCAGGCCCGGCGTGCCGCGGGGCTCGTCGTACGGCACCGGGCGGCCACGCCACCACGGCTCGCGCCGCGCGAGGTCGAACGCCACCTGCCGGCCCGGCGGCAGCACGTGGGTGAGCACGCGGCGGGCGCTCAGCGCGGCGTTCGGTCCGACCCACGCGTGGCGGGTGCGCGCGGTGCGCAGGTCCACCACGATGCCGGACGACACGCCCTGGATGCTCGAGATCCAGCGGTCCCCGGTGATCACCGCGCCCGTGTCGTAGTCGAAGCCCAGCCCGAGCAG
Source organism: Piscinibacter gummiphilus (assembly GCF_002116905.1). Classification (NCBI taxonomy): domain Bacteria; kingdom Pseudomonadati; phylum Pseudomonadota; class Betaproteobacteria; order Burkholderiales; family Sphaerotilaceae; genus Rhizobacter; species Rhizobacter gummiphilus. Next base: position 5,428,202 of record NZ_CP015118.1, read on the forward strand.
GCCGCCGTGCCCGTAGGCGTCGGCGGTCTGCGCCGCGGCGTTGACCATGCGCCCGAGCCGGCCGCGCGAGTGCAGGTGTTCGTCGATCACGACCTGGCGCGAGCCGAACACGAGGCCGCGGTGCTGCGGCGGACGGCCCAGCCACAGGTCGATGGACCCCTTCTGCAGCGCGTTGGTGGAGTCGCCCGCGTCGGTGTAGCCCGCGTTCATCGCGAGGGACTGGATGGCCGCGCCCGCGCTGGTGCCGCCGAACACGACCCCGCGCTCGGCGGCCGTGGTCATCGTGGCCTCCGCCGGCGTGCCGGCGAGGATGCGCGCGGCATAGGCCTGGTCGCCGCCGGTGAAGAAGATGCCGTGCAGCGTGGGATCGGCCAGACGGACCAGGATGGCGGGGTCGTAGGCATCGCCGGCCACGTACAGCGGCACCGACGTCACGTCGCAGCCGGCCGGGAACGCGATGCGGTCGATCACGGCCTCGCAGGCCAGCCGCAGCGCCTCGACGTCCTCGGCGAGGATGATGGGGTCCTCCGGCAGCACCGGGTCGTCGGCGAACGCCGCCGGCACCATCACCATCCGCACCGCCGGGCCGCGCGCCGTGCGCGCCACCTCGACCGAGTAGCCCTTCAGGGCCTCTTCATAACCACCGCCCACCGGGTAGAGGCGCCGGACCGGGCCGTCGCGGGCGATGGCGCCGGAGGCCACGCACAGCGTGAGCAGCAAGGTGACGAGCAGCGAACGCGGCGCCATCGGCCGCCAGGGTGTGGAGGTCATACAGCGCCTTTCCGTGAGGGGAAGGCCACTGTGCCGGGGCGGCGCGCGGCCGGTCAACACCGGCTGGCGCGCATTCTGTCCGCATCGCGCCGGAACGGCGCGCTTCCTCCCTCATCGAGAGGATGAAGTCACGCGGGTGTCACGCCTTCGGCGGTGCGGCGGCCGGGTCCATCCACACCACTTCCCACAGGTGGCCGTCGAGGTCCTGGTAGCCGTGCTGGTACATGAAGCCGTGGTCCTTCGGCGGCCAGGGCAGCGTGGCGCCGCCCTTCACCGCGTTGGCCACCATCTCGTCGACGGCCTCGCGGCTGTCGGCCGACACGCAGACGATCACCTCGGTGACCTTGCGCGCGTCGGCGATGGGGGTGTGCGTGAAGGTCTGGAAGAACTTCTCGACCAGCAGCATCACGAAGTTGTCCTCGCCGAGCACCATGCACGTGGCGTTCTCGTCGGTGAAGTTCGGGTTGAAGGTGTAGCCCAGCCCCTTGAAGAAGGTGACGGACCGGTTCAGGTCCTTGACGGGGAGGTTGACGAAGAGTTTGGTGGCCATGGGTGCTCCTGGGGAATGGAAGTGGACAACGTACACAAGCAACACTGAACAAGATAGCAAACAATTTGGACAGTGTCCACATCCCCGGTTTCCCCCCGACGCCCGCCGACCGCAAGTCGTCGCACAATCCGGCACCGTCCTCTCCCGGAGTCCCGATCCCCATGCCCACCTTCTTTCCCCGCTGGACGTTGAAAACCTCGGGCGACGTCGCCCCCGACGAACGCCTGCCCTGGCCGCAGACCACGGTGATGGGCATCCAGCACGTGGTCGCGATGTTCGGTTCGACCGCGCTGGCCCCGATCCTGATGGGCTTCGACCCGAACACCTCGGTGTTCTTCTCGGGCATCGGCACGCTGATCTTCTTCCTCATCACGGGCGGCCGGCTGCCGAGCTACCTCGGTTCGAGCTTCGCGTTCATCGCCGTGGTGATCGCGGCCAGCGGCTACACGGGCAGCGGGCCCAACCCGAACATCGGCGTGGCGCTCGGCGGCATCGTGGCCGCGGGGGTGGTCTATGCGCTGATCGGGGTGCTCGTGCAGGCCTTCGGCACCGGGTGGATCGAACGGCTGATGCCGCCGGTGGTGACCGGGGCCATCGTCGCGGCCATCGGGCTGAACCTCGCGCCCGTGGCGGTGAAGAACCTCTCGGCCTCGTCGTTCGACGCGGTGGTGGGCCTCGCGACGGCGCTCGCGGTGGGCCTCGTGGCCGTCAACGGCCGCGGTGCGATCGGCCGACTCCCGATCCTGATCGGGGCCGCGTTCGGCTACGTCGTCTACATCGTGGGGGCCAACGTGATGGGCTTCGGCAAGCCGGTGGACTTCAGCGGCATCGGCCAGGCCGCGTGGTTCGGGCTGCCGAACTTCACGGCACCGGTGTTCCAGGCCTCGGCGATGGCGCTCGTCGCGCCCATCGCGGTGATCCTCGTGGCCGAGAACCTCGGCCACGTGAAGGCGCTCGCCGCGATGACCGGGCGCGACTTCGACCCGCTGATCGGCCGCGCCTTCATCGCCGACGGTGTCGCCACGGCCGTGTCCGGCATGGGCGGCGGCACGGGCGTGACCACCTACGCCGAGAACATGGGCGTGATGGCCGTGACCCGCATCTACTCGACGCTCGTGTTCGTCGTGGCCGCGGGCGTCGCGCTGCTGCTCGGCTTCTCGCCGAAGTTCGGCGCGCTGATCCTCACGCTGCCCGTGCCCGTGATCGGCGGCCTCGCGCTCGTGGTGTTCGGCCTCATCGCCGCCACCGGCGGCCGCATCTGGGTGCTCAACAAGGTCGACTTCTCGAGCCCGCGCAACCTGCTCGTGGCCGGCATCGCCCTCACCGCCGGCGCGGGCGACCTGACGCTGCACCTCGGCAGCTTCACGCTCGGCGGCATCGGCACCGCCACGTTCGGGGCGATCCTCCTGTACCAGGTGCTGCGCGAGCGGCGGGCCACCTGAGGCCTGGCACGGCTCGTGCACTCCGGGTGCCCATGACCCCCACCTCGCCCCGCCACTTCCATTTCAACGGCAGCCTCACCGGTCCGTGGCGCGTCACCCGGCAAGTCGCGCTGCGGGGCGACCCGCTGCCGGCCGCTCCGTGCCTCGTCGTCGGCACCGCTGACCAACGCCCTGGCGTGTGGCACCTGCAGGGCATCACCAGCAACGAGCGGTATGTCACGCGGGCCGAGCGCACCGAACTCGTGGCGCGGCAGGAGGGGCTCGGCCGTGTGGCGTCCACCCGCGCCGCGCTGATCCCAATCCGCAAGACCGCCGCGTGGTGGGCCCTGACGCAGGACGAACGGCGCGACGTGCTGGAAGGCCAGTCGCGCCACATCGCCATCGGACTGCGCTACCTGCCCGCCATCGCGCGCCGCCTGCACCATTGCCGGGACCTCGGACCCGACGAACCGTTCGACTTCCTGACCTGGTTCGAGTACGGCCCCGACGACGAACCCGCCTTCGACGACCTGCTGGCCGCGCTGCGCGCCTCGCCGGAGTGGACCTACGTCGACCGCGAAGTGGACCTGCGGCTCGCGCGCTGACGCGCCGTCAGTGCGTGGGCTCGTCGACGGCGTGGAGCCGCACGGTCCACGCCACGCCCACCGCCAGCAGCACGATGGCCGCCCACTCCAGCGGCCGCGGCATCGCACCGGCCAGCACGAAGCCGTAGGCCAGCGCGAAGAGCGTCTCGAAGACGATCAGCTGCCCGGACAGCGTGACCGGCACCCGCCGGCACGCGATGTTCCAGAGCTGGTTGCCGATGAGCGAGGCGCCCACGGCGAGGAAGAGGCACACACTCCAGAACACCACCGAGTCGCGCTCGGGTGACGGGGCCGGCGGCCGCCCGCCGAACGCCCACCACACGGCGGCAGCCACCAGCGCGAGGGTGCCGCTGGCCAGCCCGTACAGCGCCGACCACTCGCGGCCCGAGAACTTGTGCACCCGCTTGAGGTAGCGGGTGTTGTCGATCGCGTACCAGGTCCAGCACACGAGACCGCCCAGGGCGCACAGCAGCCCGATCGCCTTGTCGGCGAGCGACCCCGACGCCGGCCCCGCGTGCGAGAACAGGTCGACGTTGATGCAGGCGATGCCCGCGGCCACCACGGCCAGGGGCCAGGCCAGCACCTTCAGCGGCACCGCCCCCTGGTCACGCCGCCCGACGAGCGTGACGCTCAGCGGCAGCACGCCGATGATCAGTGACGTGAGCGTGACCCCCGCGAGCTGCACGCCGTAGCCCAGCAGCACGTAGTAGGCGACGTTGCCGGCCGCGCCCTGGCGGAACATCGCCACCAGGTCGGCCCGGTCGATCTTGCCCCACGTGGCCCGCCACGTGGGTGCGAGCGCCACGAGCGCGATGGCCGCGTACGAGGTGTAGCGCCCGAACGCCAGCTCCCACGGCGAAAACGCCGACAGCCATTTCGGCGCGATGAACACGGTGCCCCAGAACGCACCCGCCAACATTCCACACAGAACACCCCAAGTCATGGGGCGATTATCCGGCGCGGCCGGGATACCATTCGTTTCGGCGCACGCGGACATCGCGGCGACCGGGCCCGCACAGGGCCACGCATCAGAACAATGCAAAGGGGAGGGGCGAGGATGGAAACGGCCGCGCAGGTGCAGCTCGTGTTCCGCGGCGAGGTGCTGCAGGGATTCCACGTGGAGGACGTCAAGCGCGCGCTCGGTGAGCGGCTGCGCATCGACGAGAAGGGCCTCGCGAACCTCTTCACCGCGCGCCGCACCGTGGTCAAGCGCGCGGTCGCCCCCACCGAGGCGGCGCGCTACATCGCCACCTTCGCGAAGCTGGGCGCCATCCTCCACGCCGAAAGCCTGGCCCCGCCCGCGCCGCCGGTGCGCCCCGCCACCGGCCTGTCGCTGCCCACCATCGTCCCGCCCCCGGAAGACGCGGCGCCCCCTCCGGCGGCGCGCTCCGGGCCGCCCGCCCCCGCGCCCATCCCCGTCGCGACCCGCCCGCTCGCCCTGGCCTCCGCACCCGAGGCCCCGGCCGCCGCGGACGTCGAGGAGGTCGTCTGCCCGAACTGCGGCGAACGGCAGAGCAAGCGCCTGCTGTGCCGTTCCTGCACCACGAACATCGAGATGGCCCAGGCCGCCAAGACCGAGGCCGACGCGGCCGCGCGCGCCGCGGCGCTGGCCGAACGTCAGCGCAAGTACGGGATCAAGACCGGCATCGAACCCGAACGGGTGGTGGAGGCGTCCGGGGAGCCCGGGTACTGGGGACTGGGCTTCGAGGGCCGCATGCGGCGGCTGCCTTACTGGACCGGCGGCTTCGTCCTCCTGACGGCGCTGTACCTCGCCGCCCTGCTGCTCCTGCAGCGGCCCGGCTCGGGAGGGTGGGTCCTGCTGGCCCTCTTCTACCTGCCGTGCCTCGTGATCAGCCTGCGCTGGACCGCGATGCGGCTGCACGACCTGAACGCGAGCGGCTGGTGGGCCGTGGTGCTGTTCGTGCCCTACGTGGGCGCCGCAGCCGGCCTGGTCCTGTCGTTCGTGCCGGGCAACACGGGCGACAACGACCACGGCGAACCGCCCCCCGACGGCCGCTGGAGCCACCTCATCGCCGCCGCCGGCGCGTTCGTGCTGTCGGTGGTCTTCACGTTCTCCATCCTGACGGCCCTCCTGATGCGCGTGTACCTGGAGGACGAGGACGGCCTCGAGGCGCTCGCCGAACCGGCCGCCGCGGGCACCGCGTCGGCCGAGCACCTGCTCCCGCCCGGCGCCGCCCGCAGGGCGTTCGAGAGCGTCTACGCCACCGCGCCGGGCTTCAAGGCCTTCGCCTCGTCCTCGTCCGGCCCGTGGGGCTGGTACGGCGGCGCCCCGACGCTGGCCCACGCCACGGCCGCGGCCATGCAGCGCTGCGAAGGGCAGCGGCAGTCGGACCACGCGCCATGCGAGATCCTGGATGCGAGTGCCCGGTGACCGGAACCTCGTCCCACCCCGAAACGCGAACCCGTCCCCCGGCCTTCATGACCTCCAGACTCAGCGTTCTCTGCCTCTCCGTCGTGCTGCTGGCCGGCTGCGGAGAGGAACCCGACATCGAGGAATTCGGCGTCACGCCCAGCCCCATCACCGCCCCCACGGGCACCACGCCGTCGGCGTTCCGGATCGCCGTGCGGTCCACCGACGCCGACGACCTCACCTGCGTGGTGCAGCTGTTCGAATCGAGCAACGAGAGCGTGTCGACCTGGCCCGTCATCGAGAGCATTCCCGGCAGCGCCTGCGTCGCCCGGCACGAGATCCCGTGCCGCTCGTCGCTGTCGAGCACCGATGCGACCCGGCGCGAGATCGACTGCTTCGACGCGGCCGATCCGGAGAAGGCGGTGTTCCACGCCAGTCGACCGGCCGGCAGCCAGCTCGTCTTCCGGGTCGATGCGGTCTTCCAGAAGGCGTCGATCCCGAAGGCGGTGGCCTGGTCCCTGACCCATCCGGGCCGCAGCGGCAGCGGGGACCCGACCCGCGACACGACGGTCGAACTGCGCTGAACATGCTCAAACCCCTCACCGTCGCCACGGTCCTGGCCCTGTCCGCCTGCGCGGCGCCGATGACCTACGACACCACCCTCGCCTCCTGGGCCGGCGCCCCCGAAGAGGAACTCGTCCGCGAATGGGGCGCGCCGCTGCGCACCACCGAGGCCGATGGCCGCAGGTCCATCGCCTTCGAATCGCGCCGCATCGCCCGGGAGCGCTCCCGGACCGGCGATCGGGAGTACGTGAACGTGAGGTTGTCCTGCACCACGACGTTCGAACTGGAGAACGGCCGGGTCGTCGAATGGTCCCACCGTGGCAACGACTGCCGGCCGCGCCCGTCCGCGAACCGGGACGGCCAGCGTTCCGTGCCCATTTCCGATGAGGACACGCCGGGCGCCCCCGCGATCGTCCGGGTCGGTCGCACGGGCCACGCAGCGGGGTGCGGGCTGCTCACGCCGGACGACCTGGTCGAACTCGGCGTTCCCGGCGACCTGCGCAACACCCATTCGATCGAGAAGGGCGACGGCGCGCTCGTGTGCCGGTTCGACCCCGTGTCCGGCAAGCTGCCCTCGGTCACGCTGCTCTTCCTCCGGGGAAACGACCGGCGAATCAACCAGTTCAGGACCGACGTCGAGGAGAAGGCCCGCAAGCCGGCACCCACCCGGTTCGTCATGCCCGACGGCTTCTGCGAGGCAGGCGCAAGCCCGGTCGTGGCGGTCGTCAAGGTCATGGGCGGCACCGCGGCCACCGACCACTCGATCGTGACACTGACGGTGCTGACCTCGGGCCAGCACACGCGGCCGCCCCAAGGTGCCGAACCTGAGCAACGGGTGATGCAGCGGCTGCTCGATCGGGTGCGCGAGGGCGGAGCATGACCCTCGGCTTCTGGCAACTCGGCCGCTGGATGGGGGTTCCGGTCGCACTGCACTGGTCGGCCCTGCTGCCGTTCGGGTGGTGCCTGCTGCACCGCCAGAACGTGCTGGCGGCCCTGTCGAGCGTGCTGGCCTTCCTCGTGCTGATGGCGGTCCACGAACTGGGCCACGCGGTCGCCGCACGGTCGCGCGGGCTCGATGTCATCGGCATCCGCCTCTACCTGCTGCACGGCGTCTGCGAGGTCGAGGCGCCCGAGCGGGAGGAGGACGACGTGTTCATCGCCTGGGGCGGCGTGCTGGCGCAGCTGTGCCTGTTCGTGGCCGCCCTCCTCGTCCTCCAGGCCGCCTCCGCGCTGCTGCCCGGAAGCGCCCCGGTGCTGCAACCCGTCCTGTTCGTCTTCCTCCACGCGAACATCGTCATCGCCGCCCTCAACCTGTTTCCCATGGCGCCCCTGGACGGGCACCGGGCCTGGCGGGTCCTGCCGCTGCTGTGGCGGGCCGCGCCCCCTCGCCTGCAGGCGCTGGGACGAGGCCTCGGCCGCGCGGTCGACATCCACCGGCGGCGGCGCATCGAGAAGACGTCGCACGCCGCGGCCAACGAGTTGCTCGACCGGCTGAGGAAGAAGTAGCGCACGGCGCCGTCCGCGCCGGAACTCGAACCCGACCCATGAGGATCCGCACATGACCATCACGACCCGTCACCTGTTCGCTACGGCAGGCCTTGTCCTCGCCTGCCAGGGTCCTGCCTCGGCTCAGGAGGTCTTCAAATGCTCGGTCGGCGGCAAGACCGTCTATCAGTCGGCACCTTGTCCCGGGCAAGGCAAGTCGCTCGAGATCAAGCCCGGCCCGAGCGAAGAAGAAGTGCAGGCCGCGAAGGCCGAAGCCGACGCCCGGAAGGCGAAGCTCCCCGGCACCGTGGCGCCCGCACGGGCACCGCAGCCCATGGCCGCGGGCCATGCCATCGGCAAGACCGTCGATTGCGCCAAGCTGAACAAGCAGCGGGGCGACGCGTACGGCCGCCGCAACGCCGGCATCCGCGGGAGCACCAGCCCCAACGTCGACCGCTCCATGGAGGTGATGAACGCCCGGGACGACATCAACCGCATCGAGGCACAGATGGCCAGCGCCGGGTGCGCTCCGACCTGATCGGCCCGCGCGACGCCGTCACCCCGCCACCGCCACCACCTCGTCCCGCAACCACCGCTGCGCCACGTGCCCGTGGTTGCGCTCGTGCCAGACCAGGCACAGTTCGAACCCTTCGACCGGGAACGGGCACGGCAGCACCTGCAGCCCGGCCGCGCGGCCCTTGACGAGGCGCTCGGGCACCATCGCGACGAGGTCGGAGCGGGCAACGATGTCGGGCACGAACAGGAACGATGCGGCCGACAGCACCACCTTGCGCTGCAGGCCAAGCGCAGAGAGTGCATGGTCCACCGGGGACGAGAACGCGCCGCCGGCGGGTGACACGATCACCTGCTCCAGCCGCGCGTAGGCCTTCGGCGTCAGCTTCCCGTGCACGGCCGGATGGTTCCGGCGGGCGATGAGCACGTAGCGTTCGTGGAAGAGCGGCCGCATGCGCAGGCCCGGCGGCGCCTCGCTGGGCATCAGCAGCGCGACGTCCACCTCGCCGCGGGTCATCTGTCCGTCGAGCTGGTGCGGATCGAGGTGGCGCAGCGCGACCCGCACGCCGGGGGCACGCCGCCTCAGCCGCAGCACCAGCGGCTGCAGCACCGCCGTCTGCAGGTAGTCCGACGCGGCGATGGTCACGGTGATCTCCGCCGTCGCCGGATCGAACTCGAGGTGCGACCCCACGGCGGACCGCACCTGGTCCAGCGCCTGGCGCAACGGCTCCAGCAGCGCCAGGGCCTTCGCCGTGGGCGTCATGCCCCGCTGGGCGGGCAGCAGCAACGGGTCGCCGAAGTGGTCGCGCAGGCGGCTCAGCTGCGCGCTGACGGCCGGCTGGCTCAGGTGCAGCCTCGCAGCCGCCTTCGTCACGTTGCGCTCGGCCAGCAGCGCCTCCAGGGTCACGAGCAGGTTCAGGTCGAGGCGGCTGGTATCCATTCCATGGATGGTAGGCCAAGCCGATCGCGATTTCACGGATGGCGGCCGGCTCCCCAGAATCCGGGACATCGCTTCTTCAACGCCCGTCCCATGTCCAAGACCATCCTCATCGTCCACGCCCAGCCCGAACCCACGTCGCTGACCCGCACGCTCGTCGACACCGCCGACCACACGCTGCGCGAGGCCGGCCACCGCGTGCTGCAGTCCGACCTCTACGCCATGGGCTGGAAGGCCGTCGCCGACGCCGCCGACTTCCCGCAGCGCGCCGACCCGGAGCGCCTGTCCTTCGTCCGCGAATCCGGCCACGCCTACGCGAACGGCCGGCAGACCGACGACGTCGTGGCCGAGCAGGCCAAGGTGCTGGCCGCCGACCTCGTGATCCTGCAGTTCCCGCTCTGGTGGTTCGGCATGCCGGCCATCCTCAAGGGCTGGATCGACCGCGTGTGGGCGCAAGGGCTCGCGTACGGCTACCAGGGCGCCGGCAACCGGCACCGCTACGGCGAGGGCGGCTTCCACGGGCGCCGCGCGATGGTGTCGGTGACCACCGGCGGCCCGGCGGCCGACTACGGCCCGCGCGGCATCAACGGCCCGCTCGACCAGCTGCTGTTCCCGATCACCCACGGCACGCTGTTCTACCCAGGCATGTCGGTGCTGCGCACGCACGCGACCTACGGCACCGGGCGCATCACCCCCGAGGGCGTGGAAGCGGCCAGGGCGGCGTGGCGCACCCGCCTGCAAGGCGTGTTCGACGAAACGCCGCTGCCGTTCCGCGCACAGAACGGCGGCGACTTCCCCGACGGCCACGCGCTCGCCGAGCACGTCGCACCCGAGCGCACCGGGTTCGAGGCCCATCTGGCGTGACCGAGGCGGCGGCGGCGGCTTTGGAGTAGTCTGCCGGTTCGAGTTCTCCACCCGCCGCCATGAACCTCCGCGACCTCCTGGGCACCGCCCTCCCCCTGATCCAGGCCCCGATGGCCGGCATCCAGACGCACGCGATGGCCATCGCGGTGTCGAACGCCGGCGCCCTCGGGTCGCTGCCCGCCGCCATGCTGTCGCCCGACCAGCTGCGCGCCGAACTCACCGCGATCCGCGCCGGCACCGACCGCCCGTTCAACGTCAACTTCTTCGCCCACACCAACCCGGCCCCCGACGCGGCCCGCGAGAAGGTGTGGCGCGACGCGCTGCGGCCGTACCACGCCGAGTTCGGCCTCGACGTCGACAGCATCCCGCCCGGTGCGGGCCGCGCGCCGTTCGACGCGGCCATCGCCGACCTCGTCGAGCCGTTCCGCCCGCCCGTCGTCAGCTTCCACTTCGGCCTGCCCGCGCCCGAGCTGCTCGCCCGCGTGAAGGGCTGGGGCAGCCGCATCCTCGCGTCGGCCACCACGGTGGACGAGGCCCTCTGGCTCGAACGCCACGGCGTCGACGCCGTCATCGCGCAGGGCCTGGAGGCCGGCGGCCACCGTGGCATCTTCCTGACCGACGACCTGACCACGCAGGTGCCCACGTTCGCGCTGCTGCCGCAGGTGGTGGCCGCGGTGAAGGTGCCGGTGGTCGCGGCCGGCGGCATCGCCGACGCCGCGGGCGTGCGCGCCGCGATGGCGCTCGGGGCGGCCGGCGTTCAGGTGGGCACCTCGTACATGCTGTGCGACGAGGCCACCACCAGCGCCCTGCACCGCCGCGCGCTGCAGAGCGAGGCGGCGCGCCACACGGCACTCACCACCCTCTTCACCGGCCGCCCGGCCCGCGGCATCGTGAACCGGCTGATGCGGGAACTGGGGCCGCTCTCCCCGTCCGCACCGCCGTTCCCGACCGCCACCGCCGCCATCGCCCCGCTTCGCGCGAAGGCCGAGGCCGCCGGCAGTGGCGACTTCTCCCCCCTGTGGTCCGGCCAGAACCCCACCGGCTGCAAGGCGGTGGGCGCCGCAGCACTCACCGCCGAACTCGCCGCGGGCTTCTGAACGCCCGCCGCCCCAACCGCTGGAGGCCCCGATGAACGCCGATCAACTCCGTGCCGCCCAGGCGCCCCTGAAGGAGCGCTACCGCGACACCCCGCAGGCGGCCCTCGTCACCCTCAGCGCCGAAGGCCGCGCCGGCGAGGGGGTCACGTGCCGCCTCGAGACCGGCAAGGCCCTCGTCGTCGCCGGCCTCCACCCGGCCACCGGCGGCAACGGCCTGGCCGCGTGTTCGGGCGACATGCTGCTCGAAGCCCTGGTGGCCTGCGCCGGGGTGACCCTCGGCGCGGTGGCCACCTCGCTCGGCATCGAACTGCGCGACGCCACGCTGCGCGCCGAAGGCGACCTCGACTTCCGCGGCACCCTCGGCGTCACGAAGGACGTGCCCGTGGGCTTCCGCGACATCCGCCTCCAGTTCACGCTCGACACCGATGCGTCGGAGGAGCAGCTCGCCACGCTGCTGCGCCTGACCGAACGGTACTGCGTCGTCTACCAGACCCTCGCCCATCCGCCGGTCCTGGCGGTGACTCGCAAGATCCCCTAGACCCGCCCTTCGGCCTCCAGCGTGGCGAACTCCTCGTCCGTGAACAGGCGCGAGCGCGTGAGGAACCTCAGCCCTTCCGGTCCCTCCAGCGAGAACATGCCCCCGCGCCCCGGCACCACGTCGATGATCAGCTGGGTGTGTTTCCAGTACTCGAACTGCGGGCCGCTGATGTAGAACGGCGCGCCGCCGATGTGCCCCAGCAGGCGGTCGCGGTCGCCCACGATGAAGTCGCCCGCCGGGTAGCACATCGGGGCGCTGCCGTCGCAGCAGCCCCCGCTCTGGTGGAACATCACCGGGCCGTGCTTGCCCGTGACGACGCCGATCAGCGAAAGCGCGGCATCGGTGGCCGTCACCTGCGGCACGGTGGTGGTGTCCGTGTCCATCAGAAGAACCCCAGCGCGCTGTCGCTGTAGCTCACCAGCAGGTTCTTCGTCTGCTGGTAGTGGTCGAGCATCATCTTGTGGTTCTCGCGTCCGATGCCCGAGTTCTTGTAGCCGCCGAACGCGGCGTGTGCCGGGTAGTGGTGGTAGCAGTTCGTCCACACCCGTCCTGCCTGGATGCCGCGGCCCATGCGGAACGCGGTGTTCATGTCGCGGCTCCACACGCCCGCCCCGAGGCCGTAGAGCGTGTCGTTGGCGATGGCCAGGGCCTCCGCCTCGTCCTTGAACGTGGTGACCGACACCACCGGACCGAAGATCTCCTCCTGGAAGATGCGCATCTTGTTGTTGCCCTGGAACACCGTGGGCTTCACGTAGTAGCCGCCCTCCAGTTCACCGGCCATCTTGTGCCGCTCGCCACCGATCAGGCACTTCGCGCCCTCCTGCTTGCCGATGTCGAGGTAGCTGAGGATCTTCTCCAGCTGCTCGTTCGAAGCCTGCGCGCCGATCATCGTGTCGCTCTCGAGCGGGTTGCCCTGCTTGATCTTGCCGACGCGCGCGATGGCCTTTTCCATGAACTTCTCGTAGACCGACTCCTGCACCAGCGCGCGCGACGGGCAGGTGCACACCTCGCCCTGGTTCAGCGCGAACATCGCGAAGCCCTCCAGGGCCTTGTCGAGGAACGCGTCGTCCTTCGACATCACGTCGGCGAAGAAGATGTTGGGCGACTTGCCGCCGAGTTCCAGCGTCACGGGAATGATGTTCTGGCTCGCGTACTGCATGATCAGCCGGCCGGTGGTGGTCTCGCCGGTGAACGCGATCTTCGCGATGCGGTTGCTCGACGCGAGCGGCTTGCCCGCCTCCACGCCGAAGCCGTTGACGATGTTGACCACGCCCGGCGGCAACAGGTCGCCGATGAGCTCCATCAGCACGAGGATGGACGCGGGCGTCTGCTCCGCGGGCTTGAGCACCACGCAGTTGCCGGCGGCCAGCGCGGGCGCGAGCTTCCACACTGCCATCAGGATCGGGAAGTTCCACGGGATGATCTGGCCCACCACGCCCAGCGGCTCGTGGAAGTGGTACGCGAAGGTCTGGTGGTCGATCTCGCTGATGCCCCCTTCCTGCGCGCGCACGCACGACGCGAAGTAGCGGAAGTGGTCGACGGCGAGCGGCAGGTCGGCCGCCATCGTCTCGCGGATGGGCTTGCCGTTGTCCCAGGTCTCCGCCGTGGCCAGCATCGGCAGGTTCTGCTCGATGCGGTCGGCGATGCGGTTCAGCACGTTGGCGCGTTCGGCCGGCGAAGTCTTGCCCCAGGCCACCTTCGCGGCATGTGCGGCGTCGAGCGCGCGGTCGATGTCCTCGGCCGTCGAACGCGGCACCTCGCAGAAGACCTTGCCCGTGACGGGCGTGACGTTGTCGAAGTACTGGCCACCGGACGGAGCGACCCACTGCCCGCCGATGTAGTTCTCGTACCGCTTCTTGAACGGCACCGCGAGGCCGAACTTGCCGGGTTCCATCATGTCCATGAGTTTCTCCAGGGTTTGCGGGTGGGCCGCGTCGTGCGGCGCGAAACACGGCGCAAGGCCCATACCCGAAAGCCTCCGGACTTACCCGAGGCCCGCTGTGCGGGGCGTGCCCTCGGGCGCAAACTGCGAAGTCCACGCGTCGCATCGGCGGTGTCGCACGATGCGACACCGGCGGGTGCGACAACGTCGCATGGCGCGAATGCCGTGCGACACCGAGGAGTTGCCATGTCCGACATGCCATCCGGCCTGTCGCGGGTCCAGCAGGCCCGCGAACGCTTCTTCGACGAAGGCCGCGCCCCCGACGGCTGGGTGCCGCCGCACATCACGCGCTCGTGGATGCGCTGCCGCAGCCAGGGCCCGCGGCCCGAGCTGTGGGTGCCCATGGCCACCGCCCTCGTGCGCGAGCGCCGCCACGAAGCCCGCTCGCTGCTCGACTGCGCGATGCCCGAACTCGACGGCCTCGCCCAGCACGCCGCCGACACCGGCTGCATCGCGGTGATCTGCGGTCCCGACGGGATCATCCTCGATGAGGTGGGCTCCACCGAGTTCGTGCCGAAGGCCGACCGCGTGGCATTGCGCCCGGGCGCCGACTGGTCCGAGGGCGCGCGCGGCACCAACGCGATCGGCACCGTGCTCATCGAACGCGAGGCGCTCGCGGTGCTGGGCGGCGAACACTTCCTCGACCACAACGGGTTCCTCGCCTGTGCGGCAGCGCCCGTGTTCGACGGCGCCGGCCACGTGGCCGGGGTGCTGGACCTGTCGGGCGAACCCTCGCGGTTGGACGCCCATGCCCTCGGCCTCGTGCGCCTCGCCGCACGGCAGATCGAACACCGGTTGATGCTGGCCTCGGCCCGCGGCCAGGTGCTGCGTTTCCACGCGAAGGCGGGCCTGCTCGGCACGCCACGAGAAGGGCTGCTGGCGGTGGAGGACGGCCGCGTGGTCGCCGCCAACGGCATCGGCCTCTCGCTGCTCGGCGAGACCTGGGACTCGCTGCTCGGCCAGCCGGTCGAGCGGGTGCTCGGCCGCACCTGGTCGCGCATCGATCCGCGCGGCGAGGTGCTCGTGCTGCCCAGCGGCGCGTCGCTCGTCGCCGGCATCGCACCGTCCGCCCGGCCCGTCGCGGTGTCCGTGCCGGCCCGCGAGGCGCCGCGCCCGGCGCCGGTGGCCGATCCGTTCGACACGCTGCTGGCCGTCGCCGTGCGCGTGCTCGACGCGGGCGTGCCAGTGCTCGTGACCGGCGAGACCGGCGCGGGCAAGGAAGTCTTCGCGCAGCGACTGCACCACGAAGGCCGGCGCCGCCATGGCCCGTTCGTCGCCGTCAACTGTGCCGCGCTGCCCGAGACCCTGATCGAGGCCGAGCTGTTCGGCTACGACGACGGCGCCTTCACCGGCGCCCGCCGGCGCGGCGCCCCGGGCCGGCTGCGCGAGGCCGATGGCGGCGTGCTGTTCCTCGACGAGATCGGCGACATGCCGCTCGCGATGCAGACGCGGCTGCTGCGGGTGCTGGAGACCCGCGAGGTCACGCCCCTCGGCGGCGGCAAACCCGTGACGGTCGATTTCGACCTCGTGTGCGCCACGCACTGCGACCTGCCGCGCCTCGCGGCCGAAGGGGCGTTCCGCAGCGACCTGCTCTACCGCATCGCCGGCTACGGCGTCGCGCTGCCGGCGCTGCGCGACCGGCCCGACCGCCGCGGCCTCATCCGCAAGCTGTTCGACACACTCGCGGCGCCACGCCGGCTCGCGCTGTCGGACGAGGCGCTCGACCAGCTCGACCGGCATCCGTGGCCAGGGAACGTGCGGGAGTTGATCCACACCTTGAAGACGGCGGTGGCGCTGGCGCCGGACGGGGGGACGGTGGAGCGCGTGCAGCTCGTCGCACATCCCGCTCCCGCGGATCCGGCCCCGCCGGTGGCCGCGCCCGTCGCACTCGGCGACCTCACGGCACAAGCCATCGAACGGGCGCTGCAGGCCTGCGGAGGCCGGGTCGCCGACACCGCGCGCCAGCTGGGCATCCACCGCAGCACGGTGTACCGCCACCTGGCGCAGCGCCGGCGAGGCCACTGACCCCGGTCAGAACTCCTGCACGGTGGGGCGCAGCACCACCTCGTTGATGTCCACCTCGGCCGGCTGCTCGATGGCGTAGGCAATGGCACGCGCCACCGAGTCGGCCGGGATCTGGTTCTGCTCGTAGAAGGCCTGCACCCCCGCGCGGGCGGCCGGGTCCGTGCTGTGGTCCTTCAGCTCGGACGCCACGGCCCCGGGCGACACGATGGTCGTGCGCACACCCGCCGGGGCTTCGGCGCGCAGCCCTTCGGAGATGGCGCGCACCGCGAACTTCGTGGCGCTGTAGACCGTGCCGATCGGCGTGAACACCTTGTGGCCGGCGATCGAGGCGATGTTGACGATGTGCCCGCTCTTCTGCTCGGTCATGACCGGCAGCACCGCGGCGATGCCGTGCAGCACACCCTTGATGTTGATGTCGATCGTGCGGCTCCACTCGTCGACCTTCAGCGCGGCCAGCGGCGACAGCGGCATGGTGCCCGCGTTGTTGACGAGCACGTCGATGCGGCCGAAACGCTTCAGCGCCGCGTCGGCCAGCGCACGCACCTGCGCGGCGTCGCCCACGTCGGTGGTCACGGCGATGGCCTGGGCACCGTTCGATTCGAGTTCGGCGACGAGGCCTTGCAGCCGGTCGGTGCGGCGGGCGGCCAGCACCAGGCGCGCGCCGCGTGTGGCCAGCAGGCGGGCCGTGGCCTCGCCGAGGCCGCTGCTCGCGCCGGTGATGACGACGACCTTGTCCTGGATGCCGTTGAGGGAGTTCATGTCGGTTCCTTTCGGGGTGGGTTGGTGACGCAACTATCGGTGCGGCCCTTGTGCCCGTAAATGGAATCCGGCAGAGTTCAGAATTCCCGGAACTGGAACACCGATGAACAACCCCCTGGAAGCCCTGCGCGTGTTCTGCGTCGCCGCCGAGTCCGGCAACTTCCGCGAGGCGGCCACCCGCCTGTCGGTGTCGCCCCAGGTCGTGACCCGCGTGGTCAAGGCGCTGGAGGACGAGCTGGGGAGCCGCTGTTCCACCGCAGCACGCGCGGCGTGCAGGTGAGCGACTTCGGCATTCGCCTGCTGGAGCGCGCTCGGGCCGCGGTGGCGGGTGTCGACACGCTGTTCGAGCGGCGCGACCGCCGGGCCCTGTCGGCCCATGCCGGCACGGTGCGCGTGGCGGCGCCGTCCATCATCGGCCGCCCCTTCGTGACCGACGCGCTCGCGCCCTGCGCGGCCGAACACCCGGGCCTCGTGATCGACCTGCGGCTGTCGGAGGTGATCGCCGACGTGGTGCAACAGCAGATCGACGTGGGCGTGCGCATCGGCGCGCTCCGGGACAGCCGCTTCGTCGCCCGGCCCGTCGCGAAGGTGCACTTCCACGTCGTCGGGTCGCCTGCGCTGCTGGACCGCGTGGGCACACCGCGCGACCTCGAGGCGCTGTTCGCGCGCCCCACCACCGCGTTCGTCGACCGCAACAACGGCCGCACGTGGGCGTGGCTCTTCAAGGGCGGACGGCAGGTGACGCCGGCGAACCCCGCGTTCGTCACCGACGACCCCGAGGCCGAATGCGCCGCGGCGGTCGCGGGCTACGGCTTCGCGCAGCTGCCCGGGTTCCTCGCCGCGCCGCACCTGCGCGCGGGCCGCCTCGTCAGCCTGTTCGACTCGCTGGCCCCGGACCCGTGGCCGCTCTACGTGTACCGCGCGCAGCGGTCGCCGGTGCCGGCGCGGGTGCGGCTCGTGTACGACACGCTGCTGGAGGCGATGGCGGCGATCGACAGCCGGTGAGGACCGGTCACGGGCGCGCGGCCGACGTCACCAGCCGCAACCCCAGCAGCACCATCACGCCCCCGGCCAGCCGGTCGATGGCCGACTTGGCCCGCAGGTACACGCCGCGCGGCCGCGCCGACGACAGCACCACGGCCACGATGCCATACCACCCCGCTTCGATCGCGAACACCGAGGCACACACCGCGAGGTCGAACCCGAGGGTGGGCGCCACCGGCATGAACGCCGCGAACACACTCGCGTAGACGATCGCGGTCTTGGGATTGCTCACCTGCGTCGAGAGCCCGTACAGGAAGGAGCGGCGCCAGGAGACACCCGCCACGGGCCCTTCCGCGAACATCGACAACGCCGTTCCGGCCCCGCGCCAGATGCGCCAGCCGAGGTACGCGAGATAGGCCCCGCCCGCGACCTTCAGCGCCACATAGAGCGACGGCACCGCCTGCAGCAGCCCGTTGAGCCCGAGCAGCGCGGCGATGGCGAACAGCACCCCTCCGACGCCCATGCCCAGCGCCGCGGCCACGCCGTCGGCGCGCGACGCCGACACCGCGGTGCGCGCCACCATCACGAAGCTGGGCCCGGGGCTCATCGTGCCGACGGACAGGGTCATGGCGATGCCCAGCAGGGCGGCGAGGTCGACCATCGGAAGCTCCTTGCGGTGAATCAACACATCGTACGCCCGCCGCGCACTGACACGGTCGCGTCACGGCCCTGTCACCCCCGCTTCCGAAGATCCCCGGCTGCGCCCCCGAGCGCCGGGGCGGCCGAATGCTCCTGTGCCGGAGGGACGCAAGAACCAAAACACCACAGGAGTATTCATGGGCAAGTTCAACCTGCGCCTGGCAGCCGTCGCGGCCGCCATCGCACTCGTCTCGCCGCTGGCATCCGCCACGGTCCTCACGTTCGACGACATCGGCGCGGATGGTTTCGTGCCGTCCAACTACGGCGGCCTCGACTGGTCCGCCAGCAGCTGGTTCGCCTACGCCGGCGAACAGGCGCCGTTCTCGGCGCACTCGGGCGACTACCGCGCCACGGTGGGCTGGGACGGTTCCGTCGACACCAGCGCCGTCAGCTTCCTCACCGCCAGCACGTTCGACGGCGCCTGGTTCGCCGGCTTCGAAGGCGTGTCGGTCGCGTTCGACCTGTACTACCAGGGCGCCCTCGTCGGTTCCTCGGCCTCGCTGGGCCTGTCGGGCACGTCGTCGTTCCTGTCGAGCGGCTACGCCGGCCTCGTGGACCGCGTGACGATCCGCAGCAACGACCACGCGAACTTCGTGATGGACGACTTCACGTTCAGCGCCCCGGTGCCCGAACCCGAAAGCGTGCTGATGATGCTGGCCGGCCTCGGCCTCGTCGGCGCCGCCGCCCGCCGCCGCAAGAACGCCTGAGGACCGGACGATGACCCAGAACACCACCCCGGAACGCCGCAAGTTCCTGCGCACCGTCGCCACCACCGCCGGTGCCACCGCTGCGCTGACCTCGTTCCCGCCGGCCATCGCCCGCGCGCTGTCGATCGCGGCGAACCGCCGCACCGGCACGCTGAAGGACGTCGAGCACATCGTGATCCTCACGCAGGAGAACCGCTCGTTCGACCACTACTTCGGCACGCTGAACGGCGTGCGCGGCTTCGCCGACCCGTTCCCGATCCCCCGCGCCGACACCACGAACATCGCCGGCAAGACCGTGTTCGTGCAGCCGCCGCGCACCGGCACCGCCGCCACCACGACCACCGTCGCCCCGTTCCACCTCAACACGGCGCAGAACTTCGGTGTCATGCGCGTGGGCGGCACGCCACACTCGTGGACCGACGCGCAGGCCGCGTGGGACCACGGCCGCATGGACAAGTGGCCCGCCGCGAAGCAGAACCACTCGATGGGCTACTACAAGGAAGAGGACATCCCCTTCCAGTTCGCGATGGCCAACGCGTTCACCGTGTGCGACGCCTACCACTGCTCGTCGCAGACCGGCACCAACACGAACCGCCTGTTCCTGTGGACCGGCACGAACGACCCGCTGCGCAAGGGCAACGGACCGTCCACGGACAACAGCCACGACTGGTTCAACGAGAACCCGGCCGACGACTACACCTGGACCACCTACCCCGAGCGCCTGCAATCCGCCGGCATCTCCTGGCAGGTCTACCAGAACATGGCCGACAACTTCACCGACAACTCGCTCGCCGGGTTCAAGGTGTTCCGCGACGGCTGGTACAACCGCCCGGGCTACTCGCAGCAGCTCAAGGACCGCGGCATCTCCACGCGCGACCTCGACAAACTCAAGGAAGACGTGCTCGCCGACAAGCTGCCGCAGGTCTCGTGGGTCGTCGCCACCGCCGAAGGCTCCGAGCACCCGGGCCCGTCGAGCCCCGCGCAGGGCGCCGACTACACCGCCAAGGTGCTGGACGCGCTGACCGCCAACCCCGACGTCTGGGCCAAGACCGTCCTCTTCATCAACTTCGACGAGAACGACGGCTTCTTCGACCACGTGCCGCCGCCGGCCGCCCCGTCGTACGTGACGTGGAACGCCGACCCGGCGCAGGCCGTGCTGGCCGGCGCCTCGACGGTGGACACCACCGGCGAGTACAACGAGATCCTCAACGGCTCGTCGGCCACGTACCTGCACCGCAACTACGGCATGGGCCCGCGCGTGCCGCTCTACATCCTGTCGCCGTGGAGCAAGGGCGGGTTCGTGAACTCGCAGGTGTCGGACCACACGTCGGTGATCCGCTTCATCGAAGCCCGCTTCGGCGTGAAGGAGCCGAACATCAGCGCCTGGCGCCGTGCCGTGGCCGGTGACCTGACCTCGTGCTTCAACTTCGCCGACCCGGAAGACTCCGCGTTCTTCGCGAACCTGCCGAACACGGTGGCCCTGGCCAACCGCGCCCGCGCGCTGCCCAGCACCACCACGCCGGCCGCCCCGTCGGCCGTGACGCTGCCGGTGCAGAAGTCGGGCGTGCGCCCGGCCCGTGCGCTGCCGTACGACCTGCAGGCCACCGCCCGCATCGTGCCGAGCGCCGTGCTCAACGGCACGAAGGTCGACGTCGTGTTCGAGAACCTCGGCCGCGCCGCCGCCGTCTTCCACGTGTACGACCGCCTGAACCTCGCGGCCATCCCGCGCCGCTACACGGTCGAGGCCGGCAAGCAGCTGACCGGCACGTGGGCCCCGGCCGCGAGCGGTGCGTACGACCTGTGGATCCTGGGCCCGAACGGCTTCCACCGCCACATCGCCGGCAACGCCCGGCGTGCCGCGTCGGCCGGCCAGCCCAACCCGGACGTGATCGCCCGCGCGAACCCGCAGTACGGCGAGCTGTCGCTGCAGCTCGTGAACACGGGACCGGTGGCCGCGACGTTCTCGATCGTGCGCAACCGCTACGCCGCGGTGCCCGCGCAGACGGTCATCGTGCCGGCGCGTGGCACGAGCGACGTGCGCATCCCGGTCGCCGACACGGCGCACTGGTACGACGTGTCGGTGAAGGTGGTGGGCCAGGCCGACTGGCTGCGCCGCTTCGCCGGCCACGTCGAGACCGGCCAGTCGTCGGTCAGCGATCCGGCGATGGAAGGGGCGGCGAAGGCCGATCAGTTCCGCGTCGCGGGCTGATGATGTGAAACGTGGACGGCTTGGGGGATCCGGCCGTCCACTGCCTGGTGACTCTGGCGATTGCCTTGCGCCTGGCGTGAGCGAATGTCTTGCCTGCAGTTGGTCGAGATGAACCCAAAACCGCCGTGCCCAGCGGAAGCGGTCATGCGTCGCGAACCGTGGTTGAGACTGCAATCGGCCAGGAGCGGACATTCGCCAGCGGGTCAGGTGTGACAGACTCGTGGTTCAGGTTGTCGCCTGATGAGGACTTCATGCAGATACGTCGGTTCAGGCTTGGGGATGAAGCGGCCTTGTTCCGCGTGTATTTCACGGCCATCCACGAGGTTGCCTCCCGCGACTACTCACCTGAGCAGGTCGAGGCATGGGCTCCGGCGGACTTGGACACAGACCTATGGGCCAATCGAGTTCGAAGAATCCGACCCTTTGTCGCCGAGCTTGGTGACGAAATCGTCGGCTACGCGGACGTCCAACAGGACGGATACGTCGACCACTTCTTTGTGTCGGGCGCTCATCCGCGGCAAGGAATTGGGACAAGGCTGATGGCTCG
Organism: Piscinibacter gummiphilus; assembly: GCF_002116905.1. Classification (NCBI taxonomy): domain Bacteria; kingdom Pseudomonadati; phylum Pseudomonadota; class Betaproteobacteria; order Burkholderiales; family Sphaerotilaceae; genus Rhizobacter; species Rhizobacter gummiphilus. The sequence goes on from NZ_CP015118.1 coordinate 5,449,790, forward strand.
TATCCATCAGGAGGCCAAGTCTCGTGGTCTGACCGAGCTGACGTCGGACGTGAGCAAGACTGCCGAGCCCTTTTTTGCCCTCCATGGATTTCACGTGGTCGAGCGACGCTTTCCAGTGCTTCGAGGCGTGACACTTCAGACCGCTCTGATGCGCAAGGTGCTTGCGAATGAGGGGGAGCGTCTCGTCTAGCCTCATGACCTACGGGCGCACGCCTGCTTCGGAGCGCGGCGTACAGCCGGTATGGGTCGGTAGCTGCCCGCCAACAATCCAGCAGCGAGGACCGCTTTGTGCCAGAAGCGGTCGCTGCAGCACAAGCGCAATGGGTTGGTGACGCGAGTGGCCACGCTCGCCTTCGCGCGGGGCTCAGGCATTCGACGGCATGACTCTGGCCGGCCGTTGAATCGCAACAAGCGCCGAATCGCCCTCACTCCGCCGGCAACGCCACCACGCGGAAGTCCTTGAGCTGGAAGTGGCTTGTGGTGGTGCGGAACGCGAACCAGCCCTCCGCATAGCGCGCCGGGTCCGTGTGGCTGAAGATCAGTTTGTCGTTCGCATACCAACGCAGCGTGACCGGATCCGCCGCGGTGGCCGCGCGCGACACGATGCGCACGCGCGTCGGCGTGTTGGCCACGAGGCTCGTGTCCGCGGTCATGCCGCCGGCCTTGTCGTCGGCGGTGGCCGATTCCGCGGTCGCGTAGCCGGTGATCTGCGGGCGCGCGGCCGTGCCGTCGTTGCGTCGCAGGCGCGTGGTCGTGTTGCTGTTCGCACCGAAGCCCACGTAGTACAGGTAAAGCGGGTTGTACGAGGCCAGCGCGCCGTCGTAGGTGACCGACGTGGGATCGGGGTTCGCCGCGCCCGGGATGGTCGCGTTCCAGAACACGTTCAGGTCGGAGATGCGGTCGACGAAGCGGGTGCCCGCGAAGGTGATGGGCACCGGGATCGCGGTGAAGCGGATCTCGTAGTTGCCCGAGAACTTCTGCTTGAACCAGATCGTCGCGCCGGACGGCTGCACGATGTCGAGCACGCCGTTGGCGGCCGTGACGGTGCCGGCCACGTCCTGTTGCTCGACCTTCCACTTGGCCGTGCCCTGCGTGAAGTCGTCGGAGGCGAGCACGGTGGGTTCCACGGTGTCGTCGTCGTCACCGCCGCAGGCCTGAAGGGCGGCGAGCGAGACGAGCAGCAGGGCCTGGGCGGCGGTGCGCCAGGAAGGGAGTCGGGAAGCGGGAGCGGTCATCGGGCCAGGAGGAAAGGATCGGAAGGTCGCGATCGTTCCACGTCCCTCGGGGAAACCCTAGGAAGCTTCTCGCATAAGGTTGTACGACAACCTGCCGCTCACCCCAGTCCGTGCGCCTCCCGGTAGGCCGTGGCTTCGGCGATCAGCCATCCACGAAACGCGGCGAGCAACGGCCGCTCCGACCGCTGCTGCGGATGGATCAGGTAGTAGGACCGATCGCTCAGGTAGTCGTGCCGCACCACCTGCACGAGGCGCCCCCGTTCCAGCTCGTCCTCCACCATGAAACGAGGCACCAGCGCCACCCCGAGCCCATGGATCGCCGCCTCGGTCAGCATCGAGAACAGCTCGTAGCGCGGCCCCGCCATGTCGTTCGCCGACCGCACGCCCGCCGACTCGAACCAGTGACGCCACGCGTGCGGCCGGGTGCTCTGCTGCAGCAGCGGCAGGCGGCCGAGTTCGTCGGGCTTGAGCTGTTCGCGCGGCGCGATGAGCTCCGGGCTCGCCACGGTGATCAGGTTCTCTCGCATCAGGAAGTGCCCCTCGGTGCCGGGCCAGCTGGCCTCGCCCGCGTAGATGGCGGCGTCGAACGGGGTGCCGTCGAACAGGAAGGGCCGGGTGCGCGGGGTGAGGTTCACGAGCGTGCCCTCGTGCGCCTGCTGGAACGCGCCCAGCCGCGGCAGCAGCCACTTGGTGGCGAACGTGGGCACCACGCCCAGCTCCAGCGTGCCGCCCTGCCCGCGCCGGGCCATCAGCTCGAGCGTGTCGCGTTCGATGGCCTCGAGCCGCGCGCCCACCTGCTCGCTGTAGTGCCGCCCGGCTTCGGTCAGCACGACACCACGCTTCGAGCGCCGGAACAGCTTCACGCCGAGGAAGGTCTCCAGTGCGGCGATCTGCCGGCTGACCGCGCTCTGGGTCATCGCCTGCTCGGTGGCGGCAAGCGTGAAGCTGCGGTGGCGCGCCGCCGACTCGAACACGGCCAGCGCGGTGGTGGACGGGATCCTGCGGCGCATGGGCGGGGCTCTCGGAGTTCCAAAAATGCATGGATGCGTGACAACAAAGCGATTGCCGCGCCCCTCGTACGATTCTATATTCCTGAGTCCAGCTCCCTACTGATCGGAATCCAACATGAGTTCAAAGAATGTGACCGGCAAGGCCAAGGCCGCCTTCCACTGGGACGACCCCCTGCTGCTGGACCAGCAACTCACCGACGACGAACGCCAGATCCGCGACGCCGCGAACGCCTACTGCCAGGGCAAGCTCGCCCCCCGCGTGCTCGAGGCCTTCCGCCATGAAAAGACCGATCCCGCGATCTTCCGCGAGATGGGCGAACTGGGCCTGCTGGGCCCCACCATCCCCGAGCAGTACGGCGGCGCCGGCCTGAACTACGTGGCCTACGGCCTGATCGCCCGCGAAGTGGAACGGGTGGACTCGGGCTACCGCTCGATGATGAGCGTGCAGTCGTCGCTCGTGATGGTGCCCATCAACGAATTCGGCAACGAGGCCACGAAGCAGAAGTACCTGCCGAAGCTGGCCTCGGGCCAGTGGATCGGCTGCTTCGGCCTCACCGAACCCGACCACGGCTCCGACCCGGGCAGCATGGTCACCCGCGCGAAGAAGGTCGACGGCGGCTACAGCCTCACCGGCGCGAAGATGTGGATCAGCAACAGCCCCATCGCCGACGTGTTCGTCGTGTGGGCGAAGGACGATGAAGGCGCCATCCGCGGCTTCGTGCTCGAGAAGGGCTGGAAGGGCCTGTCGGCCCCGGCCATCCACGGCAAGGTGGGCCTGCGTGCGTCCATCACCGGCGAGATCGTGCTCGACAACGTGTTCTGCCCGGAAGAAAACGCCTTCCCCGAGGTGCGCGGCCTGAAGGGCCCGTTCACGTGCCTCAACAGCGCGCGCTACGGCATCGCGTGGGGCGCGCTGGGCGCCGCGGAAGACTGCTGGTTCCGCGCCCGCCAGTACACGCTCGACCGCAAGCAGTTCGGCCGCCCGCTCGCGGCCAACCAGCTGATCCAGAAGAAGCTCGCCGACATGCAGACCGAGATCACGCTGGGCCTGCAGGGCTGCCTGCGCCTCGGCCGCATGAAGGACGAGGGCACCGCCGCCGTCGAGATCACGTCGATCATGAAGCGCAACTCGTGCGGCAAGGCGCTCGACATCGCCCGCCTGGCCCGCGACATGATGGGCGGCAACGGCATCAGCGACGAGTTCGGCGTGGCGAGGCACCTGGTGAACCTGGAGGTGGTGAACACCTACGAGGGGACGCACGACGTGCATGCGCTGATCCTGGGGCGTGCGCAGACCGGGATCGCGGCGTTCAGCTGACCCGCCCCGACCGCCGGGAGGGGACATGCGACGAGCTGTCATCCCGGCGACTCACCGTCCGTTCCGACGAGTCCGTTTTCCACCCCGAAGCGGCACAATCTCCCTTTTCGCCAACCCCTTCGGAGCTTTCCATGAGCAAGGACATCTGGATCCTCAGCGCCACCCGCACCGCCATCGGCAGCTTCGGCGGCGCGCTCAAGGAAGTGCCGCCCACCCAGCTCGGCGCCACCGTGCTGCGCGAAGCGGTGAAGCGCTCGGGCGTCGACCCGGAGGCCTTCGGCCACGTCGTGTTCGGCAACGTGATCCCCACCGAACCGCGCGACGCGTACCTCAGCCGCGTGGCCTCGATGGAGGGCGGCCTGTCGAAGGACGTGCCCGCGTTCAACGTGAACCGCCTGTGCGGCTCGGGGCTGCAGGCCATCGTGTCGGCCGCGCAGGCCATCGCGCTCGGTGACGCCGACTTCGCCGTGGGCGGTGGCGCCGAATCGATGAGCCGCGGCCCGTACATGGTGCCCGCCGCGCGCTGGGGCGCGCGCATGGGCGACATCGCGATGGTCGACTACATGACGGCCATCCTGCACGACCCGTTCGGCAAGTTCCACATGGGCATCACGGCCGAGAACGTGGCCGCCGAACACGGCATCTCCCGCGAGATGCAGGACGAGCTGGCGCTCGAGAGCCAGCGCCGCGCCGTCGCCGCCATCGACGCCGGCCGCTTCAAGGACCAGATCGTCCCGGTGGAGATCGCCGGCCGCAAGGGCACCGTGGTGTTCGACACCGACGAACACCCGCGCCGCGACGCCTCGTTGCAGGCCCTGTCGGCGATGCGCACCGTGTTCAAGAAGGACGGCACCGTGACCGCCGGCAACGCGTCGGGCATCAACGACGGCGCCGCCGCGCTGGTGCTCGCCAGCGCCGGCCGCGCCCGCACGCTGGGCCTGAAGCCGATGGCCCGCCTGGTGGCCTACGCCCATGCCGGCGTGGACCCGGCGCTGATGGGCATCGGCCCCGTGCCCGCCACGCAGCGCGTGCTGGAGAAGGCCGGCCTCAAGGTGAGCGACCTCGACGTGATCGAGTCGAACGAGGCCTTCGCCGCGCAGGCCTGCGCCGTGTCGCGCGCGCTCGACTTCGACCCGGCCAAGGTCAACGTCAACGGCTCGGGCATCTCGCTGGGCCACCCGGTGGGCGCCACGGGCGCCATCATCGCCACGAAGGCCCTGCACGAGCTGCAGCGCGTGCAGGGCCGCTACGCCCTCGTCACGATGTGCATCGGTGGCGGCCAGGGCATCGCCGCGATCTTCGAGCGCGCCTGATCCCCCTCAGGCGGGCGACGACCGCAGGCCGTAGGCCTGCTGGTCGACGAAGAGGTATTCCACCCGCAGCACCGCGTCGCCCTTCTCGCCGGCCGACGTGTACCCGATCACCGCCAGGGTGGCACCGGGCTTGATCTCCTTCACGCGCCACGCCTCCATGCGCGTGAGCGGCGCCAGCTCCAGCGTCCAGCGCTTGTCGCGCCGCGTGGGCAGCACCGTCTTCTTCAGCACCGCGGGGCCGTCCACCTGCGCGCTCTGCGCGGGCAGCGGCAGCTTGGCGAGGTCGGCGGGCAGCTTCAGGTCGGGCTTCACGTCGAGTTCCAGCTCCACGTGCGGGTTGCGCCAGCGCACGCTGGCGGCCTGGCCTTCGAGGTAGATCGGGTGGTCGGTGTCGAAGCTGCTCCACCCGTGGTGGGCGAAGGCGGGGGCGATCCAGCTTCCCGCGGCGGCGATCATCAGGTGGCGGCGTTGCATGACGAAGTCTCCTTCAGGCATAGGCGATCCAGCGACCGCAGATGATGACACCGAGCCAAGTCCCCAACGACAACGCGCCCAGCCAGCGGGCCAGCGCATCGTGGCGGCCGGTGCCGCCCCGCGCGTGGAAGGCCGCGGCGTTCAGGCCGGCGAGCACGATCAGCCCGAGCTTGACCTGGAAGGCGCGGTTGTGGAGCAGTTCGTCCGGCTGCGTGCCGAACATCGCGAGGCCGCTGGGCAGCACCAGCGCGAAGCCCGCCCAGGTGACCCCGAGGGTGAGCCGCGCGAGCCGGCCGGCGTCGAGCGCGGCCGCCAGCCCCCACAGCCGCAGGTCCAGCACCACGAGACTGCCGAACAGCATCGCGATGCCGGCGAGGTGCACCACCTCCAGCAGCGGATAGGCCCACGGGTGGGACAGCGTCAGGAACGGTTCGAGCATTCGTTGATCCTCCGGGGTTTGCCCTTTGGGGCAATGGTGCTCGGCGCCGCGACGGGATACCTTCCGTCCGAGATACCTTCGGGGAGGCCGAGTTCCCATGTCCCTGCGCATGATGCTCCTCATGGCGGCCGCCGTCCTGGCCACCGCCTGTTCAAAACCGCCACCCGCCGCCGCGCCACCCGCGCCCGCCGAGGTCGCGGCGCTCACGGTGTCCGCCCGCGAGGTGCCCGTGACCTTCGAGTTCGTGGGCCAGACCGAAAGCTCGCAGCAGGTGGAGATCCGCGCGCGGATCGACGGATTCCTCGAGAAACGGGTCTACACCGAAGGCTCGGCCGTGAAGGCCGGCCAGGTGATGTTCCTGATCGACCGCAAGCCGTTCGACGCGAACCTCGCCGCGGCGAACGCCGAACTCGCCCAGCAGCAGGCTCGCCTCACCACGGCCCGGGCCAACCTGACCCGGGTGAAGCCGCTCGTGGCCGACCATGCGCTGTCCGCCCGCGACCTCGACGACGCCACCGGGCAGGAGCAGGCCGCGGCCGCCGCGGTCGAGGCCGCGAAGGCGAAGGTCACCGACGCGAAGCTGAACGCGGGCTACGCCACCATCACCTCACCCGTCTCGGGCCTGTCGTCGTTCGCCAAGGTGCAGGAAGGCGCGTACGTCAACGCGTCGAACAGCCTGCTGACCTACGTCGCGAAGCTCGACCCGATGCGGGTGAACTTCAGCCTCTCGGAGAACGAGGTGCTGCGGGTGCGCGCCGAGACGGCCAAGGGCCAGCTCAAGGGATCGGACCGCGCGCACTACACGGTCACGCTCCGCATGGCCGACGGCTCGATCTACCCGTTCCCCGGCCGCATCACCTTCGCCGACGCCGCCTTCAGCCAGGACACCGGCACCTTCCTGCTCCGCGCGGAACTGCCCAACCCGAAAGGCGACCTGCACCCCGGCCAGTTCGTGCGGGTGAGCGTGTACGGCTTCACGCGGCCGAACTCCATCGTGTTGCCGCAGCGGGCTGTGCAGCAGGGGCCGCGCGGGTACTTCGTGTGGCTCGTCGACAAGGACAACAAGGCCGCCCAGCGCGAGGTCGAGGCCGGCGAATGGCTCGGGGACAACTGGCTCGTCGGCAGCGGGTTGAAGGACGGTGACCGCGTGGTGGTGGACGGCGTGATGCGCCTCGCGCCCGGCGTGCCGGTCAAGGCCACGGCCGCACCGGCGGTCGTGATCCCGACGGCGGCCGAGATGCAGGCGTCCGCGGCAGGCGCGGCCGGGGGCACGGGCGCCCACGTCGCGGCACCCGCGGGCGGCCTCGGCCGGGTGCTGTTCGCGAAGGGCAGCGCGGTGCTCGACACCCGCGCGAAGGCCACCCTCGAACAACTGGCCGCCACGATGAAGGCGTCGCCTTCGCTGCACGTGACGGTCAGCGGTTACGTGGACTCGGACGGCAGCCACGCGGCCAACACCACGCTCGCGAAGAACCGCGCGGTGGCCGTGCGCGACGCACTCGCCGCGGCTGGCGTGCAGGCCGACCGCATCGCGCTGCGCCCGCCCGCCGACATCGTGGGCGGCGCCGACCACGACCAGGCGCGCCGCGTCGACATCGCCGAGGCCGCCGCCCGATGAAATTCGCCCACTTCTTCATCGACCGGCCGATCTTCGCGTCGGTGCTGTCGATCATCCTGGTGCTGGCCGGCGCGGTGGCGATGTTCAACCTGCCGATCGCGCAATTCCCCGACATCACGCCACCCCAGATCTCGGTGAGCGCCACCTACCCCGGCGCCAGCGCCGAGGTCGTCTCGCAGAACGTGGCCGCCCCGATCGAACAGCAGGTCAACGGCGCGGACAACATGATGTACATGAGCTCCACGGCGAGCTCCACGGGCAACGTCACGCTGTCGGTCTTCTTCGAGATCGGCACCGACCCGTCGCTCGCGCAGGTGGACGTGCAGAACCGCGTGAACCTCGCATTGCCCACGCTGCCGTCGGCGGTGAGCGCGCAGGGCGTGAGCGTGGCGAAGAAGTCGGCGGCGTTCATGCTCATCATCACCATCTTCGCGCCCGACAACCGCTACGACGCGAACTTCATCGCGAACTACGCGAACATCAACGTGCTCGACGCGATCAAGCGCATCCCGGGCGCGAACCAGAGTTCGATCATGGGCTCGCCCGACTACGCGATGCGCCTGTGGCTCAAGCCCGACCGCATGGCGAGCCTCGGCATCACCGCCACCGACATCCAGCAGGCGGTGGCCGCGCAGAACCAGCAGTACGCCGCCGGCCGGCTGGGCGCGCCGCCCACGGCCGCGCCGGTGCAGCAGACCTTCCCGGTGACGACCACCGGGCGCATGACCGAACCCGCGCAGTTCGACAACATCATCCTGCGCGCCGAGCCGGGCACCGGCGCCATCGTGCGCGTGAAGGACGTGGGCCGCTCCGAACTCGGCGCGAAGGACTATTCCATCCGCGGCAAGTACAACGGCAAGACCGCGACGCTGATCGCGATCTACCAGCAGCCCGGCGCCAACGCGCTGCAGGTGGCCAAGGACGTGCGCGCCACGCTCGCCGAGCTCAAGAAGAGCTTCCCCGAGGGCCTGGAGTACGAGGTGGCGCTCGACACCACCGAGTTCGTGCAGGAGTCGATCACCGAGGTGGTCCACACCTTCCGCGACGCGGTGATCCTCGTGATCATCGTGGTGTTCGTGTTCCTGCAGAGCTGGCGCGCGACGCTGATCCCGATCCTCGCGGTGCCCGTGTCCATCATCGGCGCGTTCATCGGCATGACCGCGATGGGCTTCTCGGTCAACATGCTGACGCTCTTCGGCATGGTGCTCGCCATCGGCATCGTGGTGGACGACGCCATCGTGGTCGTCGAGAACGTCGAGCGCAACATGAACGAGTTCGGCCTCGCACCGAAGGATGCCGCCAAGCGCGCGATGGACGAGGTCTCCGGGCCGGTGGTCGCCATCGTGCTCGTGCTCTGCGCGGTGTTCATCCCGGTCGCCTTCCTGTCGGGCATCACGGGCCAGCTCTACAAGCAGTTCGCCATCACCATCGCGGTCTCGGTGGTGCTGTCGGGCCTGGTCGCGCTGACGCTGTCGCCGGCGCTCGCGGCCATCCTGCTCAAGCCCGGCCACACCGAGAAGAAGGGCTTCTTCAAGTGGTTCAACACGATGTTCGACCGCGCCACCACGGGTTTCGGCAACGTGGCGCAGGCCGCCATCCGCCGAGTGCTGATCGCGGTGCTGCTGATCGTGGGCATGCTCGTGCTGATGATGGGCCTGTTCTCGAAGGTGCCGTCGTCGTTCCTGCCGGTGGAGGACCAGGGCTACCTCTTCACGGCGGCCATCCTGCCCGATGCGGCGAGCCTCGACCGCACCGAGGCCGCCACCGGCCGCGCCGCCGGCTGGTTCCGCCAGCAGCCCGGCGTGAAGGGGGTCGTGGAGGCGCCGGGGTTCAGCCTGATCGACTCGCAGTACAAGGCGAACGCGGGCGTGCTGTTCGTCACCCTCAAGGGCTTCGCCGAACGCCACGCCGAGGCCGACAAGGCCGGCGCGATCATCAAGGCGGCCGGGGCCGAGTTCACCCGCTACACCGAGGGCCTGATGATCCCCGTGAACCCGCCATCGATCCCCGGCCTCGGCACCACCGGTGGCTTCGAGTTCTGGGTGCAGAGCGAAGGCGGCGCGTCGCTGCAGCAGCTGGAGGCCGTGACACGCGAGCTGATCGCCAAGGCGAGGCAACGGCCCGAGCTGCGCGGCGTCAATTCGACGATCAACACCCGCTCGCGCCAGCTGCTGGTGGACGTGGACCGCGACAAGGCCGAGAGCCTGGGCGTGCCGGTGCAGGAGGTCTACTCCACGCTGCAGACGCTGTTCGGGTCCCTGTACGTGAGCCAGTTCCCCAAGAACAGCCGCCTGTTCCAGGTGATCCTGCAGGCCGAGCCGGACTTCCGCGTCCGCCCCAACGACCTGCAGAACATGTACGTGCGCAGCCGCAACGGGCACATGGTGCCGCTGAAGGCCGTGGCCACCACCGTGCCCGCGTTGGGCGCCGACATCGTCACGCGCTTCAACAACTTTCCCGCCGCGAAGGTCACCGGCGACGCGGGCGCGGGGTACAGCTCGGGCCAGGCGCTCGCCGCGATGGAGGAACTCGCCCACGAGGTGCTGCCCGCGGGGTTCACGTACGCCTGGTCCGGCCAGTCGTACGAGGAGAAGAAGGCGGGCTCCACCGCGGGCATGGTGTTCGCGTTCGCGCTCGTGATGGTGTTCCTGATCCTCGCCGCGCAGTATGAGAAGTGGACGCTGCCGATCGGGGTGCTGCTGGCCGTGCCGTTCGCGCTGTTCGGCGCCATCGCGGCGATCTGGCTGCGCGGCATCCAGAACGACATCTACTTCCAGATCGGGCTCACGGTGCTGATCGCACTCGCGGCGAAAAACGCGATCCTGATCTTCGAGTTCGCGGTGGAGCTGCGCGAGAAGGAAGGCAAGTCGCCGCTCGACGCCGCCATCGGCGCGGCCCGCCTGCGGCTGCGCCCCATCGTGATGACCTCGCTCGCGTTCATCCTCGGCTGCATCCCGCTCGCCATCGCGAGCGGCGCGTCGTCGGCGAGCCGGCAGTCGCTCGGCACCGGCGTGATCGGGGGCATGCTGGGTGCCACGGTGATCGCGATCTTCTTCATCCCGATGTTCTTCTGGGCGTTCGAGACGCTGTCCGAACGCGCCTCGCGGAAGAAGCCCGCGGCCGGAGGCTCCCATGAGACGCCTTGACCTCGTCCCCTGCCTGCTCGCCACGGCACTCGCCGGCTGCACGCTCGGGCCGGACTACCAGCGGCCCGAGACCGCGGCACCCGCGTCGTTCCGCAGCGCCGGCGCCGCGGGCCCCGCCGATCCCACGCTGGCCGACGGCGCCTGGTGGGCGCAATGGAACGACCCGGTGCTCGCCACGCTGGTGAACGAGGCGCTGGCCGCCAACCTCGACGTGGTGGCCGCCGCCGCGCGCGTGGACCAGCTCCACGGCGCCGCCATCACGTCGCGCGGCCAGATGGCCCCGCAGGTGGGCGCCGAGGCGGCCGGCACGCGGCAGCGCATCACCGACCTGCAGGCCGGTTCGGCGCGCAACCCGTCGACCGTCTACCAGGCCGACGTGTTCGCGAGCTGGGAGATCGACCTGTTCGGCCGCCTGCGCCGGCTGAACGAATCCGCGCAGGCGGACTACCTCGCGGCCGAGGCGGCACGGCGCGGCGTGCTGCTGTCGGTGGTCAGCGCCACCGTCGCGAGCTACCTGAACCTGCGCGACCTCGACAACCGCCTGCTGATCTCCCGGCGCACGGTGGCCACGCGCGAGGATGCGCTGAAGCTCTTCACACGGCGCTACGAAGGCGGCGTGGTCTCGGAGGTGGAACTGAACCAGGCACGCTCGGAGTACGCCGCCGCGCAGGCGACCGTGCCGCAGCTCGAACGCTCGATCATCGTGCAGGAGAACGCGCTGTCACTGCTGCTCGGGCGGCCGCCCGGCCCCGTCGAGCGCGGCGCACCCATCGACACACTCGCCGCACCGGCGGTTCCGCCGGGCCTGCCGTCGGACCTGCTCGAACGCCGGCCCGACCTGCAGCAGGCCGAACGCCAGCTGGTCTCGGCCAACGCGCGCATCGGCGCCGCGAAGGCGCTGTACTTCCCGCGCATCTCGCTGACCGGTGCGTTCGGCGGTGCGAGCCCCACGTTCTCGTCGCTGTGGGACGGCCCGTCGCGCGTGTGGAGCTTCGCGGGCGCCGTGACCGTGCCGATCTTCAGCGGCGGCACCATCGCGGGCCAGGTCGAGTCCGCCGAAGCCGCGCAGCGCGAAGCCGTGGCCGCCTACCGGCGCGCGGTGCTGGCAGCGTTCCAGGACACCGACGACGCGCTGATCGGCGTGCGCAAGTCGGTCGAGACCCGCGACGCGATCCAGGTGCAGGTGGACTCGCTCGCGCGGTACGCGGGCCTGTCGCGCCGCAAGTACGAAGGCGGCTACACGAGCTACCTCGAGGTGCTGGACGCCGAACGCAGCCTGTTCTCCGCGCAGCTGCAGTACTCGCAGGCGCAGGCCGACGTGCTGCTGCAGCGGGTGGCGTTGATCAAGGCCCTGGGCGGGCCGTGGGTGGATGCGGCCGACCGGCTGGCGCCGCAGCCGGTGAGCGCAGCGGCGTCCCGGTGACGTTCATCGGCGCCGTGCCGGCGCTCTGATGAACCTGGTTCATGGATCGATGAGATCAAACCATTTTACTTCATCGATCCCCATCCATAGCATTCGCTCCATGACACGCCCACTCCGTCTGGTCGCCGTTTCCGGCGGACTGCAACGCCCGTCCCGGTCCGCCGCCCTGGCGGCGCACCTGCTGGACCTGATCTCCGACGAACTGCCGTGCGAGCAGCGCCTGGTCGAGCTGGGTCAACTCGCCCCGCAGCTGGCCGGTGCGGTGTGGCGCACCCACCTGCCCGACGCGGTCGAGCGGGAACTGGCGGCGGTCGAGCAAGCCGACGTCCTGGTGGTGGCGACCCCGGTATTCCGGGGCGCCTACACCGGACTGTTCAAGCACTTCTTCGACTTCGTCCACCAGGACGCCCTGGTCGACAAGCCCGTGTTGCTGGCGGCCACCGGCGGCAGCGAGCGCCATGCCCTGGTGATCGACCACCAGCTGCGGCCGCTGTTCAGCTTCTTCCAGGCGCGTGTTCTGCCATTGGGCGTCTACGCCACCGACAAGGACTTCACGGACTACCGCCTGCAGGACGAGGCCCTGATCGAACGGGCCCGGCTGGCGGTGCGACGGGCACTGCCGCTGCTGGACCTGGCCCAGGAAGTGGTCGTGGCCTGAAACCGGGCCCTTCCCTCCGACATCAGCTCACTGGATCGACATGAACACAGAACTCACCTTCAAGCTCAAGAGCCTCCGTTTCGATGAGAACTACCACCCATCGGACGGCACGCGCATCACCACCAACTTCGCCAACCTGGCGCGGGGCGCGAGCCGGCAGCAGAACCTGCGCAACACGCTGGGGATGATCGACAACCGCTTCAACGACCTCGCGCATTGGGACAATCCGACGGGGGATCGCTACACGGTCGAACTGGAGATCATCTCCGTCGAGGTGAGCCTCGATGCCGGGAGCGGCCCGGGCGCGTTTCCGCTGATCGAGATCCTGCAGACCCACATCCTCGACAAGAAAACGAACAAGCGCATCGAGGGCATCGCGGGGAACAACTTCTCGTCGTACGTGCGCGACTACGACTTCAGCGTCTTGCTGCCGGGCCACAACGCCGATCGCGCGGAGTTCAGCGTTCCGGACGACTTCGGCGACCTGCACGGCAAGCTGTTCCAGCAATTCGCCCACTCGCGCACGTACCAGGAGCGCTTCAGCAAGCCGCCCGTGATCTGCATCAGCGCGTCGACCAGCAAGACCTACCAGCGGACCGGCAACCAGCACCCCGTGCTGGGCATCGAGTACCAGCAGAACGAGCTGTCCTCGACCGACCAGTACTTCGCCAAGATGGGAATGCAGGTGCGCTTCTTCATGCCCCCGAAGAGCGTCGCGCCGCTGGCCTTCTACTTCCACGGCGACCTGCTGGGCGACTACACGAACCTCGAACTGATCGGCACCATCAGCACGATGGAGACCTTCCAGAAGATCTATCGCCCGGAGATCTACAACGCCAACTCGACTGCGGGCACACTGTATCGGCCGAGCCTGAAGAACCAGGACTACTCGTCGACCCGGATCGTCTACGACCGAGAGGAACGCAGCCAGCTGGCCGTCAAGCAGGGGAAGTTCGCGGAGGAGCACTTCATCAAGCCGTACAAGAACGTCCTCGACCAATGGGCTGCCGAGTTCGCGCTCTGACCCCACCCCCTCTTTGCCTGAAAGGAATCCCCGATGTTCGAATCCTCCATCGCCGGCAGCCTGCCGAAGCCCGCGTGGCTGGCTGAAACCAACAAGCTCTGGCCCCAGTGGCAGGCCGAAGGCGACGCGCTTCGCCAAGCCAAGGCCGACGCCACCCTGCTGTGGATCAAGGCCCAGGAAGACGCGGGCCTGGACATCGTGAGCGACGGCGAACAGTCGCGCCAGCATTTCGTGCACGGCTTCCTCGAGCAGATCGAGGGCATCGACTTCGAGCACAAGGTGAAGATGGGCATCCGCGACAACCGCTACGACGCGATGGTGCCGCAGGTGGTGTCGGCCCTGCGCCTGAAGGGCCGCGTGCATGCCTTCGAGGCGCAGCTGGCGCGCGCGCACACGAAGAAGAAGCTGAAGTTCACGCTGCCCGGCCCGATGACCATCGTCGACACGGTCGCGGACCGTTTCTACGGCGACAAGGTCAAGATGGCCTTCGCGTTCGCCGAACTGCTCAACCAGGAAGCGCTCGCGCTGCAGGCCGATGGCGTGGACATCATCCAGTTCGACGAGCCCGCCTTCAACGTCTACATGAAGGACGCCGCCGACTGGGGCGTGAAGGCGCTCGAACGCGCGGCGCAGGGCCTGACCTGCACGACGGCCGTGCACATCTGCTACGGCTACGGCATCAAGGCCAACACCGACTGGAAGAGCACCCTCGGCGACGAATGGCGCCAGTACGAGACGGTGTTCCCCGCGCTGGCCCGCAGCCGCATCGACCAGGTGAGCCTGGAATGCATCCACTCCCATGTGCCGCCCGACCTGATGAAGCTGCTGGCCGGCAAGGACGTGCTGGTCGGTGTCATCGACGTGGCCAGCGACGTGGTCGAGACCCCCGAGGAAGTGGCCGACACCATCGGCCGGGCGCTCGAGTTCGTGCCGAAGGAGCGGCTGTTCCCTTGCACGAACTGCGGCCTGGCGCCGATGGGGCGCGACGTGGCGTGGCGCAAGCTGAAGGCGCTGGCGGAAGGCACGAGGCTGGCGAAGGAGCGGTTCGCCAAGGCGTGACACCACGCCGGCCGCGGCGGCGGACAATGAGGAGCGATGTCCACCGTTCCGCCACCCCTGACCCGCCTCCACCGCGCCCGCCTGCAGCAGCTGTGGCGCTCGGCCGGCTGGCCCAGCCACGATGCCCTCGAGCTCGACCTGCTGGCCGCGGGCCTCGTCACGCGCGAGGCCGGGCCCGACCAGCGCGAGACCCTGCGCCTCACCGACGCCGGCATCGCGTGGCTCGCCGAGCAGCGGCGGCAGGGGCGCCGCGCCGAATCGCCGCACGACCGGCTCGCGGGGCGGGTGTCGGCGATGCTGATGGCGTCGGGGCGCATCGTGTGGCGCGAGCTGTCGCTGCGGGCGGTGGCCGACGCGCCGTCGGCGCCGGTGCCGGGACCGATGGCCCCGCTGTTCGGTGACGAGCCGGCCGAGGCGGCGCGTGCCACGTGGCGCATCGCGCGGCCCGACGTGTTCTCGGTGCGCCACACCACGGTCGAGGCGTACCTGCACCCCTTGGTCCATGAGATCAAGGTGAGCCGGGCCGACCTGCTGTCGGACCTGCGCCACGCGGCCAAGCGCCAGTCGTACCAGTGGCTGTGCTCGGAGGTGCACTACGTGTTCCCGGCCGGCATCGCCGAACCGCAGGAGATCCCCGAAGCCTTCGGCGTGTGGCTGCTGCACGGCGACGTGGACACGGGCCGGCTCGAACTCGCGCGGCCGGCGCGCCACGTGGCGTGCACGCTGCCGTTCCCGGTGTGGATGGCGCTCGCGCGGGCCACGCCCGACGTCGCGCCCGACGACGGGGTCCAGGGTGCGCTGGGCGACCCCGGGGACCCGACGCCGACTTAAAGCATCGCGAGCGGCTGCTTGCGCCGCGGCGCCGGGTGGGCTTCGTCGAGGTCGGCGAGGTCGTCCTCGGTCAGCACCAGCGAGGCCGCCGCGAGGTTCTCGCGCTGGTGTGCCTCCTTCGCGGCCTTCGGGATCGCGAACGCGCCCTCGCGCGACAGCACCCAGGCCAGCGCCACCTGCGCGGCCGACACGCCATGGCGCTCGGCCACGGCAGCCACCGCGTCGTCCTGTGCGAGCGCGCCCTGGTCGATGGGGCTGTAGGCCATCAGCGGCATCCGGCGGTCGCGCAGCCACGGCAGCAGGCTGAACTCGGGGCCGCGTTCGGTCATCGAGAAGTAGACCTGGTTCGTGGCACACGCCGGGCCGTCCCCGCCCACCTCCTCGAGTTCGCGCAGGTCGTCGACGTCGAAGTTGCTGACGCCCCAGTGGGACACCCGCCCCGCGCCCACCAGCTCGCGCATCGCGGCGACGGTGTGGGCGAGCGGGTGCTGGCCCGGCCAGTGCAGCAGGTACAGGTCGACGTGGTCGAGGCCCAGGCGCCGCAGGCTGCGTTCGCACGCCTCGACGGTGCCGCGGCGGCTCGCGTTGTGCGGGTACACCTTGGTGACGACGAACACGTCCTCGCGCGCGAGGACGCCGGTGCGGATGGCCTCGGCGAGCGCCTGCCCCACCACCTCCTCGGCGCCGCCTTCGCCGTACATCTCGGCGGTGTCGATGAGGCGGTAGCCCAGGTCGAGGGCCGAGCGGACGGCGCGGACGTCGGCCGGGCGGCGGCCGGGGTCCTCGCCGAGGCCCCAGGTGCCGAGCCCGAGCGCCGGGACGCGGGCGCCGCTTCGCAGCGAGACGGTGCGCATGGACGGTTCTCCGTGGATGGAACGGCGACTGTACGCCGAACGCGGCGGCCGGGCCAAATCGCGGTCTTGCCACCGGCGGGGATCCGGCATCGTCCTACAAGCAGGGCCTTTCTGCGGCCTTAAGGTCCGCATCAGTGCGTTTCGAACTTCAGGAGTGCCCCATGCCCCACCTTCAGAACCCCCATCCCCACGCTGACCACATCGATGTCCGCCAGGACGAGGACGTGGCCTACTGGACCCAGACCCTGGGTGTCAGCGAGGAGGAACTGCGCCGCACCGTCGCCGAGGTGGGCGACGAGGTGGACGCGGTGACCGACCGCCATCCGGCGGTGTGACCTCCGTCAGCGCGGCGAACGGTGCTGCGCGCCCGCGAGGCGCTCGCGCAGGCCGTGCAGGCGTTCGCGCAGGTCGATGACCTCGTCGGCAGACGCCTGCACCGCGCGGGCGATCTCGACCGGCACGCGCTCGGCCTTCTCGCGCAGCGCGGCCCCGGCCGGCGTGAGCGTGACCACCACGCGCCGCTCGTCGTCCTTCGCACGGGCCCGCACCACGAGGCCGCTCGACTCCATGCGCTTGAGCAGCGGCGTCAGCGTGCCCGAATCGAGGAACAGCTGGTCGCCCAGCTCACCCACGCTGCGGTGGTCGTGTTCCCACAGCGCCATCATCACGAGGAACTGCGGGTACGTGAGGCCCAGGTCGTCCAGCAGCGGCTTGTAGACCTTGGTCATCGCGAGCGACGACGCGTACAGGGCGAAACACAGCTGCTTGTCGAGGCGAAGGAGGTCCGCGCCGCCGGCGAGTGGCGGTCGGCCTCCGGGAGCGGTCGTCTTGGGCATGCGGACGAGGTCGTGGCAGAGGCCTCCATCAGAGCCCAGCGGACGCACAACGTCCATCCCCTGTGTGCTCGCCCCCGCTTGGGGGGTGCGAGGGAAAACGAGGTGCACGGACGGGACGTATAGTGCGTCCGCCCCGTCACCTCCCCGCCCGCCGACATGTCCCGACTGCTGGTGCGACTCACGGCCACGACCCTCGCGCTGGCCCTCTCCGGGTGTGCCCTCGTCCGGCTCGACCGCGAGTCGAAGGCGTTCTATGCCTCGGCCGTGCTGGCGGGCCGCATCGAGGCCCCCGGCTGCACGGGTGCGCCGCTGATCGTCGCCGCCTGGCAGGCCCGGCCCGACGGCCCCGCCCTCGCCCACCGCACACTGCTGCACGAGCCCGGCGGCTTCGAACTGGTGGTGCCGCCCGGGCGCTACGGGCTCTTCGCGTTCTGCGACCGCAACCGCAACGGCGCGCCCGATCCGGGCGAGCCGTCGGGCGCATCGGCGGGCGAACCGGTCGCGGTGGCCGATGCCGGCGTGGTGGTGATGCCCGACCTCGCCGTGGGCGACGGCTCGGGTGAATCCACGACAGCGGGCCGGGCCGCCGCCGCGTGGCCCGCGTTCACCGGCCACCACAGCACCCAGGCCGGCGCCCTGGCCGACCTCGACGCCCCCGCGTTCTCCGCGGAGAACGGCCGCCGCGGCTACTGGGAACCCATGGCGTTCTTCCGCGAGACGGGCGGCAACCTGTACCAGCTCGAACCGTACGACCCGAAGCGCATCCCGGTGATCTTCGCGCACGGCGCGACGGGCTCGGCGCAGGACTTCCGCGGCTTCTTCGACCACCTCGACCGCACGCGCTACCAGGCCTGGTTCTTCCAGTACCCGTCCGGCGCCTCGGTCGATTCGATGGCCTACCTGCTGTACTGGAAGGTCTTCGGCCTGCAGGTGAAGTACCGCTTCGAGAAGGTGCACTTCGTCGCGCACAGCATGGGCGGGCTCGTGGTGCGCAGATTCTGGGGACGGCACGGCCAGCAACTCGCGCCGCTGACGTCGTCGTTCATCTCGCTGTCGACGCCGTGGGCGGGCGAGACCTCGGCCGAGACCGGCGTGAAACACGCGCCGGCCGTGGTGCCCTCGTGGCGCGACATGGAACCCGGCGGCCCGTTCCTGGTGTCCCTGTTCGACACGCCGCTGCCCGCCGGTGTCGACCACTACCTGCTCTTCGGCTACCGCGGCAGCGCCGGGCTGACCCGCCCGAACAACGACGGCGTGGTCACGCTCGCGAGCCAGCTGCGCGGCCCGGCGCAGGCCGAGGCGAAGCTCGTGTACGGGTTCGACGAGGACCACGTGAGCATCCTGTCGTCGCCCCGCGTGTGGGCGCTGGTGAACACGCTGCTGGCAAATGCCGACACCGCGGCCGACACCGCGGCCGGCGCCCCACGCCCTGCCGGCCGTGTCGAGACCACCTTCGCATTCGACAACCCCGGAGGCCCGCCCCCAGGACTGCCGTGGCTCGTCCTCCGGCGCCCCGGTGGCGGGACGGCGGACACGCTCGTGATCCCGATGTCCGCCGCGGACAGCGGCCGCCCCATCGGGCCCATTCCGGCCGGCGTCTACGACACGAGCCTCGTGGTCCCGGCGTTCAAGGCCGAGCCGGCAGTGCAGCGCCTGCGGGTCCGGAACGACCGCACCGCGGCACTGTCCTTCCGCCTCGTGCCCCGCGGCGAACTCGCGGGCTACATCGGCGCCGACGACGGGGCCTTCGGCATGGCGGCGGGTGGGTTCCGTCCGCCGAGCCGCACGGTGCGCATCACGTCGGTGACGCTCGCGGGAGCCGGGGTGTCCCGGCACGTGGTGCCCCGGGAGGACGCGGCCACCGACCCGGCCGACTGCACCGTGTCGGGCACCGACGCCGCGTTCCCCGCGGGCTTCTGCTTCTTCGACCTGCCGGCCGGCGAGTACGAGCTGACCATCCAGGCGAAGGGACACCGGCCGCACGTGTCGCGCCACCAGGTGACACCCGGACGCCCGGGGCCGATGGCGCCCGTCGTGATGGTGGCGGAGTGACCCGGCTCAGCCGTTCTTGAAGAGACCCCTCTCCTTCATGCGCATCAGGCGCGAGCGCCGCTGCGGCGTCTCCGCGAGCGAGGCCAGGTGGTGGGGGTCGACGGGCAGGATGACCGCCTCGTCGGCGAGGGGCTCCACGGCCGCGGTGACCGGGTGGGGCACGGGATCCGGCAACGCCACGGGCGGCGGAGGCAGCGGTGGCGGGGGGAGTGGCACGGGCACCGGCTCGGCAGCCGCCGTCAGGGCCATCGTCCGGCTGTCCTCGACCTCCTCGTCGGCCACCACGTCCATCAGCACCGGCAGGTTGCGCGGGGCCGCGCGGCGTTCGACGAAGGGAGGCGCCGGCTCGGCACTGATGGCGAGGTCGACGAAGTCGGCGCCGCGCACGTCGTCCCTGCGGCGCGCGGGGGTCTTCTTCGGGCGCGGTGGCTTGCGTTCGACCGGCAGCTCGACCTCGGCCGCCAGCACGGGCAGCGGCGCGGGGGCGGGCACGGGAGGGGCCGCACGGACCGGCACCGGCGCCGCCGCGGGGTTGGGCCCGATGGCGGCCACCCCGTGGATGCGCACGTTCTCCCACACGAGCCCCGCCGCGGCGAGCTGGCGGATGCGTTCGCCGCGCAGGCCCGCGTCACCGAGCCGCAGCAGTGCCGCGTGCAGCTCGGGGTAGAGGTCGCTGTCGAGGTCGAACTCGAGGCGGACGGTGGCCATGGGCCGGTGTGACCGAAACCTCAGCCTTCCGCCAGCGCCTCGCCGATCATCTGGAAGCCGCGCACGTTGGCCGCCATCGAATCGGGCATCACGAACACGGGGATGGCGGGGAAGCGCTTCGTGAGCACGTCGCGGTAGCGCTCCGGGTGGCCGCCCACCAGCACCACGAGGTCGATGATTTCGTGGGCGTCGCGGAGGCCGTCGATCATGCGGTTCACCGAGTCCTCGACGACGCTCATGATCACCGGCTCGTAGCGGTCGAGGTCGTGGGCCACGCCGGACAGCTTCACCTTCGTGCGCAGGCGCAGCGCGTCGTTGACCTTGGGCATCACGGCCGGGCCGAGCGGCCGGCCCAGTTCGGCGCCGAGCGACTCCTGCACGGCCCGCACCACGCGGTGGCGACCGGCATCGGACGCCGCACCGCTCGCCTTCGGGTTGATGGAACCCTGCTGGATCAGCAGCCAGTCGAGGGTGTGTTCACCCGGGTCGACCATCAGCACCGCGAGGTCGTCGAGCGCGTCGCCGCTCGGCAGCGGGTCGAGCGCGCCGCCGGTCTTCGTGATCACGGCGTTCAGTTCGTCGAAGTGTTCGTCGATGGCGGCGTAGCCACCCATCGGCTGGGCCTGGACCACGACCTTGGCCACCGACACCGTCTTGCCGTCGCCCACGTCAATGTCACCCTGGTAGTGATCGCGGAGGTAGTCGCGGCGCTTGGCGTCGTTGTACTGGTTCACGGGGAGGCCCAGCACCAGCAGGTCGATGCGGCTGTCGCCGGCCTCGGCCATGTAGCGCAGCGCGCCCTTGGTGAGTGCCTCGTAGATGGCGCCGCGGTAGAACTCGTCGGTCACGTCACGCCCGAAGCTGCCGCCCGCCTGCGCGAGGCCCACGTCGCGGCCCACCTCGTACAGCGCGCCGTTGACCGGCACGTCGAACGTGTCTCGGCGGCGGGTGCCGAGCGTTCGCACCGCGCTGGCGTCGGCCGGCAGCGCGATGGAGGGGAAGTTGATGATGGTGGTGCCGTCGCCGTCCCCGTCGCGGACGCTCAGCTTGACGAGGCCGAAGCCGACGTCGATGGCCCGGACGACCGGGGAGGCGGAGGTTTGCGGAGCGGGGACTTCACGCAGCTTGGAAGTGTTGGGGGTGGGCATGGAGCGGCCTCTCTCGGATGGAGTTGTTTCTTCCCTCCCCAACCCGCCGCGGCTGCGCCGACGATGCGCCAACCGCGACTTGCTTGCTTTTCTGATCTTCACGCTTCGACCGCGTCGGATCGGTGCCGCGCGAGAATGTTCCTTTATGGCCCTCCTTATAGCGCGGGTGTTTGCCCCGGGCGATGAATTCAACACCCGAGGCAAGGACATCGGTGCGAAGGTCGCACCGAGCCGCGTGATCAGGTCGGCGTGCGCACCGCCTGGCGGGCCACCAGCTTCCACTGGCCACCCTGGCGCTGCCACACCTGCAGCACCTTGAGGCTCACGGTGCCCGGCTTGCCGGAGTCGTTGGTCTGGGCCGCGAGCGCGTGGCGGATCAGCGCCACGTCGTCGCCGCTCATCGCGACGGTCTGCTCGGTCAGGTCGAGGGTCACGAAGTCGGACTTCCCGTTCATCAGGTCGCCGATGAAGCTCTGCTTCGTGTCGACGCGGCCGCCGGAGTGGCCGTAGCTCAGCTGTTCGGCCACGAGGCCGTCGAGGGTCGAGGCGTTCGGGTCGATCATCGCGAGGCGCAGGCGCTCGGCCGCCGCGGTGACTTCCGCCTTGCCGTCGCCCGCGGGCGCCCCGCCGGACGTGGCGCAACCGGCCATCACGACACCCAGACCCGCCACCACCAGACCACGGCGGATCGCTTGCACTGCATTCACCATCGACATTCGGAACTCCTGAGGTACGAAGTCGGACATCGTACGACTGAGTCACCACACCAGCACCCCCGGGAAAACGCCGAGGCTCCACGGCCCGCCGCTGCTATCGTGTCGCGTCGCCACAGAACGGCAGGGAGCACGACGATGGCAAGCGTGGTCGAGAAGGTGATCCGGGGCGCGGTCTCGCGCGTGCTGGGGGGCATCGCGTCGTTCAACCGGCGCTGGCTGCCGGTGCCCGACGGGCCCTACCCGTACTTCACGGGCCTGCACGAGCCGGCCGCCGGCGAGTACACGGTCGAGAACCTGCACGTGACCGGCGTGCTGCCGCCCGAGCTGGACGGCCGCTACCTGCGCATCGGCCCCAACCCGGTCCACCGCGACACGCGCGGCCACCACTGGTTCGTGGGCGACGGCATGGTGCACGGCGTGCGCCTTCAGGGCGGGCAGGCCCGCTGGTACCGCAACCGCTTCGTGCGTTCGCGCAAGGTGTCCGAGGCCCTGGACGTGCCGATGGCGCCGGGCCCGCACCGCGGCCGCTTCGACAACGTCAACACCGCGCTCGTGGCCGTCGGCGGTTCGGCGTGGGCGCTGGTCGAGGCCGGCAGCGCACCGGTGCGCCTCGGCGACGACCTCGAGCAGCAGGCCTACGACGACTTCGGCGGCACGCTGCAGGGCCCCTTCTCGGCGCACCCTCACCGCGATCCGGTGACGGGTGACCTGCACGCCATCGCCTACCGCGGCGACGAGCCCGACAGCGTGCGCCACGTGGTCGTGAGCCCCGAGGGCCGCGTGCGCCGCGAGCTGCGCATCCCCGTCGCCCACGGCCCGATGGTGCACGACTGCGCCGTCACGGAGCGCTACGTCGTGATCCTCGACCTGCCGGTCACGTTCTCGATGAAGTCGATGCTGTCCGGCCAGTACTTCCCGTACCGCTGGAACCCCGAGCACCCGGCCCGCGTGGGCCTGCTGCCGAAGGACGGCGGCGTGGCCGACATCACGTGGGTCCCGGTCGACCCGTGTTTCGTGTTCCACACGGCCAACGCCTACGACACGGCCGACGGCCAGGTCGTGCTCGACGCGGTCGTCTACGACCGGGTGTTCGACGGCAGCACCCACGGTCCGGCCTCCAACCCGCGCGGCCTCGAGCGGTGGATCATCGACCCTGCCGCGGGCTCGGTGACCCGCCGCCTCGTGGACGCCGCCCCGCAGGAGTTCCCCCGCATCGACGGGCGCCGCAGCGGGCTGCCGCACCGCTTCGTCTACACGCTGGGCCTGCCGGAGGCCTTCACCCCCGACATCGTCGGCGCGAGCCACCTGTTCCGGCACGACCTGCACACCGGCGAACGCCAGCGCCACGACTTCGGTGCGGGCCTCGCGCCAGGCGAGTTCGTCTTCGTGCCGCGCCACGAAGCGGCGGCGGAAGACGACGGCTGGCTCGTGGGCTTCGTCATCGACGCCGCGGTCGACGCGACCGACCTCGTGGTGCTCGACGCCACCCGCTTCGAAGGGCCGCCGGTGGCCTCGGTGCGCATCCCGCACCGCATCCCGGTCGGGTTCCACGGAGAGTGGTTCCCGGCGCGGTAAGTCGACCGCGTTCCCATGCGGCCCTTTCGGACTGCACCCGACGGACGGAGTCCTCTTGCACAAGCGCAGACTATTGCGTGGCGCGCCGCACGATGCCGTTCCGGGTCCGGGCGTGAGCGGTCCTCTCGCCCCTAGTCGCGCAGCTGCCCCCGTTCATCCACCACCGTGATCCCGACCCAGCGCGATCCCTCGTTGAACCGGTTCGAGAAGTCGACCCGGAAGTCACCGAACGCCTGAGGCCCCCGCGCCTTCAGGCGCCGGGCCAGCTGTGCGCCGCCGCCCGCAGCGCCACCTGCGCCGCGAGGCACCCTTCGAGGTGGAACGGCGTGGGTTCCGTCCCGCGCCCCGAGCGGGCCCCGAGCGCACGGCTCCGTACAGCCCCGGGCCCGTTCGCCTGGCCTGTTTTCCTACACGCAGCAAAGCCGCGCCCTGATGCACCGTGCCAGTGCCGCGGCTTATCGTGATCTCGTCAAGCAGCCGGAGCACACGATGTCGACCTGGGATTTCACGGAGGCGAAAAAGCCAGCCGAGCGGTCCCTGCGCAAGGACTTGGCCTTCGCCGCCGCGGCCTTCGCCCGGCGCCGCCACGACCTGGTCCGCGGCGACATGGCGATGCGCCTGCATGCACAGGGCTGGATCGAATGGCACGAGGGACATCTTCGCCTCTCGCGCGAGGGCGCAGCAATCTGCGACGGGTACCTCGCGAGCCACTGGTGACCGGAGGCGCCCCTTGCACGACTTCGCCGATGTCGAGCTGCCCGCCGGTTCGTTCGCCCGCCTCGCGCAGCTTTGCGCGGCCGACACACGCTTCCCGAAGGACCTGCAGGATTGGGAAGCGCGCGTCTCGCACGACACCGAGGCCGCGCACCGCGGTGGCCATCCATCGCAGCCGATGCGGATCGACCCCGACCGCTTTGAACGCTGGTGCCACACGTTCGAAGTTCCGCCCTGCCTCGATTCGTTCAGGGCGTACTGCATCATCCACCGCCTGCCGCGTGGCCATCACCACTACGGACCGACCGCGCTCGACTCGGAGGCCGGCCCGCTCGAGCCCTGAATGCGTGACCCGGCGTGGCCTCCGCCCGCGGTGCTCTCGGGCGTCGATTTCAACGCCCCATCGATCGAAGTCGCCCGCGCGCTCATCGGCGTGGGATTGTTCGTCGACGGCGTGGGCGGCCGCATCGTCGAGACCGAGGCCTACGACGAGGACGACCCGGCCTCGCACAGCCACCGGGGTCCGTCGACGCGGAACGGCGCGATGTTCGGGCCACCCGCGCACACGTACGTCTACCGCTCCTACGGCATCCACTGGTGCCTGAACCTGGTCTGCCGCGAGGCCGGGCATGGCGCCGGGGTGCTGATCCGGGCGATCGAACCCACCGCAGGCCTCGCGGTCATGCGGCAGCGGCGCGGGGACGTCGGCGACCGGCAGCTGTGCGCCGGCCCGGGCCGCGTGGCGCAGGCGCTCGGCATCACGGGCGACCACGGCGCGCTGCCGCTTGACCACCCGCCGTTCGAACTGCGCGCAGCCGACACACCGTGCGAAGTGGCCTGCGGCGTGCGCATCGGCATCTCGAAGGCGGCGGAGCAGCCGTGGCGATTCGGCCTGGCCGGCTCGCGGTTCGTGAGCCGGCCGTTCCGCTGACGCGGTCGTCAGTTCGAGGCCGCCGACGCCGGCGTGCCCGGCATCGTCGAGCTGGTCGTGCCCGTGGCCGGCGTGTCGGCCGGCGTGCCCGTCTGGTTCGTGTCCTTGCGACCGCAGCCGGCAGTGGCCGCGAGTAGCGCAGCGGCCAGGACGAGGGCGAGGGGATGTCGGACGTTCATGCGGATCTCCTGGGAGTGGGTGACCCGCGTGCGGCAAACGGCATGCCCCGTCGCCCCGGGGTTCATGAAGCAGAATGCCACTGCTCCAACATTCAATGAACCGGATTCATCCATGATCGAACGCAGCCACCTGGCCATCGTGCAGGAGGTCGACAAGCAGGGGTCCCTCACCGCCGCGGCGGGTGTGCTGTGCCTGACCCAGTCGGCACTGAGCCACGCGATGAAGAAGCTCGAGCAGCAGCTGGGCACCGACATCTGGCTGCGCGAGGGCCGCAGCCTGCGCCTCACGCAGGCCGGCGAGTACCTGCTGGCCGTGGCCAACCGCGTGCTGCCGCAGCTCGACCTCGCCGAGGCCCGCCTGAAGCAGTACGCGCAGGGCGAGCGCGGCACGCTGCGCATCGGCATGGAGTGCCACCCCTGCTACCAGTGGCTGCTGAAGGTGGTGTCGCCGTACCTCGCCGCGTGGCCCGACGTCGACGTGGACGTGAAGCAGAAGTTCCAGTTCGGCGGCATCGGCGCGTTGTTCGGCTTCGAGATCGACATGCTCGTCACGCCCGACCCGCTCCACAAGGCCGGGCTGCTGTGGGAACCGGTGTTCGACTACGAGCAGGTGCTCGTGGTGGCGAAGGACCATCCCCTCGCGGACGTGCCGCACGTGAAGCCCAAGCAGCTGCTCGACGAGGTGCTCGTCACGTACCCGGTCGCCACGGACCGCCTCGACATCTACACCCAGTTCCTGATGCCGGCAGGCATCTCGCCCCGCCGCCACAAGACCATCGAGACCACGGACATCATGCTGCAGATGGTGTCGAGCGGCCGCGGCGTGGCCGCCCTGCCCCGCTGGCTCGCCGAGGAGTACGCGTTGAAGATGCCCGTGGTGGCCGTGCGGCTGGGCGCCAGGGGCATCGCGAAGCAGATCTTCCTCGGCATCCGCGAGGCGGATGCCGGGACGGACTACGTGAACGCGTTCATCCAGCTGGCGCGCGCATCGGCGACACGGGCGTAGCCGCCTCGAAGACCGCCTCCTCCTCGTCCCGCCCATGCACCAGCCGGTACAGCACCGGCAGCACCAGCAGCGTGAGCACGGTGGAGGACAGGATGCCGCCGATCACCACGGTCGCGAGCGGGCGCTGCACCTCGGCGCCCGTGCCGGTGGCCAGTGCCATCGGCACGAAACCGAGCGATGCGACGAGGGCCGTCATCAGCACCGGCCGCAGCCGGGTCAGCGCGCCGTCGTGGATCGCCGCGTCGAGCGGCTGCCCGGCCTCGCGCAGGTTGCGGATGAACGACAGCATCACGAGGCCGTTGAGCACCGCGACGCCGCACAGTGCGATGAATCCCACCGCGGCCGAGATCGACAGCGGGATGCCGCGCAACCACAGCGCGACGATGCCGCCGGTCAGTGCGAACGGAATGCCGGTGAACACCAGCAGCCCGTCCCGCAGGTTGCCGAACATCGCGAACAGCAGCGTGAACACGAGCAGCAGCGACACGGGCACGACCACCTTCAGCCGGTTCGTCGCCGACTGCAGGTTCTCGAACTGGCCGCCCCAGGTCATCCAGTAGCCCGTCTCCAGCTTGACCTGCCGCTGGATCGCCTGTTCGGCCTCGGCCACGAAGCCGCCGATGTCGCGCCCGCGCACGTTCGCGCTGACCACCACGCGGCGCTTGCCGTCCTCGCGGCTGACCTGGTTCGGGCCGGGGGCGACCGACAGCGACGCCACCTCGCTCAGCGGGATGAACCGCTGCGGGCCCTCGCCGCTGCGCGGCAGCGCGACGGGCAGGCGCTGGATGGCGTCCTGGTCGGCGCGCAGGCGCTCGGGCAGTCGCACGAGGATGTCGAAGCGGCGGTCACCCTCGAACACCGTGCCGGCCTCGCGCCCGCCCACCGCCGTGGCCAGCGTGTCCTGCACGTCCTGGACGTTCAGGCCGTAGCGCGCGGTCTTCTCGCGGTCGATCTGCACGGTCAGCATCGGCAGGCCCGTGGTCTGCTCGACGTTGACCTCGGTCGCGCCCCGCACGCCCTGCAGCACGCCCGCGATGCGGGTCGCCGTGTCCTCGAGCACGTCCATGTCGTCGCCGAACACCTTGACCGCGACGTCGGACCGCACGCCCGAGATCAGCTCGTTGAACCGGAGCTGGATGGGCTGCGAGAACTCGTAGTTCTGGCCCGGCAGCGTCGCCAGTTCGGCCTTCACGGCCGCGAGCAGTTCGTCGCGCGTGCGGCGCGGCTCGGGCCATTCGCCCGCGGGCTTGAGCATCACGTAGCTGTCGGAGATGTTGGGCGGCATCGGGTCGGCCGCGATCTCGGCCGTGCCGGTGCGGGCGAACACGCGGTCGATCTCCGGGAACTTCGCCTTCAGCGTGTGTTCCAGCTGCTGCTGCATCGCGACCGACTGCGACAGGCTCGTGCCCGGGATGCGCAGCGCCTGCACCGCGAAGTCGCCCTCGTTCAGGCTCGGCACGAACTCGCTGCCCAGCCGCGTGGCCAGCAGGCCCGACAGCACCACGACCACGGCCGCGGCGGTGAGCACGAGCGGCTTGGCCGACATCACCCGGCGCAGCAGCGGCTCGTACACCTGCCGCGCCCAGCCCATCAGGCGGTTCTCCTTCTCGGCGACCTTGTCGCCGATGAACAGCGCGACGGCCGCGGGCACGAAGGTGATCGACAGGATCATCGCGCCGATGAGCGCGATCACCACGGTGAACGCCATCGGGTGGAACATCTTCCCCTCGACCCCGGCCAGCGCGAAGATCGGCAGGTACACGACCATGATGATCAGCTGCCCGAAGAGCAGCGGCCGGCGGGCTTCCTGCGACGCGAGGAACACCTCGTGGAAGCGTTCGGCGCGCGTGAGCGGGCGGCCGTGGTGCGCCTGCGCATGCGCGAGGCGCCGCACGCAGTTCTCCACGATCACCACGGCGCCGTCGATGATGATGCCGAAGTCGAGCGCGCCCAGGCTCATCAGGTTCGCGCTGACCTTCTGGTTCACCATGCCGGAGAACGTGAACAGCATCGACAGCGGGATCACCATCGCCGTGAGCACGGCCGCGCGGATGTTCCCGAGGAAGAGAAACAGCACGGCGATCACGAGCACCGCCCCTTCGAGCAGGTTCTTCTTCACCGTGGCGATGGCCTTGTCGACCAGCACCGTGCGGTCGTACACCGTGACGGCGTGCACCCCGGCCGGAAGCCCGCGGTTGATCTCCACCATGCGCTTGTCCACGGCCTGCGACACGGTGCGGCTGTTCTCGCCGATCAGCATGAAGACGGTGCCGAGCACCACCTCGCGGCCGTTGTCGGTGGCAGCCCCCGTGCGCAACTCCCTGCCGATCTCGACGGTGGCGACGTCTTTGATGCGCACCGGCACGCTGCCCTGGTTGCGCAGCACCACGTTGCCGATGTCCGTCATCGACCGCACCTGGCCCGGCGCGCGGATCAGGTACTGCTCGCCCTGGCGCTCGATGTAGCCGGCGCCGACGTTCGCGTTGTTGCGCTCCAGCGCGGCGACGACATCCCCGAGCGTGAGCCCGTGCGCGGACAGCTTCGTCGGATCGGGGGCGACGTGGTACTCCTTCGCGAAGCCGCCGATCGAGTTGATCTCGGTGACCCCGGGCACGGTGCGCAGCTGCGGCTTGATGACCCAGTCCTGGATCTCGCGCAGGTCGGTGGGCGTGTACGGACTGCCATCCGGCTTCGCCGCGCCCTCCTGCGCCTCCACGGTCCACTGGTAGATCTCGCCGAGGCCGGTGGAGATGGGGCCGATCGCGGGCGTCACGCCGGGCGGCAGCTGGTCGCGTGCGCCCTGGATGCGCTCGTTGACGAGTTGCCGCGCGAAGTAGATGTCGGTGCCGTCCCGGAAGATGACCGTGACCTGCGAGAGCCCGTAGCGCGAGAGCGACCGGGTCTGCTGCAGGCCGGGCAGGCCGGCCATCACGGTCTCGACGGCGTAGGTCACGCGCTGCTCGGTCTCGAGCGGCGAATAGCCCGGCGCCTCGGTGTTGACCTGCACCTGGACGTTCGTGATGTCCGGCACCGCGTCGATGGGGAGCTTCTGGTAGTTGTAGACGCCGAGGGCCGCCATCCCGAGGACGGCGAGCAGCACCAGCCACCGTTGCTCGATGGCGAAGCGGATGATTCGTTCGAACATGGGGGGGTCCTCGTCAGTGCGAATGCGTGGCCGAGGCCTTGCCGGCCTCCGACTTGACGACGAAGCTGCCGGCAGCGGCGTAGCGGTCACCGGCGCTCAGGCCCTTCACCACCTCGACCCGAGCCCCGTCGGCGCGCCCCGTCGACACGGGACGTGCCACGAAGCCCGCCTCCGTCCGCACGAACACCACGCTCTGGTTCCCGACGGTCTGGATCGCATCGGCCGCCACGGCAACCGGCACCGGTGTCTCGTCGCCGCTCACCTCGACGTCGACGAACAATCCGGGGCGCCACAGCGCCTTCGGGTTGTCGACCACCATGCGCGCCTGGGCGGTGCGCGTCTGCTCGCCGATGAGCGAGCCCACGTAGGCGACCCGACCCGAGGCCACCTGGTCGAAAGCGCTCGCGCGGATGCGGATCTGCTCGCCCACGCGGACCCGCGGCAGGTCCCGGGCCGGCACGTCGATGCGGGCCCACACGGTGCGGAGGTCCGAGAGCGTGAAGACCTGCGTGTCCTCGCGCACCTGTTCGCCGAGCGAGATGTGTTTCTCGACCACGGTGCCGTCGAACGGTGCGCGCAACTCGAACCGGTTCAGGTTCCCCGTGCCCGGGCCGGCACCCACCGCCTGCAGCTTCTGCCGCGCGTTGTTCACCGCGATCTCCGCCTCGCGCAGCGCCGCCTCGGCCTGCAGCACGTCCTGCTGCGGCGAGATCTTCTGCTCCCACAGCGCCTTCTCGCGCTCATGGGTCGACCGCGCGAGCTGCAGCCGCGTCGTCGCCGCCTGCAGTTCGGCCCGCAGTTCCGAGACCGCCGAGCTGCCGATGACGGCCAGCACCTGGCCCTTCCTCACCGCTTGGCCGAGCGCCACGGGCACGGCCTCGACCACCCCCGTCACGCGGGGCACGACGTGGGCCGTGCGGTCCTCGTTGAAGCCGATCTCGCCGGGCAGGCGCAGCGTGGCGCGGAGGGCGGCGGGACCGGCGGTCTCCACCGCGATGCCGGCCGCCTTGATCTGCTCGGCGGTCATCGCGACCGTGCCTTCCGCGGGTTCCTCGTGGTGTTCACCCCCCTCGGCGTGGTCGTGGTCGTGGCCGTCTTTCTCCTCGCCGTGGTGTTCCGCGTCGGCGTGGCCCTTCGCTTCGTCATGGCCGTGGCCTGCTTCCGAGGCGGGTCTGGCGCCGAGGATCGCGGCGGCCCCGGCCCCGCCGAGGAGCAGCACGAGGACGATGGCGATCAGTTGTTTGCGGCCGAGGGCCGTGTTCGTCGTCTGGTTCATGGGAATCTCAGTGTTCGTTGTCCGCGGCGCCGAGGCGGCGCTCGAGTTCGGCGGCGGCGCGGTGGGCCGATGCCAGCGTGGTCAGGTACTGGGAGCGCGCGAGCAGCCACGTGCGCTGCGCGTCGAGCACCTCGATGAAGTCGAACTTGCCCAGTTCGAAGCCGCGGCTCGCCGCCTCGTAGGCGCTGCGTGCGCCGGGGAGGACCTCCTCGCGCAGGATCTGCACCTCGCCCGCCAGGGCCTGCAGCTGGTCGATGCCCTGCAGCACCTCGGCCTCGACCCGCCGCGCCTCGGCCAGCGCCAGGGCTTCGGCCGCGTCCCGGCGGCGCAGGGCCTCGTGCTGGGCGCCGCGGTTCGTGTCGAACACCGGCAGCGGGATCGAGAAGCCGATCACCGGCTGGTTGCGGCCCAGCTCCTGCGAGCGCTTGGTGCCGAGGCTCAGCGTCAGGTCGGGGATGCGCCGGGCCCGCTCGAGTTGGTAGGCCGCCCCCGCGCG
The DNA here is from genome assembly GCF_002116905.1 of Piscinibacter gummiphilus. Taxonomy (NCBI): domain Bacteria; kingdom Pseudomonadati; phylum Pseudomonadota; class Betaproteobacteria; order Burkholderiales; family Sphaerotilaceae; genus Rhizobacter; species Rhizobacter gummiphilus. The sequence continues at coordinate 5,480,974 of NZ_CP015118.1, forward strand.
ATCGACCTCGCCCCGCGCACGCTGCAACAGCGGCGAATGGTCGATTCGCCGACGCAGCGTGTCGCCGGCCGGCAGCGGCGGGAGCGCCTCCGCCCGACCGTCGAGCCGGCCCGACGGGCCGCGGGGCTCGCCCATGGCCACGCCGAGCGCGAGCATCGCGCGCTGGCGGTCCGACTCGGCCTGGCGCAGCTCGATGCGCGCGTTGGACTCGGCGACCCGGGCGCGGGTCTCCTCGGTCGGCGACACCTTGCCGGCGGCGACCCGGCGCGTCGCCGCGGCCGTGCCACTCGCCGCGATGCGCAGCGATTCCTCGGTGACACCGACCCGCTCCTGGGCGATCAGGGCGTCGAAGAAGGCCTGGACGGTGTCCGCGCGGACCTCGGCCCGGCGGGCGGCGAGGTCCGCGTCGGCGACGGCCCGGCCGCTGCGGGCCAGCGCGACCCGCGCCGAGCGTTTGCCGCCCAGCTCGATGGGCTGGTTCAGCAGGAACGTGGTGGTGCGGGTGTCACGCCCCGCGTCCTCCTGTTCCACGCCGAGCGTCGGGTTGGGCCACACGCCCGCCTGGTCGACGGCACCGTCCGCGGCGTCGACCTCGGCCGACGCGGCGCGCAGCCGCGGATGCTGATGAAGCGCGGCCTGGAGGGCCGCCTCCAGCGTCAGGCCGGGACGTTCGGCCACGGGGGGTGATGGAAGGGCAGGCACGGGCGCCTGGGCGAAGGCCGTGGACACGGCCAGGGAAATCAGTGCCGCGCACAGGGGCGGCACGCAGGTTCTGCGCATCGAATGCTCCAAGGGGTTGCTAAGGCAGCCGGATGGGATTCGACGAGGGCAGCAGCGTCAGGTGGGAAAGGGGTTGGGCCTGGGGTGCGCTCGCCGAATCAGGCGAGGCCCCAGTTGGGCCGTTCGAGGCGATCGGGCTCGCGGGTCTGGAGCGGGTGCACGGTGCCGGCGGGTGCATGGCGGCCGTTCAGCGCGGGCACGGCCAGCGGCTCGGCCTGCAGCGGCTTGAGGGCCGTCAGATGGCAGGAGCCGCAGTCGTTGTCGCTCGCGAACTTGGCGAGCTTCACCGCATCGCGGGTGTCCTTCCCGGCCTGCACGGCGTCTTCGTGTTCGTGCTCGTGGTGGCCCACGTGCCGTGCGGCCGGCGCGGCTTCGTGCTGGCAGTACACGGCCGCCGCCGCCCAGGTGAACTGGAGCGGCAGGAGGACGAGCAGCAGCAGGGAAAGCCAGCGACGCATGGGGCGAGATTATAGGGAGGGCCCCGTTCGCGCCGTGCCACCGGCGGTTCACGCCGTCCGGACACGGTCCGTCGCATGGGGGTCGTCACCCGGGGACGCCTGGCGCACGATGCCTCCCATCCCACCCGGAGATCCACCATGAACCACCCCACCCTCCCCCGTGACGACGCATCGCTGACCCGCCTGGCCCGCCGCCGCGTGGCGATCAAGACCGGCTGGATGATCCATGCCCTGGTGTTCGTCGCCGTGAACCTCGGCCTCTTCGTGCTGAACAGCGTGACCGGCGGCCTGCGGTGGCACATGTTCCCGCTGGCCGGCTGGGGGCTCGGCCTGGCGATCCATGGGCTGGTCGTGCTGCTGGTGCTCGGCAACTGGCGCGACCGCCTGGTCGCCCGCGAGGTCGAGCGGCTGCGCACCCCGGCCGCGCATTGAGCCGGCGGCTCACTTGTCCTCGAGGTACGCCGCGTCGTTGATCCAGGCGCTCGTGCGCTTGTCGTCCCACGGGAACGAGAAGACGCGAGCGACCTGGCCGTTGTCGAAGTGCAGTTCGAGGGCGTAGCGGTCGACCGTGTAGGTGCCGCGGTTGCCCGCGCCGTCGCCGCCCGCACGCTGGTTCGAGACGGTGACGCCGCCGCCGCTCGCGAAGCCGGACGTCTGCGAGCCCTTCGTGTCGCGCACCGTGGTCTGCCCGGCGGTGAAGCCGTTCATGGCCGCCATCGAGCCGGCGCCGCTCTGCGAGAAGCCGAGGCTGCTGAAGCGGCCGTCGCGCTTGAAGAACCACACCTGCTTCGTGTAGGTGCCGCCCGTGGCGATGCTGCCGTAGAAGTCGGACTTGGCGAAACCGCCCTCGATGGACGGGCCGTCGGGCCAGGGTTTCACGCGCCACATGCCGGTGACGGGTTTCCAGTCCTCGCTCAGGCGTCCGCGGGCATCGGCCCGGCGTACCAGGTACTTGCCGCCCCCCGCCGACTTCCAGCGGTGCCAGTACTGGGGCTCCAGGTCGCGCGAGGCCTTGACGTCGAGGTCCGACGGCGGCGGCGCGCCCGGGCGGTCGTACAGCCAGCCGTCGTCGAGCAGCAGCATCGCGGCCTTGCCCGAGAACAGCACGGCCTCGATGTCGCCGGATCCGACACCGCCCCCCGGTTTCGTGCGCACGCGGTCGAGCGGCACGCCCTTGCGCACGAGCCAGTCCGCATCGGACCCCGTGGCCGCCACGAGCCGGGACGGGTCGGCCACCACGCGGCCGTCCTGCAGGAAGGCCACGGTCGACGGCAGTTCGTTCAGCGTGCCGGCCAGCACGATCTCCCGGCCTTCGTGGGCCGCCAGCGAAAAGCCCGGCGCGATCGACAGGCGCGCGACCCAGGTGCCGTCGTCCTGCACGAGGAACCAGCGGTCGCCGCGTTTCACCGCCGTGCCCTTCACGAACAGCGGCGCACGCAGGCGGCTGCGGCGTTCGTCGAGCGAACCCGTGGCGTAGTGGCGCTGGAGCTGGGCGACGGTGAACACCGTGCCGCTGGCGGACACCCCCTGCGGCGCGGTCGACGGCGATGCGGCCTCGGCGTACGCCAGCGGGTACCTGGCCCGCATGTCCATCCCGGCCTCGCGCCAGGCCGCGGGCAGCGCAGCACACACCACGTCGGGCGCGCCACGCTCGGCCATCTTCGCGTGCAGCGCCGACTCGTTCGACACGACCGACTGCCGCACCTTCTCGATCCACGCGGGATCGGTGCGCCGCGTCACCGCCTCGACGTCGTTGCGCTGCCGCCACTCGGTCCACGCGGCGCGGACCTTCGCCACCTGGCCCGGCGCACGTTCGTCGCAGAAGACCACGGTGGACTGGTTGGCGAGGTCGGTGGCGACCACCGAGGCGC